>CANQPG010000070.1 GCA_947625705.1 uncultured Peptococcaceae bacterium | reverse complement strand
GTTCTGCCCGCCAAGGTGTTCGGCAAGGGACTGGAGGTCATCTGCCGCCACAAGGCCGTGGGCAGCTTCTTCCGCCGCTACGGCGAATACATTGAGGAGGGCGCGACGCTTCCCGCCTACGTGGAGACCACGTTCAAAAACGACGACTTGGGCGACCCGCTGGTGACCAGGGACGGTCTGATCGTCCTCGGCGTGATGACCGGCGAGCAGTATGACGAGATCAAGCGCATGACGCAGCAGATCACCCAAATCGTGGCCGATGATTTGAAAGCCAAGGGTCTGACGCTGTACGACATTAAGTTCGAGTTCGGCTATGACGCGGACGGCAAGGTGATGCTGATCGATGAGATCGCCTCCGGCAACATGCGCGTTTACAAGGACGGCAAATACATCGACCCGATGACGCTTTCCCAGCTGTTCTTTGCCTAAAAAATCAATCTATCGGGAGGAATATTGTTATGGGCGGTTTTTTTGCTGTCGCCTCCAAAGAGGACTGCGTGCTGGATCTGTTCTTCGGCGTGGATTATCATTCACACCTGGGCACGCGCCGCGGCGGTATGTGCGTATATGACCCGGCGGCGGGCTTTCAGCGCCAGATCCACAACATCGAGAACACACCGTTCCGCACCAAATTTGAAAAAGACCTGATCGACTTCCACGGCCGTCTCGGTATCGGCTGTATCAGCGATTCCGACCCGCAGCCGCTGATCGTGCGCTCGCACCTGGGGCTTTACGCCATCACCACCGTGGGCGCCATCAACAACGCGGACGAGCTGATCAAAAAATATTTTTCCGACCACCGCCACCAGTTTATGGCGATGAGCTCCGGGAAGATCAACCACACCGAGCTGACCGCCGCGCTGATAAATCAGGAGGACGACCTGGTGGCCGGTATCCTCCACGCGCAGGAGATGATCGACGGCTCCTCCACCATTTTGGTGCTGACGGAGGCAGGTCTCATCGTGGCGCGGGACAAGCGGGGGCGGCTGCCCGTACTGATCGGGCGGAACGAGAACGGCTACTGCGTTTCTTTCGAGTCTTTCGCCTATCACAAGCTGGGTTATACCGACGCCTATGAGCTGGGACCGCACGAAATTGTCCGCGTGACGGCAGACGGCTTTGAGACGCTCTCGCCCGCCGGGAAAGACATGAAGATATGCGCGTTCCTCTGGACGTATTACGGCTACCCGAACTCCAACTATGAGGGCGTGAACGTCGAGGTCATGCGCTACAAAAACGGCGAGATCATGGCGCGGAACGAGCGCGAGCACGGGACGCTCCCGGAGGTGGATTACGTGGCCGGCATGCCGGATTCCGGTATCCCCCACGCCATCGGCTATTCCCGCGAGAGCGGCATGGCGTTCGCCCGCCCGTTCGTCAAATACACCCCCACCTGGCCGCGCTCCTTTATGCCCGTCAATCAGGACGTACGCAATCAGGTGGCCAAGATGAAGCAGATACCCGTACCGGAGCTGATCGAGGGCAAAAAGCTGCTGTTTGTGGACGATTCCATCGTGCGCGGCACGCAGCTTCGGGAGACGGTGGATTTTCTGACCGAGTCCAACGCCGCCGAGGTGCATATGCGCTCGGCCTGCCCGCCCATCATGTACAGCTGCAAGTATCTTAACTTCTCACGCGGCAACTCCGATATGGACCTGCTGGCGCGGCGCGTGGTGCAGGAGCTGGAGGGCGCCGACGGCGAAAAGCACCTGGAGGAATACGCCGACGCCACCACCGAGCGCGGCAAACGCCTGCTCTCCGCCATCTGCGAGAAGCTGCATTTCGATTCGCTGGGCTATCAATCGCTGGACGGCCTGCTGGAGGCTATCGGCATTGACCGCGACAAGATCTGCACCTATTGCTGGGACGGCAAGGAGTAAAAAATCAAACGCTTCCTTATTAAAACAACAGCCTGACCTTGACGCACACCGCGCCGGGTCAGGCTGCTTTGCTTTGCAGGCTTTTCAGGCTTCAGTTTCCGGCGGCTCGCCGTCGTCCATGCGGCCAAAGCGCATTTCACGGCCAAATTTATCGTTCTTTTTGCGCTTGGCGGTAATGGAAGCGGCGTCCACCCGCCAAATTGCCGTCCGGTTCAAACTGCGGCTGATGGCGCCCTCAAACTCCGCCATATTGGCCGCCGCGTAACGCCGGCAGATCAGCCGCAGCGCCATGATCTTCTCCGCCTCGTCCGTCACCTCCGCCGCCCGGCCGCGAATTATCGCCGAAGCGTATTCGGTGGAAAACTCCTGCGGCAGCGGGTTGACGTCCGCCACACAGACCACACAGACATTGGGATCAGCGCGCAGATTGTCCGTCTTTTCGCCCTGGCCGGCGGCATGAAAATAAATTTTTTCACCGTCCCTGGCGATGGAAAGCGGCACGGCATAAGGCATGCCTACCGTGTCCGTCATAGCCAGCACCGCATAGTCACACTTATCCGCCACCTGCCAGCCGAACTCGGCCGGCATTTCGCGTTCTTTTCTTCGCATAATATCCGCCCCCCCTATGCCGCGTAAACCATTTTTTCCGGCGTCCAAGCCGCCAGCACCTGAAGCATATCCACCGCCACAGCCTGGGCG
>CANQPG010000069.1 GCA_947625705.1 uncultured Peptococcaceae bacterium | reverse complement strand
GCTTCTGCTCCTCGCCCGCGTTGGGGCAGATCATGAAGCACACCTCGTCAAAGCCGTCCGCCGCGGGCGCTTTCGGCAGCAGCGACACGGCAAATTCCGCCCCGCTCATCTGCAAATATTGCAGCTCCGCCGTGATCCGTGCCGCCAATTTCAGCCCCGTCGCCTCACGCAGCTCGTGCAGATTGGCCGCCTGCTGCTCATAGGCCGCCTGCAACTCGGCCTCCCGCCTGGCCAGCTCCGCCAGATACACCTCGCGGTTCTCCCGCCGCGCCAGCTCCGCCTTGTTTTCCGCCAAAAGCTGCAAAAGCCCCGCCTCGTCGGCGTTATACCGCTTGCACAGCGCCTTGAGCTCAAACTGCCGGGCGCTGATCGCCTCCAGCCGCGCCGGGTCGTCCACGATCGCTTCCTTATAATCACGCAGCTCCACCGCCGCGTCCTCCAGCTCGTAATAAAGCCCCTGCAAACGCTCGCTCAAGGGCTGCACCGTTGGGTCAACCTCAACCAGCCGCGCCAGCTCACGCGCCGCCAGATCCAGCTGCGTAAGCGCCGCGTCCCGCCCGCCGTAAACCGCCTGATACGCCGCGTTAGCATGGTCGCTCCGCCGCTGCACGCCAGATAGAGCCTGCGCCTCCGCCGCCAGCGCCTCGCTTTCACCGGGGACAAGCTTGGCCGCCTCCAGCTCTTTGATCTGAAATTCCAGAAAACGCTGCCTGTCCGCGTCGTCGGTCTGCTCCTGCTGCGCCTGTTTTAACGCCGCCGCCGCCCCGCGCCATTCCCGATATGCCGCCGCAGCCTGCTCGCGCGCCGCCGTGTGCGCCGCCCCTCCGAAGCTATCCAGCAGGTGCAGCTGGTTGGCCGGCTCCAAAAGCAGCATATGCTCCTTTTGTCCGTGGATATTCAGCAGCAGCCGCGCGGTCTCCCGAAGCGCGGCAAGCGGCACCGGGCGCAGGTTCAACCGGTTGACGGAACGCCCGTTCTGGCTGAACTCGCGGCTTAACACCAGCTCGCCGTCGTTCAATGCGTCATCAAGCCCCAAATCGGCCAATTTTTGCGTGAGAGCAGCGGAAAAAGGCGGCAGAAACCGCCCCTCCACGCGGCAAGTCTCGGCGCCGCGCCGAATCAGATCGCGCTCTGCCCGCCCGCCCAGCAGCAGAGAAACCGCGTCCAGCAGCATGGATTTGCCCGCGCCGGTTTCGCCGGAAAGAACATTAAGGCCGGGCTGCCAAACCAGACCGACCTTTTCAATCAACGCCAGATTGTCGATGTAAAGTTCCGCAAACATGGCTGCCCCCAAGCGGCGCACCGCTATTCCACGTAATCCTGCAATTTTTTCAGAATTTCCTGCGCCTTTTGACGGCTGCTGGCCAGCGCAAAAATGGTGTCATCGCCCGCCACCGAACCCAAAAGAGACGGCCAGTTCATCGAATCCAGGCAGGCGGCCACGGCCTGCGCCATGCCGGGCAGCGTCTTCACCAGCACAATGCTCTCCGATACGGTCACTTTCAGCACGTTATCGCGGAACATGCGGCGCGAACGGTCGATGTTGTTCATCATCACCGCCGTCGGCAGGCTGTAACGGAACGTGTTTTCGCCCGAAACCACCTTGATCAGCCCCAGCTCCTTAATGTCGCGGGAAATGGTAGCCTGCGTCACGTCAAAGCCGTATTTTTTCAGCTCCTGCGTCAGCTGAAGCTGCGTTTCGATGTTCTCGTTCTCCACGATCTCGCGGATAACACGATGTCTTTTGTTTTTCATGGCTATCTCTCCCTTACGCCCGCGGGCATTTCTATACCGTCAACTTCGCTTTGAGCTTGCTGAAAAACATATCCGGCCTGGGCCAGGCAAACAGCGCTTTCGCGCGGCTGGCCGCGATGATCACCTCGTCGCCCGCCTGCACGTCGCAGAACAGCTGGCCGTCAAACGCGATCTTAGCGGAACCTGCCACGTCGGCAAACTTTAAACGCAGCACGCTGCCCGCCGAAACCACCAGCGGCCGCGAATACAGGCTGTGCGCCGCCACCGGGGTTATCAGCATGACCTCCGTCTCCGGTGGCACGATGGAGCCGCCCGCCGAAAGCGAATAGGCCGTGGAGCCGGTGGGCGTGGCCACGATGACCCCGTCGCCCTTCATCTCCAGCGCCAACTGGTTATCCACCCATAAACTCACGCCGATCATGCGGCTGATACTGCCGTTGTTGATGACGATGTCGTTCTGCGCCGCCGCGCCGGCAATTTTCTCGCCGCCGCGCCAAAGCTCGCCCGCGATCTGCATACGCGGCTCCAGATAATAGTCGCCCCGCACCATCTTCAGCAGGTTCCCCGGCATTTCCGCCAGCTCCAGCGACATCAAAAACCCCAGCTTGCCCAGATTGACCCCGGCGATCGGTATGCCGAAAGGCGCCAGCGTCCGCGCCGCCGCGATCAGTGTGCCGTCGCCGCCGAAAACCACCGCCAGCTGCGGCCAAAGCGTGCGGTCAGCTTGTGACAAGTCACGCGCCAGCGCCGCCTGCGCCCCGCCCGCGTAAACGGGCAGTTCCGCCGTGGCAGCTGCCGGGGCAAAAAAGCGCACCCCCGCCTGCGCTAGAGC
>CANQPG010000068.1 GCA_947625705.1 uncultured Peptococcaceae bacterium | reverse complement strand
AAAATCCTTCGCCGTCCGAACGGCGGTACCGAGCCACTCCCCTATCTTGTTTCCCAGATTTTTCCAGTCATAGTTTTTGATTGGATCGAACAAGTGGTTAAACCAGTTGGAGATTTTGTCGCAAAGATCATCAAACCACTTCCGAATCCGCTCCGGCAGATTGTCAAGCCAGGTCGAAATTTTCGAAATGAGCTCTCGCACACGGTTCGGCAGCTCCGTCACCCACTGATCGACCTTATTCGCCGCGCCAAGAATCAGATCGGGGAGGCCTTCGAAGAAGGCCACGATTTTGTCCCAAATGGCGCGGAACCATTCCGCTTGCGTGACATACAAGCCCTTATACCAGTTCACCACCTCGTCCCAGTTTTGAACGAGCGCGATGATGCCGTCCACCAGAAGCCCAGCGGCAAGGCCGATCAGCGTGCCGACGCCGGGCGCAACCGCCGTTCCGGCAACCGCACCGACGATCGCGCCGACGCCTGCGCCGATGGTGGTGGTGCCGAGCGGAATCAGGATGCCGTTTAGCGTATTCAGTCCGTTTTCCACAGCGTCCTGAATGCCGGTGAAGGTCATAGGGAGGCCGGCAATGACGGCACCCACACCGGACCCAAGAAGGGCGCCGGACAGGGCGCTTCCGACAACGCTGCCAACACTCTTGCCGATCAGGGCCGCGCCGCCGGTGCCGACCACCGCGCCGCTGACGGTTTGCCAGAAATTTCCTTTGTCAAGCTCGGTGGTCAGGGCGTCGGCAATGCCGGACGCTTCCAGCGTAAAGCCGGAGAAGGCCAGCGTCACGCCCAGGGTCAAGGTTTTAGCGGGCGAGGACAAAATCGATTGCACAGTTTGCAGAGCGGACAGGAATCCGCTCCCGATTTTCCACGCGGCAAAGCCCGCGCCGATAAGACCAACGGTTTTGAGAATCGCACCAAGCCGCGTATCGAAAAGATCTGCCCAGGTGTCAATCTCGTCGGTGATTCCCAGCCATTCCTTCATCTTATCGGTCAGCTCGCTCACCTTGTTTTTGACAGAATCGTCACCGAGAAAGTCATATTCGGGAAGGTTGAAGTTGAACCCGCCGCCCAAATCAAGATCGGAGCCGCTGCCGCTTCCCGATCCGTCGCCGCCGTCAAGAGCATGGATTTCGTCCACCGAAAGCAGACTGCGCCGCAGGCTTTCCGCCTTTTCGGTCGCGTCGCCAAGACTGCCCGCCAAATCTTCGGCGTAGTCTGCGCCGCTCGACAGGCTGCCCCCGTCGATCTCCGGCAGGGAGAAACCGACAAGCCCCCCGATGGTGTTCGCGACCTCGCGAATCACCTTGGCAAAGGCGATCAGGTATGGCAGGACGCGGTTCAAAAGCGGCAGGAACAGATTGCCGAGCGCCCGCGTGCACATGGTGAGCTGGGCTTGCAGCAACCGAAGCTGATTCGCCGGCGCTTCCAGCGTGCGGGCCATATCGCCCTGGGCGGTGGTCACCTGGGTCAAAATCGCGTGATACCGCAGCTCGGCTTTCTCCGCCTGGGTCATGGCCGAAACGCTTTTGTTGATGCCGAGCGCATAGGCCTCCTGTTGCAGGCGGGATTGGGAAAGGTCGTAACCGAGCCGCCGCAGCGGTTCCAATTCGCCGGAGATGCCGGCCTGCAACTTTTGAAAAGCGTCCTCATATGAAATGTTGAAGAACGAGGAAAGATCGTAGCCAAGTTCGGTCAGGGTCTTCGACATCGTGGCCGCGCGGTCGCTTGTGGCGCCAAAGCCGGTCAGAATCGTTTGGAAAATGCCTTGATTTCGTTCCCATTCGGACGGGTCGATGCCCATCCTATCCGAACAAAGCTCGGCAAATTCCTTCGCATCGGCGGCATATTTGCCCATGGACACGGTGAAGAGGTTCAAGTTCTCAACGTATCCGACGGATGACGAAATCGCGCTCGAAATTCCCCGTGCGGCGGTGCGAATCAAATTGTAGGCCATCCTTGCTTTCGCCCACAAATTGATGTAGCCGGTCGAGGCCCGACTGTTCGCTTTCGTTAGACTGTTCGTCGCGGAAACGGTGCTTCGGAGCTTGGAAGGCAGTCTTGCAAAGGCAGACGAAACGGTGTTCAGCTGGCTCGCCAGCGGCGCGAGCGCGTCCGACAGCGCCCGAAGCTGCCCCGTGAACGTCCCCCAATCCATCGCGTTCAGCGTTTCCGCCAGCTGCGGGAGCTTCCGAAGCTGGGTCAAAGCCGACTGCAAGCCGGTGGCTTTGCCAAGACTGCCAAGGGCCGTCATGGCCGCCGACAGGCGGTCAAGGCCGGAGAAGTCCACCGCATTCACGTCTGCGGCGGCAACGCCGATCGCCCGCAGTTGGTTGCCGATGGTGGACGAAATTTTAATGCTGCCCAGCTTTTCAAGGGGGGCGAGAACCGACGCAAGGCGGTCAAGACCGGCGGTGCCGGCGGCCAAGGACGAAAGCGAGGCCGTCAGCGACGATAGCCCACTGGCGACCGTCGAAAGACCGGCGCCGCCCTTCACGGCGGCCCTAACCCGACCAAGGGCAGAAGCGAGAGTGTCAAGCCCGCTTGCGGCGGACGTGGAATTGGTTCGAACCGCCAGCTCCAGCGATTCCACGGTAATCGGCAAGACGTCTCACTCCTTCTCTCGTTTCGAATTTTGCGCCAGCATGAATTTTTGCAAATATTGCCGGCCGTGGTCATACGCGGCCTTTTCCTTTGTTCTCTCCCGCTCGGACACTTGTTCGCGGGTGAGCGGAAAGGGAGCA
>CANQPG010000067.1 GCA_947625705.1 uncultured Peptococcaceae bacterium | reverse complement strand
TGGAAACTTCCCTTTTTGAGGGTTGTTTTCGTAAATTTTCTCTTCTTAACTACTTGACATCATACCATTAGACTTTCTGTAAAGTAGACATAAAAAAATTGCTCACACAACCGCCCGTGCCGCCGGAGGGTGGTTCTATCGCAAATGAAACCATAACTCCTCCAACAGCACCAAGCCACACACTATCACAAAGCTATCCATACCGTCCATAGCCCACACACCTATCGCCAGCGCACGCACAACCATGCGCCGGCACACACTGTCACACTATCACAATCACCCAATATCCGGCCGGCCCGGTGTACCAATAGCTTTAACTGTATTAGTTCAGTTAATACGGTTGGTACAGTTGTAATATACCACCCCGGCAATAATATGTCAAGGGGTTTTTTAGCAAAATTTGCAAAAAAACGCATAAACGGCAAAGCAAAACCGTCCATGCGTTTCTTTATTACACAAAAAAATCAAAAGTCCAAATGTGCGTCAGATTTGGGTGCGTACGGCTGCGCGGCGCGGCAGGCGTACTAATGGTACGCCGACAAGCCAAGCAGACAACAAGCCCAAAGATGGCGTGCAGTTGGGCTTTTAAGCAGGATTTTCTATTGGTAAAGTTACTGTAAACGCCGAGCCCACGCCCGGTGAACTAACTACGGAAATGTCCGCGCCCAAAAGGGATATTATCTGCCGCACCATCGCCAGCCCCAGGCCGTTCCCCTCGGTTTTGTGCGATGTGTCGGACTGATAGAATTTCTCAAAAATCAAGCGCTGGTCGGCTTCGGAGATACCCACGCCCTCGTCGCTGATGGTAACCGACACCGCGCTGGGCAGCTTCTCCAGAATGACGCTGATTTTGCCGCCCGGCTCGCTGAATTTGATCGCGTTCCCCAAAAGGTTAAGCCACACCTGCATTAAAAGCTCGTCGCTGCCGTAATACTTCACCTCCGGCAGCTCCAGATTTAAGTCCAGCTGCTTCTGCTGCCAGTCGCTTTGCAGCAGCAGCAATGCCTGGCGCAGGTGCTCGTCCAGCATAAACTCGGTTTTGTTCACCTGTACGTCACCGTGCTCCAGCTTGGAAAGCTCCAGAATATTGGTGGAAAGGGTGGAAAGCCGCTTGGCCGAGCTATACACCAGCCCCGCATAACGCTTGCGCTCCTCCGGGGTCAAATCCTCGCTTTGCAGCAGCGCCGCGCAGCCCTGAATGGACGCCAGCGGCGTTTTGAATTCATGCGACACGTTGGCGATAAAATCGTTGCGCAGCATTTCCAAACTCCCCAGCGATTCGATCATCTGGTTGATGTTGGCGGCCAGGAAGCCGATCTCATGCAGATCGTCGGTTTTAATGCGCACGTCAAAATTGCCCTGCCCCACCTGATGGATCGCGTCCAAGATCTGCCGCATCGGCATCAGCGCCAGCCGGTTGATAAAAACCGTCATGATCAGGCTGATAGTCATGCCGCCCAGCAAAACGGCAATGAACGTGACCAGCCCGGCGTTCTTCTCGCTGTTGATCAGGCCGTTCGTATCGGCCAGATAAAGCATGCAGAACAGTATCAGCAGCAGCGAGAAGCTAAGCCCGAACACCAGCAGCAGCGTGCGCAGATAGACGCTGAGCTTAAACGCCATGCCGCCTTTGTAAAGCATTTTGGTGAAGCGCTGGGCGCGCCTGCTGTCGTTTGGCGCCGTCACTTCTGCACCGCCTTATAGCCCAGCCCCCGCACCGTCACGATCTCAAAATCGCGGGATTCCTTAAAGCGGTCGCGCAGGCGGTTGATATGCACGTCCACCGTGCGCTCGTCGGTGGTGGAATCCATGCCCCAGATCTCGTCCAGCAGCTGCTGGCGGGTGAAAATCTTGCCGGGATAGGAAAGCAGCTTAAACAGCAGATAAAACTCTTTCTGCGGCAGCGTCATCTCGCCCGCCGGCGAGCTTACCAGCAGCGCGTCAAAATCCAGCAGCGTCTCCCCCACCTGAAGGCGGTGTTCGTTGGCGATCTGTGCCCGCCGCAGCAGCGCCCGCACACGCAGAATCATCTCGTTGATGTCGATGGGCTTCACCATGTAGTCGTCAACCCCGGCCAGAAACCCCCGCTGTTTGTCGGCATAACTGTCTTTCACCGTCACCAGCAGTATCGGCATATTGTAATTGCTCTGGCGCAAAAGCTCGGTCAGCTCAAAGCCGTCCATGTTGGGCATCATCACGTCGGATATGATCAGATCGGCCTGCTCGCTCTCCAGAATGTTCAGCGCCTCCTCGCCGTCCTCCGCCAGCAGCGGCCGATAGCCGTTGTGGCGCAGCACGCTTTCCATCATCTTGCGCAGGTCGGCGTCGTCCTCCACCACCATAATATTGAACATCTGCGGCTCCTCCTTTCGCGTTTGGGCTTATTTTACCCCGCCAAGGTAAACTGATTGTTAAGCTTACCCTTTATTTTAACATATCCCGCCGCTATTTGCCATACCCGGCTGTTTATGCTAAAATAAAAGCCAAATACCACCAAAAGGAGACTGCCATGACTGATTACCAATTCCGCGCGGCCAAGGCCGAAGACGTTGCCGCCATTGCCGCCATCTATGACAAAATTCTTGCCGCCGAGAACCCCACCGGCTGGGAGGCGGGCGTTTATCCCACAAAACAAACCGCCGCAGACGCTGTGCGCTCCGGCGATATGTTCGTGTTATGCCGGGGCGAGCAGGTGCTGGCCGCCGCCCGTTTGAATAATGAAGAGTTAGACGTTTACGCCGGCGCCCCGTGGGAGGATACCGCCGCCCCCGGCAAGGTGCTGGTGATCCACACGCTGGTGGTCGATCCCGCCGCGCGGGGGCAGGGTCTGGCCCGCCGCTTCGTCGGCTTCTATGAGGAGGAAGCGCGCCGCCGCGGCTGCCCTAACCTGCGCATGGACACCAACCTCGGCAATATCCCCGCCCGCACGCTGTATAAATCAAT
>CANQPG010000066.1 GCA_947625705.1 uncultured Peptococcaceae bacterium | reverse complement strand
GCGAATACGGCGACTCCGTTTGGGCGGCTAAATCCGGCACCGTCGTTTCGGCGGGCTATAACGGCTCCTACGGCAACGAGGTTATCATCAGCCACGGCGACAATTTGCAGACGCGCTACGCCCACCTGCAAAGTATCAGCGTTTCCGTCGGCGACGAGGTTGAGATCGGCCAGGAAGTCGGCAAGGAGGGCTCCACCGGCAACAGCACCGGCAGCCACCTGCACTTTGAGGTTTTGATCGACGGCGCGCAGGTGAACCCGCTGCCTTATATCCAGTAAGCTTGAAATCAGCAAAATCAAAGGCTATGCCCGAGCGGCATAGCCTTATTTTATTGCCCCAAACGGCAAATTCCCTTGCAAAAAGCCGCCGCAAAATGGTACTATATTAGTAGAGACATTCCCCATTTTTCCCGAAAGAGGTGCAAACCATGAAAAAACTCTTGTTGCTTTTAAGCTGCCTGGTGCTATTGGTGCTGACGGCCGGCTGCAACAGTGACGCTCCCGAAGAAGCCTATAACATCCCCGCCCTGACCGACGGCACGCATTTCGGCTATCTGGCGATCAGCGAAGACGGCGCCCTGCTGCTGAACGAAGCGGAATGGATCACGCTGGATATGCCAGAGCGTGTTGAGGAATTGCAGCTGCAAAATTGTATGCCCGACGGTTATTTCATCTATGATGAAGAGCCCGACCTTTTCCCCCTGACGTTAAGCCCGGATATTACCTATACTTTCTACGATTACGACCGTCAGTTCGTCGGTAACGACGCCAGCTTGAAGTATACCACCAGCAGCGCCGACGAGTTTATGGCATTTCATGCCGACCGCGCCTATCAGCCCGACTGGTATGGCGAGGAGCCATTCGATCCCTATCACTGGGCGCCGTATGAGCCGTTCTGGCTGGAGGTCAAGGACGGGCAGGTCACCAGCATCACCCTGCAACTGGTGCTTTAAGCCAACCGCAATGCTAAAGGCTATGCCAAACGGCATAGCCTTATTTTTATTCTTCACCGTGCAATGCTGCCAGCAGCGGGTTTGGCACGCTGCGCGGCCCCCGCACGGCATAAACGCCGTAATCGTTCAGCGTCTTCATGCCGAATTGTTCCGGGTCATATTCGGCCAGCACTTCCAGCCGCATGACGCGGCTCATGCTGAGGTTAGCGTCGGCATACTCATACGGAATGTTGACCTGCATCGCCCGGCAGCGATAGCGAATGGCCGAGACCGGCGCGGCCAGGTACAGATAAACCTCATCGCCCATGCTGATATTGCTGCTCTGCTTCCAGAGAAACGTGCCGTCCTTGCTCGCGCGTATTTCCCCCTCGATATCATAAAACTTGGGGTTGGCGGGCACCAGCCACGCGGTGCAGCGGTGCTTGGCCGCCGGGCGCTTTTTGGCTCGCCGCCCGGTCAAATTATAGCTGATATCCAGCAGCTCCGCGATCAGCGCCATCTCCACCGTGCCGTCCAAAAGCAGCGTCAGCCACTGCGTCTTGTTCATATGATAGGCCGGCAGCACGCCCGCGTTCAGGCGCAGCGACCCGGTAAGCTCTGTATCGGCCTTGACGTTGAGGATATCCACCTCACCGTCGCCGGGCAACCCCAGCCTATCACGCTCCACCCGCATGATCAAACCGTACCACTTTTTGTTGTCGGCGTGCCGCAGCACCGCGGCCTCCGGCAGGCTCTTCCACAAATATTCCGGTTCGGTGCCGTATTGCTCGGCCGCCAACCGCAAAACTTCATCGCGTAACGTTTGCATAGCTTCCTCCCCATACCGGTTCTATCAATCTATCCGACATTTCGCGGGGTTATCCGGCTGATACCAAACAGTGACCATATCCCCCGCATAAGGCGTGCCGGCGGCAACGCCCCGCCACTTGCTCTTAATATAATCCCGGCCGTCCACCGTATACTTCACCTTGATAATATGCGGAAACACCGCGCCGTCCAGAGAGTGCAGCCGCACCGCCTTGGTGTTGAACTTGCACCACCATTGCTTTTTAACCGCTATGATCGTTCCCGTCGTGCGTTCCATTTGCCGCCCCCCTTTACAAGCAATTTTATCACATTCCGCCGCAGATAGCAAATCGGCAAAAAAATACCTGCTAAACGCCCGTTCGCGTTTTGTGGGGAATACAAAAGCCCCCAAACCGTGCTATACTTAAAGTATAAAAACACGGCAAGGGGGCTTTTATAATGAATCAAGCAGCCATCGGACGCTTTATCGCCGAACTGCGCCATGAACAAAACCTGACCCAAGCGGAGCTGGCGGAGCGGCTGTGTGTCACCAACAAAACCGTCTCTCGCTGGGAGTGCGGCAATTATCTGCCGGATATTGCCATCATGCCGGAGCTTGCGGCAGAATTGGGCGTGACTTTAAGTGAGCTTTTCGCCGGGGAGCGCTTCCCGGCGGAGGATTATCAGCATAGCGCCGATACCAGCCTGCTCAATATCATGAACTGCCTGAAAGAGATCCGCGATATTAAGAGTTATCGGCAAATAACTTCTGCCATAGCCGAGATTGGTATGTGCATTATTATGGGTCATGTTGCCTATGACATCTTGCAGCCGCCGCTGCATAATATTGGCAAGGTTATCATCTATGGTGCTATTTTCGTTCTGCTGGGGTTGCTATGCCAATCGCTTAGACGCAAGGGTAAAATATCCGCCCCGAATATCGGCAAGCGTCTGCTGATAATAGCCTCCTATATGATACTGATAGCAATCTGCTGGGCGGTGCACAACAGCTATGTAATGCTGCCGCTGTTGATCTTCGCCATCATTATGCTGCTAATCGGCAGCGTCAGCGACAATAAATATTTTGCCGCGATTGATGAACTATTGAGCGAAAGCGACACGAAGAAACCGCTATAACAAAAAAAAACCGCCCCCATCTGAGGGCAACCTGCACCAACACAAAAAACGCAGGAGTGCGTCAGATTTGGGCGCGTACGGCTGCGCGGCGCGGGAAACGTACTCGACGTACGTTGACCAAGCCAAGCAGACAACAAGCCCAAAGATGATGTGCTCCTGTCGGTTTTTAGGCAAAAAAAATTCTGGCGGCGTCCTACTCTCCCGGGAATAAACCAAGTACCATCGGCGCTAAGGA
>CANQPG010000065.1 GCA_947625705.1 uncultured Peptococcaceae bacterium | reverse complement strand
CGTCAATGCTGAAAAAAATTTTTGGCGGCGCCAAGGATATTATCGTAATATTCGTTTGCGCGCTGCTGCTTTCGCTGTTCATTAAGGGGTTTTTGATCGATAACCGGCTGATCCCCACCTCGTCAATGGTGCCGACGGTGCCGGTGGACAGCCGTATTCTGGTGAACCGCCTGGTTTATGACTTCGGCGAGCCGCAGTTTCAGGACATCGTGGTGTTTGAGCCGACGGGCTCCACCAAGCAGGAGGTGGGGCGCGGCGACGACATGCTGAAGCGGGTCATCGGGCTGCCGGGCGATATCATTGTCATCGTGGGCGGCCAGCTTTACCGCAACGGGCAAGCGGTCGACGAGCCTTATATCAGCGCGCCGATGGATTACGAGTTTGGGCCGGTGGAGGTGCCGGAGGACTGCGTTTTCCTGCTGGGCGATAACCGCAATTACAGCTTCGACGCGCATTTGTGGAGCAATCCTTTTGTGCCGATCGACAACGTGAAAGGCAAGGCTTTCTTCTTATATTGGCCGAAAGAAAAGTTTGGTACATTGAAGTAATTACGGCCGTTTTCTGACAAGCGGCGAAAGGTATCTTCGGAATACCTTGGGGAGCCCGCCCAGCAGCGTCAGCACGATCAGATACCCTATGCCGCCAACAGCGGACAGCAGCAGAAACATTTGCCACTCGGTTGGCTCACAACAGGCGGAGATCAATTTCTCCGCCGTTTTTGCGCTTAAGGCGCCGAAAATGACGGCCACCAGCGGTTTTGCGACTACGTTCAGGCAGTCCAGCCGCAGCGCCGTAAAATGCCGCAGATAGGCAAAATCGATCAGGCAGGCGCAGGCGGCGAAGACCAGCTCGGCCAGCGCCGCGCCGCCCAAAGCCAGCTGCGGCGTCAGCCACCAGATGGCGGCCAGAAACGCCGCCCCGGAGAGCGCCAGGCTGACAAACAGCGCCCGCAGTTTGCCCAGCCCCTGCAAAATGCTGGTGAACGCCGTTTGGGCGTAGATGAACACCGCCGCCATGGCGAGGATACGCAGTGACGGCGCCGCGCCCGGCGCTTTGAACAGCCAGACGCACAATTCCTCGGCAAACTCGTAAAACAGCAGCATGAACGGCAGCGCGATCACGCAGGTGATGTGCAGGCTTTGGTTGATACGGCTGTTCAGCCGCGCATGGTCGCCGTCGCTTTCCGCGATCGAGGGCAGCAGCGCCGTGGCCAGCGTGGCGGTAAATATGCCGGGAAGATGGATCAGCGAGAGCGCCACGCCGGAGAAATTGCCGTAAGCGTCGGTGGCGGCGGCGGGGGTAAGGCCGCCCTTTTGCAGTGCCAGCGGTATCAGCATGGCCTGCGCCATCAGTATGGCCGACATCAAAAGGCGCTGCACCGTGACCGGCGCGCCGAACGCAAACAGTCTGATCACGATACCCGCCCGGCTCATATCCGGGGGCGTGTCGCTCCTGGGGCGCTGCTTCAGGTATGCGCGCAGTATGAACATGAGACCGCAAAGCTCGCCCAGCACCGTTGCCCAGGCCACCGCCTGCACCGCCGCGGCCATGCCGTGCGGCAATGCCAGCCAGACCAGCAAGGTGCCCGCCGCCACCCGCACCAGCTGCTCGATGTTCTGGGATATGCCGATCACGCCGATCTGTTTGCTGGCCTGAAAATAAGCGCGGAAGCCGGAGCATACCGTGACCAGCAGCACGGCGGGCGCCAGCGTCCGGAGATACCCCGCGCCGGCGGCGCTGCCGAAGCGTTCGGCCAGGGCAGGCGCAAAAAAACAGCAGACCAATGCCGCCGCCCCGCCCAGGATAAGCAGCAGCGTCATGGCCGTGTTTTGCAGGCGGCGCAGGTTTTGGTAACGCCGCTTGCCGATCTCCAATGCCAGCTGGCGGCTCAGTGCCAGCGGTATCCCCAGCGACGCCGCCACCAGTGCAAACGAATACATCGGCCCCGTCATCTCGGTTATGCCGATACCGGAGGTACCGATCAGCCGCACCAGAATTATCTTATACACAAAGCCCAAAACGCGCGAAACGAAGTTGCAGACCAGCAAAATGGCCGCGCTCCAGAACAAATTGGTTATTTTCGGCTGCTTTTTGGGCATATAATTTTTCGTCCTCTCTGCGCCCGGCAAAGTTTGGGCACAGGAAAATTTATGCCCCGGCGCGTCTTTTATGCGGCGGCGGCAAAATAAATCCCGTTTGTTTAGAGGATTTTTGCGAAAAAAGTATAATTAACAATATAGGATTATGCGGCGAGGGGAAAGCCTCGCCCAAAAGCAGCGTTTTAAGGCGTGCATAACGCCTTGGCATAAAAATTGCTGACGCATAAATATCCCATAAGCTGGGGCATAGAAGGAGGAAAGTTTCATGAAGGTTTATAAACCAGAGAACATTCGCAACATCGCTATCGCATCGCACCAGGGCACGGGCAAGACGAGCCTGGCCGAGGCCGTTGCGTTTCAGTGCGGCGCGGCCAAGCGCCTGGGCAAGGTGACCGAGGGCAACACCATCTCCGATTACAGCCCGGAAGAGGTGAAGAAAAAGGTTTCCGTTAACACCTCGCTTTTGGCCTGTGAATGGAACGACGTTAAGCTGAACCTGCTGGACGTGCCCGGTTTTCTGGATTTTGCGGGCGAGGTCGACGCGGCGCTGCCCGTTTGCGAGAATGTGCTGATGACGGTGGACGCTTCCTCCGGCGTGGGCGTGGGGACGGAGCTGGTGGCGGAACGCGCCAAGGCTCTCGGCAAGGCCGCCGTTATCTTCATTAATAAGATGGAGCGCGAAAACGCCGATTTTGACCGCTGCGTTAACCAGCTGGCGGAGAAAATTCCTTACGCCGCCGTACCGGTGCAGCTGCCGATCGGCGCGGCTGATACATTCACCGGCGTGGTGAACGTGCTTTCCCGCAAGGCTTATCAGTTCGCTGACGGCAAAACGACGGAAATTCCCATGCCGGACGATATGGCCGAGCTGGTGGAGGACGCGCACTTTAAGCTGATGGAATATGCCGCCGACGGCGATGACGATATCCTGATGAAATACCTGGAGGGCGAGGAGCTGACCGATGACGAGATCAAGCTGGGTCTGCGCGGCGCGATCGCCAAGGGCTTGTTTGCACCGGTGCTGTGCGGCTCGGCGCTCTCCGGCATGGGCATTGAGACGTTGCTGGGCTTCTGCTCGTCGTATCTGCCCTCGCCGGAGGACTGCCTGCCCAAGGAGGACGCGGAGAAGCCGCTGGCGCTGCTGGTATTCAAGTCCATCACCGACCCGTTTGTGGGCAAGCTGAATTTGTTTAAGGTCTGCCAGGGGCATTTGGGCGCGGTGACGGCGCTTTACAATGTGAATAAGGATAAGGAAGAAAAAATCTCCGGCCTCGCCACCATGATGGGCAAAACCACCGTTCCGGTGACCGAGCTTTGCTGGGGCGATATCGGCGTGTTTGCCAAGCTGGCCAACACCGGCACCAACGACGTGCTTTGCACCAAG
>CANQPG010000064.1 GCA_947625705.1 uncultured Peptococcaceae bacterium | reverse complement strand
ATCTACTACCGCTTCATCGGCAAAATCGACTGACCTTTCTTTTTTACCCAACAATATCTTTAATTAAGGGAAACGGGCTTGTCAGTTCCCGATTCTGATATGTTGATTGCCATATCGGAAGTGCTTGAAACACCCGTGAGTACGCTGCTTGGCGAAAACGTCATTGAGTCGGCAGTTGATGACTTAAAGGCGATTGCCGCCAAACTGGAGGTAATAAACCTGCAATTTGCCCAAATAAAAACCACCAGAAAACGAATTCTACACTGGCTTTTTATTTTATTGTGCGCAGCCATAGCAGCAATTTTTGCAGTCTTATTGGCATTGGGAAGTCCTTATTTGGGCTGGGATTACAGTAATCCTGAAACCGCCGTTATCGGAGTTGGTTTTCACGCATTTGAGTGGCTGTTTGTCCGATTGGCACCGATTATCCTGATAGGAGCAATAGTAGGAATTTTCTTTACACGGCAGAAAAGGTGAAACTATTCTACGGGACGGCAGCAAAAAATGCTGCCGTCCTTTACTATCATAAATGGATAAATTATCCTGGCCAACGGGTGCAGGCAGTGGGCGGCGGGAAATTTAGCGAAAAAAAGCTTGGCGGCGGGCGGAAAATGTGCTAAAATGATGTATCTGTTTTTTTGAGTAGAGTGGAGAGAGGCGGTTGGGGTAGATGGACAACATTGATCTGATCATTTTAAAGTTTTTGCAGGAGAACGGACGGGAAACGGCTTCGAACATCAGCAAGCAGATCCACCTTTCGGTTTCGGCGGTGCTTGACCGCATACATAAGCTGGAAGAAGCCGGCGTGGTGAAAAAGTACACCGTGCTGCTGGATTCGCGGAAGCTGGGGTATGACGTGTTGGCGGTGATGGAGGTGCGGCTGGAGCACCCGCGCTTCTACGAGTCCTTTGTGGAGGCCGTGATGGCTAACGACAACATCGTCGACTGCTATTATCTGACCGGGGACTTTGATTTTAACCTGAAGATATGCTGCCGCTCCTCGGACGAGCTGGAGGCGCAGCATCGCTATGTTAAGGAGATCCCCGGCGTTTCCGCCACCATTACGCACTACGTTCTGAAAGAAGTTAAGAATATTTATGAAGTTACGCCGACGGAAGCCTGAGATGGCGAAAATTTTGCGGTGAGCGGGGTGTATCACCGAAAAAAACGGGCGTTTTCCGTGGTATATTGACAAATGTTCGCCGGTTGTGTATAATTCAAGCTATACACAGCTTTGCTGCGCAAAAATCGAGCATAAGAGACAATGGCGTCTGGTGCGCGCGTTTTCTTGTGCTTATTTTTATTTGGCAAAGCTGCAAATTAATACGTAAGGAGATATGGGAAATGAAAACTTTGGGCTATTACAACGGGAAATTTGACGAAGTCGACAAGATGATGATTCCGATGAACGACCGCGTCTGCTATTTCGGCGACGGCGTTTATGACGCGACTTTGGCCAGAAACTATAAAATTTTTGCGATCGACGAACATATCGACCGCTTCTTCAACAGCGCGGGGCTGCTGAAAATCAAGATCCCCTACACCAAGGACGAGGTGAAAGCGCTGCTGAACGAGATGTTACAGAAAGTGGAAAGCGGCAACATGTTCGTTTACTGGCAGGTGACGCGCGGCACCGGTATGCGCAACCATGCTTTCCCGGATACTCCGGCCAATATGTGGATCATGCTGAAGCCCGCCGAGCTTAAGGACATGGACCGCAAGCTGAAGCTGGTAACGGCGGAGGATACGCGCTTCTTCCACTGCAACATCAAGACGCTGAACCTGATCCCCAGCGTGATGGCAGCGCAAAACGCCGAATCGCAGGGGTGTGACGAGACCGTGTTCCACCGCGGCGACCGCGTGACCGAATGTGCCCACAGCAACGTACATATCATTCAGGACGGTATGCTGAAGACGGCGCCGGCGGACAATCTGATTTTGCCCGGCATTGCGCGCGCTCATCTGATCGCGATGTGCAAGAAGCTGGGGATCCCGGTGAACGAGACGCCTTACACCGTGGACGAACTGATGCACGCCGAAGAGGTCATCGTGACCAGCAGCAGCCAGCTTTGCATGCTGGCCGAGAGCGTGGACGGCAAGCCCGTGGGCGGCAAGCAGCCTGAATTGGTTGGCCGTTTGCAGCAAGCCCTGCTGGACGAATTCTATGCCGCGACCGACAAGTAATCTGATATAACTATGAGCGAACAAACTGAAGCGAAAATTCTGCCGGTGGGGGACTGCGCCCTGCTGGTGGAATTTGGCCGCGAGGTCAACGAAAAGCTGAACGACCGCGTGCGGGCGCTTTGCGACGCGATGCTGGCGGCGGGCTACCCCTGGCTGGAGGACGTCGTGCCCGCCTATGCCTCGCTGCTGGTGAGCTGGGAGGCGGGCGCAACTGATTTTGCCGCCGCCCGCGCGGCGGTATCCGCCCTTTTGGCGGCGCTGCCTGAACATTCCTCGGAGCAAAAACGCATTTGGGCGATACCCGTTTGCTATGCGGGGGAGTTTGCCCCCGACATGGCCGACATGGAGCAGCTTTGCGGCCTTTCTGCTGCCGAAATTATCCGCCTGCACAGCGGGCGGGACTATAAGATATACATGCTGGGCTTTTTGCCCGGCTTTGCCTATTTGGGCGGCCTGGACGAGCGGATACACGCGCCGCGCCTGCAAACGCCGCGCGTCCGCATTGAAGCGGGCAGCGTTGGTATCGGCGGGGCGCAGACCGGCATTTATCCCCTGGCGTCGCCGGGAGGCTGGCGGCTGATCGGCAAAACGCCGCTTAAGCTCTATGACCCTGACCGGAAGGAGCCGATTTTTTATCAGGCGGGGGATTTTGTGCGCTTTCTGCCGATAACGGCGCAGGAATTTGAGCGATTGGCCGCCGATGTGGCAGCGGGGCGCTTTTTGCCCACGCTTTGCGGCGGGGAGGCGGCGTTATGAGCAATACGAGAATTTTTTGCCGCGTTATCCAGCCGGGGGCGCTGACGACCGTGCAGGACAAGGGGCGTTTCGGTTACCAGCGCTTCGGCATGAGCCCCGGCGGCGTGATGGATAGGGCGGCTTACCGGGAGGCGAACTGGCTGCTTGCTAACCCCGAGGGGGCGGCGGTTTTGGAGATGACGCTCTCCGGAGCGAAGCTGGAGATTTTAGCCCCCGGGCGCTGCGCCATTTGCGGGGCGGACATGGGGGCGACATTGAACGGCGCGCCCGCGCCGCGGAGCAAGGCGTTTAACGTCTCGCCGGGGGACGTTTTGCAGTTTGGCATGGTGAAAAACGGCCTGCGCACTTATCTGGCGGTGGGCGGCGGCATTGACGTGCCGCTGGTGATGGGGAGCCGTTCCACCAACCTGAAGTGTGCGTTGGGAGGATATCTTGGCCGGGCGCTGAAAGCGGGCGACGAGCTGGCGGCTCTTCCAGACAAGGGCGGCGAGGCGCGGGAGGTTCCCGTGACGGCATATCAGGCGGCGATAACCCTGCGCTATGTGCCGGGGCCGCAGCAGGATATGTTCCCGCCCGAGGTGTATGCGGCGTTCAACGCGGCGGCATATACCGTGTCGCCGCAGAGCGACCGCATGGGCTGCCGCCTGGACGGGTGCGATTTGCAGGCGCCGGGCGGAACGGATATCGTCTCGG
>CANQPG010000063.1 GCA_947625705.1 uncultured Peptococcaceae bacterium | reverse complement strand
ACTTCACCAATATGTGCCGCAAGACCCTTTCCGAGGTGGAAACCGGCGATTCCATGCGGGTTCAAGTGGGCTTCCCGGCCGGCTATAACGCCGAAAGCCCCGTCGTGTTTAAGGCGTACCACTTCACCCGCGACGATGCGGGAAACATTATCTCCGTGGAGGAGATTCCCGTCGTGGTCACCGAGTACGGCCTGCTCGTGCTCTGCGATTCGTTCAGCCCCTTTGAGATGGTGGCTGTCGACCCCGCCAAGACGAGCGATGCTACAAGCGATACGAAGCTTTACGACGATGCCGTCGTTGTGGCCACCAACGGGCATGTGACCGTTGAAGCCGACGGCGCCGACGTCACCACTGGAGCTGCTTCTATCGTATCCCTTAATAAGGACGGGTCGCGCACGTTTACGTTCAAGCCTGAAGACGGGTACGCCATTGAGGGCGTGACGTTTGCCGGCAGCGTCCAGAAGCTGGGCGACGGTGCGGGCGACGGAGTGAAGACGCTTACGCTCAGCAAGGCCGATATGGAGGCGCTCGAGGGCGCCGATAAGATGCACACCAAGGGGCTGAACACGATACTTTCCGTTACGAGCGTGCCCGAGAAAGTGCTCGAAATTGAGAAAGAGGAGGGCTTTACCGCCGAAGTCGCCACCGTGTGCAGCCATATCGGCTCGGTGAGCGGCGGTGTGTACAAGGCCGCCACGTGCACCCAGGACGGGTATCTGACGGAGAAGACCTGCACCAAGTGCGGGAGCAAGCTGGCCGACGCCGTGACCTATCCGGCCACCGGCCATGCGCTGCCGGTGGATTTTGCGTCGGTGAAGGTGCCTGCGACCTGCACTGAGCCGGGCGTGGCCGGGGAGGAGCACTGCACCGTGTGCCAGGAGCTCATCCAGGGCAGCATTGCCATTCCGGCCACCGGCCATGGGTGGGGCAACGACGGCGTGTGCGCGACCTGCAAGGATTACAACGCCGAGAAGGACATGGTGCTTACCTCGCAGCGGCTCTACCTCGAGAATAAGCTGAAGGAGGCGGCTGCGCTGCGGGCTGAGGATTACACGGCGGAGAGCTGGCGGGTGCTGACCGCTGCCGTTGAGGCCGCTCGTGGGCTTATGGATACCGCGCCGACGTTGGACAACCACGTTACGCTTGGCAACCAGATGACGGAGGCTGAGGGGAAAGTCGCTCGTGCGCTTGGGGTCCTTGTTCGGGTGGACGGCGGCGGCAGCAGCGGCGATGGCGGCGGTGCTGGCGGCGGGGGCGGCTCCCAAGGTGTTCCGGTGTATCGGCTCTATAACGACTTTGACAAGGTGCACCTCTTTACTACCGACGTGCAGGAGTATAGGACGCTTAAGGGCAATGGGTGGAATGACGAGGGCGTGGCCTGGTATGCGCCTGCGAAAGGCGCCGGCGCCTACACGATTGTGCGCCTGTACAACCCGTTTAGCCACGACCACTACTACCTGCGCGGCGACGACCAAGGCCAGCTCGGCGCGCTGCTTAGCGCCGGCTGGACGAAAGATAGCGAGCTGAGCTGGTTTGATTCTGCGGCGCCCGGCGTCGGCGTCGAGGTGACCACGCTGTATAACCCCTACCGGTCGGTGGACACGCATATTTGGACCGCCAACGCCTACGAGGCGCGCGTCAACGTGGATATGTACGGCTGGGAGAAGCACGCCACCACGATGTGGGCCGCCAGCGTCCCCCACTAACTGCGATACGACCCGGGGTCGACGTCCATTGCGACCCCGGCCTCGCCCGGCCTCCCGCATATAACACTTGTCCCGGGTACAACTGTTATGCCGCATATAACACTTGTCCCGGGTACATCTGTTATACCCCCTATAACACTTGTCCCGGGTACAACTGTTATGCCGTGTATAACAGATGTCCCGGGTACAAGTGTTATGACGTGTATATCAGTTGTCCCGGGTACAAGTGTTATATCCAAGCGACCCAGGGTCATTTCGTCTCGAGTGACGCGCGAAGATGGGCGGCCGCGCAGCGGCGAATGATGGAAACGCGCGTGCTTTCACTGAGGCGCGCTCACGTGCGCCCATCAGAGATACCTGTGGCATCCCCATCAAAGGCGCAAGCCTGCCACCGTGCAAAACGACCCGGGGTCATCCTGCTGTGGATGCCAAACGACCCAGGGTCGTTTGGTCGGTTTGATGTGGCTCATAGCTACACAATGTCTATCTGCTGTGGCGCATATGATACACATTATCTATATATTGTGTTGCATCCTGACCCAGGTCAAGTTGTACGGTTTATGTAGCATATTGCTACACAGTGTCTATACGATGTATATCTGTTATGATGAAATTACTACATATTGTCTATCTATTGTGACGTATCACGACCCGGAGTCATCCTGCTGTACTACACCGTGACCTGGGGTCATCCTGCAACGCGACCCAGAGCCATTCGGACGACACGACAACATGGCCCTGGGTTATGCAATCAATAACAAATGTCCCGGGTACAAGTGTTATGACGTGTATAACAGTTGTACCCGGGACAAACGTTATGACGTATATAACAGATGTACCCGGGACAAATGGTTATTGTCGCGATGGGAAAAATTGTGGGATATAAGCTGCAAGATGGAAGCGTTGTCGACGACCGAGCTTTAGTGGCTATGGCCGTGGAATGGGTAAGCGGCCGGTGGGAAAGTCGCCTGGAAAACGTAGTAATCGGCATACCGGAACAGGAAGCCGACGAGCTCTTAATCGTATCGTTTCACCTGTCCCAAATCGAGGGCTAAAGCCATCGAGAGAGCAATCGGCAAAACCGGCCTCACAAAGTTCGAGTTTTATCGCTGCGCCATCGGCCGTGAACTTGCCGCTTTGGAGTAGAGCCAACATCTCTGTTATCAGTACAGCGGATTAGACAGTCGCGCATGGCGGTTTAGCCAGTATGTGCGCGAGTTTTTTCACGTTTTATCGCTGGCGGCCGGATACTTTGTTAAGCAATTACGTGGCGGATCGCCTGCTGCATTTTCGGCGATAAAGCCCTCAAGATATTCCAAAGTTATGACCTTGCACTCCCCAAGGCCGCTCATATCGCGAAGCATCGAGCTTCGGCTTAAGCCGCAAATGCTGACGCCGGGCGATTTTTTATCCTTTTTGATGTGTTCGTCGAAATCCCAAAACTTCTCCGACGGAAGGGCTTTCCCCACAAGAATCGTTTTGTACTCATCAATAAGCTTCGTCATATAGCTTTCTTGCCACTCGGAAAGCCTTTCCTTAAAAAGCTTCGGTTCGACTCTTTAACCCCTTTGCACACGGGCGTTCATTTCCCTCGGATTTTTTTTAATCGGACTCTTTTTGCTCGTAATGCCGTGTTGAGTGCAGCCGTTGAGTTGTACCAAGCCAATCTCCCCGGAAGTCCCCTCACTATTACTAGTGTCTGGTTGCGCAGGGCGAGCCAAAGGGGAGGCGCTCCGTTCATCCTACCGCCAGCGCGCGCTTTAGCCGTATGACCCAGGGTCATACGGCAGCGTAGATTGACCCCGGGTCATGTGGCATCGCAGATTACTTTAAACGCGTCATAACACTTGTCCCGGGTACAACTGTTATACACGTCATAACACTTGTACCCGGGACATCTGTTATACACGGCATAACAGTTGTACCCGGGACATTTGATATACACGGCATAACAGT
>CANQPG010000062.1 GCA_947625705.1 uncultured Peptococcaceae bacterium | reverse complement strand
GTAACGCGCCGGCTCCCGCTCGGCCATGCGCTCAAACATGCGGCGGTCAGCCGCGTCCAAAAACTCGTTGCAGCGCCAATCCACCGTCAGCGCTAAAACGTCGGGGTCGGGCGGCGCGTCAAAAAAGCGCCGCTTCAGCCAATGCCGCTCATGCCAGGGGTTAAACGTCAGGGTCAGCTGCTTAAAAAGTCCGGGCGGCGCCGCCCCGCGGATACTCTCGTCCAGCATGGCAAAATCCTCCTCCCGGCTGATCTCAAACGCCTCCTCCAGCCACACGAAGCATAACGTCCCCTGCTCCGCCACAATGGAGGTCAGCTTCTGCGGGTCGTCCAGCCCGCGGAAGTATATCTTCTGCCCGGTCGGCCGATAGGTCAGCTCCAGCGGCTCCTCACGAAAGCGCCAGTCCGCCGTCACGCCGAATTGCCGTATCGCCCACTTCAACTCCGCATAACAGGAATTTTGCAGCGATCTGTACGTCCGCCGCACCACCAGTGCGTTCGCCCCCGGCATGGTCAATATCCGCCAAATCAGGTTCAGCGCCGTCGTCTTGGATTTCTTCGACGCACGCGACCCTTTCACCACCCGATACCGCCCCTGAAAGTGCCAAAACTCCCGATATCCCGCCCCCACCAACTTCGGCAGATAAATTTCCCTGACTCGCTTCACTCCAGCTCCTCCTCCCCCAATATCCTAACGGCACATTCGCCGCTCTCCCTGCCGGTGCTGCCGCCGAAAAGCTTCTGATTGCGCCCCAAAAGCTCCGCCGCCTTGGTGCGCTCGCTCACCTTGGGCAAAGCCCCCGCACCCTCCTCAGCGCCCTTGCCGTCGCGCACCTCGCCCCGCATAACCGCCGTCAAAAAGCGCAGTATCTCCTCGCCGTCCGCCAGCGCCGCCATGTCGCCGCCAAATCCCGTCACCGCCGCCGCGCAAAGCCGCCGTATCTCCTGCTGCGCCGCCGGCTTCTGCAATATTTTGGCCGCCCGCCCCGCCGCCAGGCGCTCCTTGTAGCCCGCGCTCACCGCCGCCTTGGCGCCGTCCCAAAGCCGCACATATTCCCGGCAAAAGGCCAGCTCCCGCTCGGAAAGCTTAGCATTATCCACACTCTTATCCACGCTTTCACCCCCAAACACTTCTCTGACATCATAGCATTATAGCACCGCCCCGGGCGGACATTCCACGACAAAAAAGCGGCTCGGATCACTCCGAGCCGCTCCACAGCAGGCCATATTCAGTTGATTTTATGCTCTTAAGCTTTCATGCAGGGCGTCAATTATCTCCTGCTCGATCATCATATCAAACCCATCGACGGAACAGGTAAATTCGTGGGTCACGCCGTCCACGCTGCCCACCTTGACCGTCCGCGCGATAAAATCGCGGCACTCGTCAAACTCGGCCAAAAGATCTTCGCCGCAAAGCTTGGAAAGCCATGCGGTAAGCCCATACGCGCCCCAGTTGGAAACGCTGGCGATGATCAGGTTCTCCACCTCCACCGCGCAGGGCACAAGCTCCAGCTTTTCGGTGATCTCTTTCGCCAGGTTGCCCATGCCGATCTCATTGCCGCCGTCGCCCACGCCAAAGGTCGCAATGCCGCGCGCCTTGGCCAGCTTCACCAATTCGTCCAGCGGCGCGGTAAATTCGTCAATGGCCACGCCGCGCATGTTGGCGTATTTCCCCTCGGTATTAACGCCGCAGCGCTCGATCGAGATCACGGCCTTGGGATCGTGCGCGTCCAGCAGGCGGGCAAAATCCGCTTCCGCCGCGTCAAACGCCGCATATTCCACCGGGATCCCCGTCGGCTCAAAAAAGTCGCGGCAAAACTCGTCGGTCACAATGCAGGGCGCAAAGCCCAGCTGTTTCAGCGCCCGCGCCAAAACATATGTCCCCACCGGGCCGTCCGTCTCGGCATACCCCGCCACGTAAAAGCCGGTGGTCAGCAAAACCTCGCCCCGGGGCAGCGCCAGCAGCTTGGCCGCCGCCTGCTTGCAGTAATCCGCCGGCAAAAACTGCCGCAAAACCTGCATGCCACGCGCGCCATGCCGCAAAATCACGTCCTCAATGGTCTCAATCTGCTTCATCTGCTCAGTCATTCTCCCGTCCTCCCCGCTTGATCTCAATTCCCGCGTCCAGCAATGCCGCCCGAATTTTCTGCACAAAAGCCAGTGCCTTGGGGCTGTCGCCATGCACGCAGACAGACTCCGCCTTAACCGTAATATCCTCGCCGGAAAGCGCGCGCACCTTGCCCTCTTGCACCATGCGGATGACCCGGCTGATCGCCTCGTCCTCGTCCGTTATCATCGCGCCCGGCAGCTTCCGCGGCACCAATGTCCCGTCCGCCTGATACGCCCGGTCGGCAAACACCTCGCAGATAAACGGCAAATCATGCTCCGCCGCCGCCCGCTGCAATTCGCTCCCGCCCGGCGCCAAAATGGGCAGCCCGGGGTCAAAATCCCGCACCGCCCGGCAGATAGCCTCCGCCAGCGCGGCGTTCTTCACCGCCATATTATACATCGCGCCGTGCGGCTTCACATGCGCAAGCCTGATCCCCGCCGCCCGGCAGAAACCGTCCAGCGCCCCCAGCTGATACAACACCAAATCGTGCAGCTCCGCCGGGGCTAAGTCCATGTTGCGCCGCCCAAAGCCCTGCAAGTCGGCAAACCCGGGGTGTGCGCCCACCGCCGCCCCGGCCGCCTTGGCCAGCCGCACGGTCTGCGCCATCACCGTCGGATCAGCAGCGTGCATACCGCAGGCCACGTTGGCCGAGGAAACATACTTGATGACCTCCTCGTCCAAACCCAGCGTATAGCGGCCAAAGCTCTCGCCCAGGTCGCAGTTCAGATCCACCCGCATATCCGTCTCTCCCGTCCGCTTAATATTTTAAGGCCAAATTCTTCACGTCCAAAACCAGCATATGCCCCGGCGCGTGGGTGATCACAATTTCCGGTTTGCTCTGCATCACCACGGCCTGCGGCGTCACCCCGCAAGGCCAAAATACCGGGGTCTCGCCCGGCTTAATGGTCACGGCGTCGCCAAACTCCGGCTTATTGATATCCTTGATACCGATCGCCGCCGGGTCGCCGATATGAATGGGCGCGCCATGCACCCGCGGCATGGCTCCGGTGATCTGCACGGCTCGCGGAATATCCTCACCGGAGAGAGGCCGCATGCTCACCACCATCTTCCCGGCAAAGCACCCCGCCGGGCGGCAGTCAATATTCGTCACATACATCGGCACGTTCCGCCCCTCCTCGATATGCCGCACGGGGATCCCCGCCGCCAGCAGATCGGCCTCAAAAGAGAAGCTGCACCCGATAATGAAGCTGACAAAATCGTCGCGCCACAGCGCCGCAATATCAGTATATTCGCCGGTCAGCTCCCCCCGTTCATACACGCGGTATTTGGGGAAGTCCTTGGCAATATCGCAGTCCGCCGCCATATAATGCAGCTCGCGGCTCCCCGCGTCGGAAACCTCCAAAATCGGGCAGGGCTTGGGGTTCCGCTGCGCAAACAGCAGAAAATCATAGGCCAGCGCTTTGGGTAAAATCACCAAATTCGCCTGCGCATATCCCGCGCACATACCCGCCGTCGGGCCGGTGATCTCCCCCGCCCGGATCAAATGCCGCAAATCGCGCGGGCTCATCTTGCTATAATCCATTGCATACACCTCATTATATACTTTCCACCGTCACCGGCGCAAATCTCACTTTCGTCCCCGGCAAAGCCTGCGCCAGAAGCGGCAGGTCGCTGCTCACCACCGTGCCGATCTTGGCATAGCCGCCGGTGGTCTGCCGGTCGGCCAGCATCACGATGGGCTGTCCCGAATCCGGCACCTGCACCGCGC
This sequence comes from uncultured Peptococcaceae bacterium, assembly GCA_947625705.1. GTDB lineage: Bacteria > Bacillota > Dehalobacteriia > UBA4068 > UBA4997 > Avidehalobacter. The sequence continues at coordinate 9 of CANQPG010000062.1, read as the reverse complement.
CCGGCGGAA
>CANQPG010000061.1 GCA_947625705.1 uncultured Peptococcaceae bacterium | reverse complement strand
CTCGATCTCGGTGGGGTGGTTGTGGGTCTCGTTCTTGAACATCAAAAGCCAGTCCTCCGTCTCGCCGTATCTGCAGCTGACGTCGGTCAAACGCAGCAGCTCCTTGTGCTCTCCCGCCATATTCATCATGCCGTCACCTCGGCCTGTAATCTGTCAACCAGCGCCGCCGGATCCATGCAGCCGGAAACGCCCAGCATTGCGCCCAGCGCCGCCGCCGGGGGCAGCTCCAAGTGACATTCAGCGAGCATTTCCCCCGCCGCAAAAACCTCCTGCGGCGTGCCGCAGAAAGCCAGCCGCCCACCGGATAACACCGCCGCCCGATCCGCCGCACAAACCTCGCTCATGTTGTGTGTGATCATCACGATGGTCAGACCCTCCCGGTGCAGTTCGCCCAACAGGCGCAGCACCTCGGCCGCCCCCGCCGGGTCAAGCATAGCCGTCGCCTCGTCCAGGATCAGCGCCTGCGGCTGCATAGCCAGCGCCCCCGCGATCGCCAAACGCTGCTTCTGCCCACCGGAAAGCGTCGCGGGGTCGGCCTGCTCCAGCCCGGCCAGCCCCACCTGGCGCAGCGCCGCGTCAATGCGCCGCCGCATTTCGTCACGCGGCACACCCAAATTCTCCAGTCCGAAAGCCACGTCCTCCTCAACGCTGTTGCCGACGATCTGGTTGTCCGGGTTCTGAAACACCAGCCCCACCAGCCGCCGCAGCTCTCTGATGTCGGCATAATCGCGCACCTCGCGTCCGCCGACCAGCACCCGCCCGGCGGCCGGCAGCAGCAGACCGTTCAAATGCCGCGCCAGCGTCGATTTACCGCTGCCGTTCGCGCCCAAAACGGCAAACCATTCGCCGCGGCGAATATGCAAACTCACGCCGTCTAAAGCCTTGGTGCCGTTTTCGTATGTAAATGTCAAATCTTCGATCTGAAACATATTTTCCTTTTCCTTTGCCGAGAAACTTCCGGGACGTCGATAAATTTTTCCACTCCATGACCTGTGCTAATTACGTGGAAAAAATTATCAACGCCCCTTAAAAGACCGCCCGTGCACTAGGCTATTCGATCACAAAGAGGTCTGCGTCCCATTCCCCTGTTAGCAATTTTTCAATCAGATAGTTACTGCCCTTAAGCTGCTCCACCCGCCCGTTTATCCAAGCGGCGTTCTTCTCCGCCCAAGCCTGATATTCCGGGCGGTCGCAGCGGTTCAGCCCGGTATCCACCACCGCCACCACGTCATAATTGGCCTGCCAGGCCGCTTTCACCTGCGCCCTGGTCTCGGGCGGCATATCCTTGGTATAGCCGCAAAACGCTTTCTCCATATCAAAATCATGCGGGTCAGGGTCTTTCATGTACAAATGCCCCGGCTGCTTCAGGTTATACCCGGCGGTATTTTCATTATGCAGCAGCAGGCTCACGCAGTCGTCCACGCGCGGCCGCACAATGCGCCGATCGCTCTTAACGTCCTGCCAGGAGCCGCCGCAAAAGCCCATCGCCACCAAAACCGTGTCATATTCCGCCGGCAGCGCCGCCAGCTCGGCAATAATACTTTGCCGCATGGCCGAAGGCTCCGCATGCAGCCTCTTGTCCAGATAAACCACCGGATAATCCGTTCCCATTTTGGCCTGCGCCGCCGCCACATAAGCCGCCAGCGACCCGCACGCCATGATCACACAATTCATCGTTTTCGCCTCCAAAAATCAAATCCGCTTAAACGCCACCGTTTCGTTCTTTAAGGAAATTTTGCCGACCTGATAACCGTACGCGGTCAGCTCCTTTTTATAGCGCAAAAAGGAGTGGTCGATCGCAACTCCCGCGATCTCCTGCACTTCGGCAAAGCTCAGCACCAATTCGTCGCCGCCCCGCTCCCGCACATATTGCCATAAAGCATCATATTTGCTCATAATTTTATTCACCGTCAACCAATCATAAAAATAATTGCACTAAGAATTGGGAATTTTTCTGCGGGATTCACTCAGAAGCGCAAGAGTTCGTCAGATTTGGGTGCGTACGGCTGCGCGGCGCGGGAGGCGTACTAATGGTACGCCGACCAAGCCAAGCAGACAACAAGCCCAAAGATGGCGTGCTATTGTCGCTTCTGAAGCGCCCCTCGCAAATCCGCCATATAATGCTTCTGCTGGCGCCTCAAATACGCCCCGACCAGCGGCTTCAGCAGCAGCTTTTTGGCAAATACCTCCTCGGTAAAATCCACAACAGTCTTCCCGCCCTGCGCCTGAAATTTGCCGCTCCACCGCCCCCGCATATTGGCGTTTTCCATGGTAAACTCCCAAAGACGGCAAGGCTCGCAGGCCGTCACGGTAAATTCCGTCGCAAAACCCTCTTTGGTATATTCAATAAAGCGCCCATCGCCGCAAACCTCGATCCGGCTCAAATCGCTGCGCCAGGCACAGTCAGATAAATTCGTCACCACCGCCCAAACCTGCTCCACCGGGCAGTTGAACTCCGCCTTGATTGCACATTTGCTCATAGTCTTTCCTCTCCGTTGATAAAAGTATTATCCGAGCCCGCCGGTGTAGGTGCGGTTGAGGTCTTACCCCTTTATTACACCACATTTATCACAAAATGTCAACATGCCTCGCACAATCGGTAAACATAACCCGCCGCCGCACAAAAAAATCAGGACTTCCCGCAAGGAAAAATCCTGATTTTTAATTTATTTATCCCAGTTGGGCATACTATGCCCAAGAGCCGCGCTTACACCAACTCGATGATGGCCAGCGGTGCGCCGTCGCCCTGACGGGCGCCGGTTTTGATGATACGGGTATAGCCGCCCTGACGGTCAGCGTATTTGGAAGCCAACTCGTCAAAAACCTTGCGAACCACGTCTTCTTCCTTAATATAAGCCAAAGCCTGACGGCGTGCGTGCAGGTCGCCCTTCTTGCCGAGGGTGATCATCTTTTCGGCCGTAGAGCGCACTTCCTTAGCGCGGGTCACGGTCGTCTCGATCTGCCCCTCTTTCAGCAAAGAGGTGGTCATGTTACGCAGCATGGCCCGGCGATGTGCGCTTTTCACGCCCAATTTACGGTATGCCATTCTCGCTCCTCCTTCAAAATATTTTGCTCAACAAGCCTTATTCGTCGCCGCTTTTCAGAGCCAAGCCCAACTCGGCCAGCTTGTTGATAACTTCCTCCAGGGATTTGCGGCCCAGATTCCGCACCTTCATCATATCCTCTTCCGAGCGCATGATCAGCTCCTGAACGGTGTTGATACCCGCCCGGTGCAGGCAGTTAGAGGAACGAACAGACAGGTCAAGCTCGTCGATGGTCATTTCCAGCAGCTTATCCTTGTTGTCTTCCTCGGCGTCGATCAAGCCGATCTCGTCCGGCACCGTGTCGGATAAGCAGACAAACAGCTGCAAATAATCGGTGAGGATCCGGGCGCTGGTCGAAACTGCCTCATCGGGCGTGATCGTCCCGTCCGTCCACACGTCAAGCACAAGCTTGTCAAAGTCGGTGTGCTGGCCGACGCGGGTGTTCTCCACCTTAAAGTTGACCTTCACCACCGGCGAAAACAGCGAGTCCACCGGAATAATGCCGATCGGCTGACCCTCTTTTTTGTTCTTGTCCGCGCTCACATAGCCCCGGCCTTTGTTGATGGTGATGGTCATAAACAATCTGCCGTCAGCGTCCAGGTCGGCGATATGATGCTCAGGGTTCATGATTTCCACGTCAGAGTTCAGACGGATATCGCCGGCTTTCACCTCGCAGGGGCCGTTGGCCTCAATATAAACCGTCTGCTCTTCCGAGCCGTACATCTTAACGGAAAGCCCCTTCAGGTTCAGGATAATATCGGAAACGTCCTCAACCACGCCGGGGATCGTAGTAAATTCGTGCAAAACGCCCTCGATCTGCACCGAAGACGGTGCGGCGCCGGGCAAGGAAGACAATAACACTCTCCGCAGAGAATTACCAAGCGTAATCCCATAACCTTTTTCCAACGGCTCCACAATGAACGTGCCATGCGTATGGTCATCAGACATTTCGGCGCATTGGATCTTCGGTTTCTCAATACCAAACATCAAAATATTGCCCCCTTTTCAAAAGCCAATAAATTCTATGCCAGAAGCTGTGCTTATTAACGGGAGTAAAATTCAACGATGAGCTGTTCGGCAATCGGCGCGTCGATGTCGCTGCGGGCAGGCAGCGCCACCATCTTGCCGGTCATGTTGGCGGCGTCCAGCTCCAGCCAGCCCGGCACGGCCTTGCCTT
>CANQPG010000060.1 GCA_947625705.1 uncultured Peptococcaceae bacterium | reverse complement strand
GCTACGGCGCCAACGTCGTCGACGCCTGGAGCTACCTCGGCGGCCGCGACAACGACACGACCATCGCCGTCATCGACACGATCTGGAACAACCGACACGTCGAGCTCTACGACAACATCCTGACAAACCTCGCCGGAACGGCCGTCGGCGGCGAAATGCGCCCCGGCAAGATCTACACGGACCCCGCGACCCACAGCACAAGCGTCTGCGGCATCGCCTCGGCGATCACCAACAACAACACCGGCATGGCCGGCGCCTCCTACAACGCCAAACTGCTCCCGATTCAGTCGCTGCTTGACAGCGGCGGTCCCGATTCCTGGGTCGTAACGGCCCTCCAATATATTGACGACCTCATCGAGTCGGGCCAGGTCCGAAACCTCCACGTCATCAACATGAGCTTCGGCGCCTATTCGAGCGGTTTCTCCTCGGTGGGCGAGCGCCTCCTCAACCACCTCGCGAGCGCCCATCGGGTGCTCGCCGTGTGCTCCGGCGGCAATGGGGACGAATACAACAACCCGATCACCCGCGCGATGTATCCCAGCGACCTGCCCGTGACGCTGTCCGTCACCGCCCTTGGCCAAGATGGCGCGGACTGCTATTGGTCGGATTACAACCGCAACAAGGACGTCACGGCGCCCGGCCAAAACCTCTATCGCCCCTATCACCAGGACAATTACAGCGTCGGCCCCGGCTTTTCCGGCACGTCCGGCTCGGCCCCGCTGGTGAGCGGCATCGCCTCCATCATATTCAGCGTCGTGCCGAATATCACGCCTAACCAGGTTAAAAACTGCCTCAAGGCCACGACGGTCTCGCTGGCTAACACGCGCTATTACCACGGCAGCGCCACCGGTAGCACGGGCGCTGTGGATGCGGCTGCGGCCGTGCAAATGGCGCTGGATTTGTACGGCAACGGCTCCGGCGGCGACAGCGGCGACGGCGACACCCAGACGGTCGCCGTGCCCACCGGCCAGTCGTTTGTGTACGACGGCGGCTACCACCAAGGCGTGGTGGATACGGACGCGTACATAATCGTGGGCGGCACGAGTCGGGCCGCAGATGTGGGCGTGTACACCGTGACCGTGGCCCCGCGCGACGGCTGGACCTGGACCGACGGCACCACCGATACGAAAACCGTGCGCTGGCGCATCACCCAAGCCACCGGGCGGCTGACCGTCGGCTCCACGGCGGCGACCTTGAATCTTTCGCAGGAACAAAGTATTGACATCCCCGTGGAATACGTGGGTGACGGCGTGCTCACCTCGACGCAAAATAACAACAATGTGAGCGCCTGGTTCAATGTGGATCGTGTGGACGAAACCACGAGCGGGCATTTGCACGTCGAGCCCCGCAGCGTCGGCACGACCCGCTTGACCATCGCCGCCGAAGAAGGCCAGAACTACTCGGACCCGGCGCCGCTTACCGTGACCATCCAAGTGGTGGACGACGAGGAACCGGCGCCCGACGACACCGAGGCGGTGGCGGTCTATCGCGCCTACAACCGCTGGACGACCGAGCACCTGCTGACCCAAAGCGTTCAGGAAATCGCCCAGCTCGAGCGCCTCGGCTGGAACAATGAGGGCGTCGCCTGGTACGCGCCGGCGACGTCGTCCGCCCCGATATACCGCCTCTACAACCCGAACAACAGCGACCACCTCTACACCATGTCCCTGGCGGAGTATCGCCAGCTCATGGCCGTCGGCTGGCGGGGCGAAGGGGCCAAGATGTATAGCGACGTGGCGCAAACCGCCCCCGTGTATCGGCTCTATAACCCCTATATGACCGCCAATGGCGGCGCGTTTTCCCACCTCTGGACCGCGGATTTTAACGAGTACGCCTCTCTCGGCGCGAACGGCTGGTCCCGGGAGGGCGCCGCGTTTTACGCCGTATCCGCCCGCTAGCGCCGCGAGGGCAGCCGTCGCGCTCACAAAGCCTCTGTACGAGTGTGAGACCGTAGTGGCCGGCTGAGGACTTTTGGTGGCGACGGGCGTGCTTGGCAACGGCGCCGATAGCGCGGCTGTGGTAAAGGAGGTGCGCAGTGCGTTCTGAGGAGCGGCGTACGACGGGAAATACGCCCGCGGTGGTGCGAAATCTGCCGCGGCTTATCGAGCTGCTGGAGGAGGAGCGGGCCATGCCCGTGGAGCTGCCCGCGAACTTGCTGGCGCAATGGGACACGTTTCGCACGCTCGTGAACACGCGGCCGCCCGTGCCCGCAAGCGCCGAGTTTTTGACGCTGCAGGACGAGCTGCTGCGCGCCCTTATCGCCTGGCGCGGCATTACACAGGCCGACACGCTTTCCCCCGTACCCAGCGACCCGCGGCTTGTGCTTTGGCAAGGCGACATCACCCTGCTTGCCGCCGACGCCGTCGTAAACGCGGCGAACTCCCAAATGCTCGGGTGTTTTGTGCCCGGCCACTTCTGTATCGACAACGCCATCCACACGTTTGCCGGCGTTCAGCTACGGCTGGAGTGCGCCCGCCTGATGGAGCTGCAGGGGCACGCCGAGCCCACGGGACGCGCGAAGGTGACGCCCGCATACAACCTGCCGAGCCGCCATATTGTGCACACGGTCGGTCCCATCGCCTCGGGTGCGCCCAGCGAAACCGACCGCGCGCTGCTTGCGAGTTGTTACCGCTCCTGCCTCGAGGCCGCGGACGCCCTGGGGTGCGCGACGCTTGCGTTTTGCTGTATCTCCACCGGCGTGTTCGGCTTTCCCCAAAAGGAGGCCGCCGCCATCGCTTTGGCCACCGTGCGCGCCTGGCTCGACGCCCACCCTCTCACGTCTGTCGCACGGGTTATTTTCAACGTTTTCACCCCCGAGGACCTGCGCATCTACCAGTCCCTGTTGCCCCGCTAGCCCTCCTACACCCTATCGGGCGTGCACACGCTAATGAGCGAAACCCGCCGCGAAAACCGCCGCTTTCGCAAGACGTTTTGAAACCCAAGTAACCCCGGGTCACCCCTGCATAACACTTGTCCCGGGTACATTTGTTATGCCGTATATAACACTTGTCCCGGGTACATTTGTTATGAGGTGCAGAACACTTGTCCCGGGTACAACTGTTATGCCGTGTATAACAATTGTCCCGGGTACAACTGTTATGCCGTGTATAACAATTGTCCCGGGTACAACTGATATGCCGTGTATAACAGTTGTCCCGGGTACAAGTGTTAGCCATGTGACCTGGGGTCAACTTGCAAAACCGAGTGACCACGGGTCAACCTGCTCTATGACCCGGAACCAGTAAGGACGGAGGAAAGTGGTGCCACTTGAAAGGAGTTGACTCCATCGGATGACCGTAATAGGCGAAAGCACTTTCCCAAAGGCGGTATTTGCAGTTCCAAGGTGAGACGCTAAGCAGCGTCGGTAGTCATTTGTACGGGAGACTACGTTGTATCTTTTAAACCTGGTTATGAAAAAGCTGGAGCAACTCCTTGAGGAAATGCCTGGTACGAAGGGCCTTTATATCGGCCTGAATGAAACCGATGAGCTGGACGAGGGCTTGGAGCCCAAAGGTTCGCCCAGCGAGGGCGCCCGGTTTATCCTTGGCGAAGTGAGGGGCGAAAAACCGCTCATAGTGGTGGGCGTCAACCCGAGCACGGCCAATGTGAGGTATACGGATCCCACGCTGCGCGCCGTCAAAGCCATCGCCGAGTCGCGGGAAACCGGTAATGGGGACGACGGTTGGATTGTGCTCAACCTCTATCCCCAAAGGACCCCTCGGCCGCAAGAGCTCCATTGCAAACGTTGCGTGAGTGACGATTATATCGACGCGAATATTGCCGTTATTACGGCGGTGCTCAAACGTTTTCCCGATGCACCTTTACTCGCGGCTTGGGGCGATGCCGTTGGAGAGCGTGCGTACCTCGCCCAATGTCGGGATGCAATCCTGAAAGTCGCCGGTCCCCGACAGTGGCTTTGCCTCAACAAACCGACCCGCAAGGGCAATCCCCGTCATCCGCTGTATACCAAAGTCGAGAAAATTAAGCCCCTGGCGTTTGACGAGAAAGGCCACGCCCATAGCGCCTAATCCTGTGCGATCGGCTAAGCCGCTGAAATTTCCAGACCCGCAGTCTGCAAAGAACCCCGTTGCCCCACAACCCGGGGTCGTCCTGTTACCCCTTGACCCGGGGTCAATCTGTTAGACAGCATCACGACCCGGGGTCAACCGTTCCACAAGACCCCGGGTCATCGTTCTGCAATTGCCCCCATAACACTTGTCCCGGGTACAACT
>CANQPG010000059.1 GCA_947625705.1 uncultured Peptococcaceae bacterium | reverse complement strand
AAGGACATCACCACCTACGGCTTTTTGGGTTATCCTCTGCTGATGGCGGCGGATATTCTGCTGTATCGCTCTTTCGGCGTGCCGGTGGGCGAGGATCAGCTGCCGCATATCGAGTTCTGCCGCGAGCTGGCGCGCCGCTTCAATTATCTTTATCAGCGGGACGTTTTCCCCGAGCCGCAGGCGCTGCTGGCGAAGATCAAGCTGTTGCCCGGGCTGGACGGCCGCAAGATGAGCAAAAGCTACGATAACTATATTACCCTCGGCGCCACACCGGAGGAGATCAAACAGCGCGTCAGTCAGATGGTGACCGACCCGGCGCGTATCCGCAAGGACGACCCCGGCCACCCGGAGGTCTGCAACGTTTACACCTACCACAAATTCTACAATGAGGCCGAACAACCGGAGATCGAGTGCTGCTGCAAGGCCGGCACCATCGGCTGCGTGGCCTGCAAAAAGCGCCTGATGGCCAAGCTGGACGAATATATGGCGCCGATCCGCGAGAAGCGTGAGCATTTTGCCGCCAACCCGCATCTGGTGGACGATATTCTGGCCGACGGACAAGCCCGCGCCAGCCAAAAGGCGGCGGAAACGCTCGCCATGGCGCGCGACGCGATGGGTATGTGAGATGGCGTATGAGATTCACCTGCCGGTGTTCGACGGGCCGTTTGACCTGCTGCTGCATTTAATTCAGAAGAATGAAGTTGATATCTACGATATACCGATCGCCGAGATCACCGCGCAGTATCTGGCCTATCTGGCGCAGATGGAGGCGCTGGATCTGGAAATTGCCAGCGAGTTTCTGGTGATGGCGGCGACGCTGCTATCTATTAAGGCGCGCATGCTGCTGCCCAAACCGCCGCCGGAATTGGCCGACGACGAGGAAGATTTTGATCCTCGTCTGAAATTGGTGCGCGATCTGTTGGAATACAAGCGGATCAAAGAGGCTGCCCGCGAGCTGGAGGCGTTCTATCAGGAGCGGCAGCAGAAATTTGCCCGTCCCAACGATATCAGTATGTATGAAAACCTGTTCGCCGAGCAAAACCCGCTGGCCGGGAAGACGCTCGAAGATTTGACGGCGGCGTTTCAGCCCGTTTGGCAGCGGGCGCGGCAGGCCGAGCAGGTGCGCACTATCCGCCGCGATACCGTCAGTATCGGCACGATGGCGGGCAGGCTGCTGAAGCGTTTGGCCGCGCGGCCGGAGGGTATCGTTTTCGCCGATCTGTTTGAGGCGGGCGGTACGCGGCTGCAAGTTATCGTGGGCTTTCTGGCTCTCCTGGAGCTGGCCAAGGTCTCGGCCGTGAAAGTGCGGCAGGAAAACTCCGACGCCGCCATTTACATTATCCCGGCTGATCTGGCCGCCGGGCAGGAATTGACATTGGACGCTTAAAAATAAGTGTAATTAACATATCAAAGGGGGAAGAAGCGTGGACGACGCCAAAGTGCCGCTGCGTAAATTGCTGGAAGCGCTGCTGTTCGTCGCCTGGGAGCCGCTGTCACTGAAGCGGCTGGCCGAGGTGACGGGGGCGGAGAAGCGCGATATTGCGGCGGTTCTGGCCGAAATGCAGGCCGACTTTGCCGAAGCCGGCTTTCAGCTGGCGGAGATCGCGGGCGGCTGGCAGTTCCTCACGGACAAAGAGCTTGCCCCTTATATCGAAAAGCTGTATAATCCGCGCAGCCAGCAGCTTTCCAAGGCCGCGCTGGAGACGCTGGCCATCGTGGCCTATCATCAGCCCGTCACCCGGCTGGAAATCGACAATATCCGCCAGGTGAAATCCGACGCGGTGCTGGGGAAGCTCTTAGAAAAGTCGCTGGTCAAGGAGGTTGGCCGCCTGGAAAGCCCCGGGCGTCCCATTCTATACGGCACCACGCGCGAGTTTCTGGCCGCGTTCGACCTGAAAACACTCAGCGACCTGCCGGAGCTGCCGGAGCAGGAGGAGCCGAATGAGCTCAGCCTGTTCGGCGGGGCGGAGGACTTCGGTGTGTAACGTACGTTAACAAAATTTCCAAATTTATTTTATTAAATTTTTTAGCAAGGAGAGATGTACTATGCAGGAGATCAAAATTGTGCCGAATACCAAGCCGCAGGCGAAGCCGGACGAAAACCAGCTTGGTTTTGGCCGCTATTTCACCGACCACATGTTTGTAATGGATTACACCGAGGGTATCGGCTGGCACGATCCGTCCATTGTTCCTTACGGCCCCATTCCGATGGAGCCGACGATGATGGTGTTCCATTACGCGCAGGAGACGTTTGAGGGCATGAAAGCCTACCGCCATGCCGACGGCAAGATCGTGCTGTTCCGTCCCTATATGAACGCCAAGCGCCACAACAATTCCAATGCGCGCCTGTGCATACCCCCGATCCCGGAGGACGATTACGTTTATTACATCAAAGAGTTCGTCAAATATGAGCAGGAGTGGGTGCCGCACCTGCCGGAGACCTCGCTGTATATCCGGCCTTTCGTGTTCGCCACCGAGCTTGGTGTGGGCGTACACCCGGCCAAAACATATAAATTCGTCGTGGTGCTGTCTCCCTCCGGTAACTATTACGCCGAGGGCGTGAACCCCGTCAAAATCATGGTGGAAGACGAGCTGGTGCGCGCGGTCATCGGCGGCACGGGCTTTACTAAGTGCGGCGGCAACTATGCGGCCTCCATTCTGGCGCAGAAGCGGGCGGAGGAAGCCGGCTATTCCCAGGTGCTGTGGCTGGACGGCGTCCACCGCAAATACGTTGAGGAAGTCGGCACCATGAACATCATGTTCAAGATCGACGGCGAGGTCATCACCGCCCCCTGCGAGGGTTCGGTGCTGCCCGGTATCACCCGTGATTCCATTCTGCACGTGCTGCGCGACTGGGGCATTAAGGCCACCGAACGTCATCTCTCGATCGACGAGGTGATGGCTGCCGCCGACGCGGGCAAGCTGGAGGAAGTTTTCGGTACCGGCACCGCCGCCGTTATCTCCCCGGTGGGCGAGCTGAAGTATAAGGACAAGGTGGCCGTTATCAACGACTTCAAGACCGGCCCCTTAACCCAGAAGCTCTACGATTACCTGACCGGTATTCAGTGGGGCAAGGTAGAGGATAAGTACGGCTGGCTCTACCCGGTAGACTAATTAAATACCGGCATAATAAGACGGCAAGTTTTCCGCTTGCCGTCTTTTTTTGCGCCCCTTGGCATATAAATAGAAAAAAATTGTCGGAGGGGAAGTAAGCGTAATGAATATATATGAAACGGAACGGCCCATAGAGGGCAATACCGCCCCTGTGGATTCCGTCGGATACCTTAGGGTGACGGTGGCCGCCGCCCGCCGGGCGCTGCCGTTGATGGGGGCGGTGGTCAGCGTATACAGCGACGAGCGCGAGCGCGTACAGGATCTGCTGGCCGTGCTCACCACGGGAGAAAGCGGCCTGACCGAGCAGATCACACTGCCGGCGCCGCTTTTAAGCAATTCCACCAACCCGGATCGCCCCAATCCCTATAATGTGTTTTACGTCCGCATTGTGGCGGCGGATTTTGTCACTCGCGATAAGATTCCGGTGCAGATATTTCCTGGCATATTAAGCGCCCTGATCATCAATCTGCAAACCCCGGTGCAGTAAAAGGAGGCGGCAAAATGGTTTTAAGCGTGCCTTATGTGCCGGAAACGCTGGTGGTGCATCTGGGTTATCCCGACGATAACGCCGCCCCCAACGTGACGGTGGCTTTTCTCGATTATATCAAAAACGTGGCCAGCAGCGAAATTTACCCCACCTGGCCGGAAGCGGCGCTGCGCGCCAACATTTACGCCCAGATATCGTTTACCATGAACCGCATTTATACCGAATGGTACCGCAGCCAGGGTTATAACTTCGACATCACCAACACCACCCAGTTTGACCATTCCTTTATTTATGAGCGGAACATTTTTGATACGATATCCCTGATCGTGGACGAGATCTTCACCACCTATATCCGCAAAGTCGGGCAGGTGGCGCCGTTCCCCGCGCCCTATTGCGACGGCCGCCGGACGACCTGCGACGGTATGCTGCAATGGGGCAGCGTACAGCTTGCCGAGCAGGGCTATACCAGCATTGAAATTCTGCGCTATTATTACGGTGACGATATCGAGCTGGTGCCGAACGCCCCGGTGATGAGCTATACGCCGTCATACCCCGGCACGCCGCTGGATTACGGCGATTTTGGTCAGCCGGTGCTTGTCGTGCAGTATCAGCTGAACCGCATATCGGGGAATTATCCCGCCATTCCCAAGATATCCCCGGCCGTCGGTGATTTTAACC
>CANQPG010000058.1 GCA_947625705.1 uncultured Peptococcaceae bacterium | reverse complement strand
CCCTCTCAGCAATCCTGCGCACCCTGATTATCCTGTTCCAGCAGCACGGTTTTGGCCGAAACGCCGGCAAACTCCCACGCGCGCTGCATGGCCTTTTTGATCTGCTCGGCCCGATTATCTTCGGTGTTGATAAAGGCGATCAGCGTCGGCCCCGCACCGGAAAGCCCCGCCGCGATCGCACCGGCGCTCCGCGCCGCCCGAAGCACCCGTTTTGCGCCTTTAATTAAGCGATAACGCTGCTCCTGGTGCAGACGGTCGTCAAACGCCGCCGCAAAAAGCTGTAAATCGCCCGTCGCCATCGCGCCCACCATTAAGGCAGCACACTGAATGTTATGTACGGCGTCCTCGCGCTTCACCTCGGGCGCCAGAATTTTCCGCGCCTTGCTGGTGGAAAGATAAAAGTCGGGGATAGCCGCCACCGCCGCCAGATTGGCGGGCGGCGTCAGCTTCAGCGCCACCGTTTTGCCGCCCCGCTGGCATGACGAGACAAAGCCGCCGTATAAAGCCGGGGCCACGTTATCGGAATGACCCTCCAGCTCCACCGCCAGCTCCAAAAGCTGCGCTTTCTCCAGCGGATCGCCGAGCAGCCGGTTGGCCGAGACAAGTCCGCCGATAATGGCGGCGGAAGAACTCCCCAAACCGCGGGAAACGGGGATCACGTTATACATTTTAAATTCCAGCCCGGCGAAAGGCTCGCCCACCGCGTCAAAGACCTTGCGCGCCGCCCGCACCGTCAGGTTGTCCTTGATCTGCTCCATCGTTTTGGTGTGCGCGCCCAAATTCTCCAGCCGTATCGCGTTGCCGGAGATCCGCTTCAGCGCCACCGTGTTATACATATTGAATGCCATGCCGAAGGTGTCAAACCCCGCGCCCATGTTGGCGGTGGTGGCCGGCACCCGGATATTTACCTCTTGCAGCATAAAAACTCTCCCATTAAAATTAGTCGCCGTTCACGCGGACAAGGCTGGCCACGGTGTCGACGCAGCCCAGGCGGTTGACCCGCCCGATCGCCTCCTGCATATTGGCCTCTTTCACCTTGTGGGTGATCAGCACGATCTCGGCCAGGCCGCTGTCCATCACGCGCTTCTGGATCACGGAATCCAGACTGATGTCGCTGGCCGCAAGAGCGTCGGCGATCTGCGCCAGCACTTTCGGCTTATCCTGCACCATCAGGCGAAGATAATATTTGTTGACGCACTCGCCGATCGGCAGCACGCGCTTATGCTCGAAAAAGCGCAGCCCCGAAACGCCGCGGGTCTGGTTGACGATCTTCTTGGCGGCGGTGATAACGTCGCCCGCCACCGCGCTGGCCGTGGGCAAAGCGCCCGCGCCCCGCCCATAGAACATCGACTGCCCCAGCGCGTCGCCCTCCACGAACACGGCGTTGAACACGTCGTTCACCGAAGCCAGCGGGTGGTCTTTAGCGATCATCAGCGGATAGACGCAGACGGCGATCGCATCGTCGTCCGCCGGCGCCGGTTTGGCCAGCCCCACCAGCTTAATGGTATAGCCCAGCTGGGCGGCGTAAGCGATGTCAAACTTGCTGATCTTGGTGATACCCTCAACGTAGACCATATCCTCGGTGATGTTGGTGTTATACGCGATGGAAGCGAGAATGGCCATCTTACGCGCCGCGTCGAAACCCTCGATGTCGTTGGTGGGGTCGGCCTCGGCATAGCCCAGCTCCTGCGCACGTTTCAGGCAGGGCTGAAAATCAGCGCCGCCCGCCGCCATCTGCGAGAGAATATAATTCGTCGTGCCGTTGACGATACCCATAATTTCCACGATATTGTTGGCGGCCAGGCTGTCTTTCAGCGCTTTCAGCACCGGTATGCCGCCCGCCACGCTGGCCTCAAAGAAGAAATCTGCGCCATGCGCGTTGGCAAGCTGAAAAAGCTCCGCCCCGTGGGAAGCCACCAAGTCTTTGTTGGCCGTCACCACCGATTTGCCGGCGGCGAGCGCCCCCGTCACCATCTCCAGCGCGGGGTGAATACCGCCGATCAGCTCAATGACGATGTCTATTTCCGGGTCGTTGATCAAATCGTGATAATCGTTGGTGGCGGTGGTGTTGGCAAGCCCCAGTTCGGCGATCCGCTGTTCGGTATAGGCCACGTTCAGGTTGCAGATACGGCTGACCTCGATCGGCACCGCGCGGTTGGCAATAAGCGCGCGGTTTTTCGCCAGCACCTCCAGCGTGCCGCCGCCCACCGTGCCCAGGCCGATCAGGCCAACCTTGACCGTTTTATCCGTTTTTTCCGCTTTCTCCGTTTTATCCATAATCAAAAAACCTCTTATTATATAATTATTTGCCGCCCGCCAGCTCGCCGATATAAGTGGCGCTGATGATGCCGGGCAGCTCCTGAATTTGCGTGAGCAGCCCGCCCAGTGAGAGCTGGCTTTCGGAAACTTCCATAGTGATGGTGGCCGCTGCCACGCCCGCTAACGGCATATCCTGATTAAGCGTGTGGATATTGCAGTGGTTATCGGCCAAAACGGCCAGCACCGCCATCAGCCGCCCCGGCGAATTATCCATGCGGATACTCAGCACGACCACGCGGTACGTCTCCTGCTGATAGAACGGGAAAATGCCGTCCTTATACTTATAAAACACGCTGCGGCTGATATCGGCCATTTTTACGGCCTCGTTGATGTTTTTGGCCTCGCCCCGCGCCAAAAGCTGCTTGGCCTTAGCCGTGCGCTTGATCGCTTCGGGCAGAATATCCTCGTAGATGATATAGGCCTCGCGGTTGTTGTTATTTTCTGACATGGCGTTTCTCCCAACTTCTTCCAAACTGCCTTTTGTCCGTAAAACGCGGAAGAATATCCGCGCTGGGCAAACATAACTTGTTTGCAATTATAACAAAAATCCCCCCGCAAGGCAAGCTTTTTTATGAATTTTTCGGCAGTTTTTTTACCCGCTTTCCGCCTATGCCAAAAGCCGCAGCATAGCTGCGGCTTTCCGGTAATGCCAAACGTAGGTTTTCCTTTATAAAATAATGCAGATCAGGCCGCCGCCGCCCTCGTTGACGATGCGCTGCAATGTCTCCTGTAACTTGGCCTGCGCGTTCTCCGGCATTTTGTAGAGCTTGCCCTGTATGCCCTCCTGCACCAGCTCGTTCAGCGATTTGCCGAAGATGTTGGTCTGCCAGATCTTCTGCGGGTCTTCCTCGAACTCGCTCAAGATGTAGCGCACCAGCTCCTCGCACTGTTTTTCGGTGCCGATCAGCGGCGTGATCTCGGTGGAGATGTTGGCGCGCAGCACATGGAAGCTGGGGGCGCTGGCTTTCAGGCGCACCCCGAAGCGGCCGCCCTGCTTAATGAGCTCCGGTTCCTCCAGATACATTTCGCCGACGCGCGGCGTCACCACGCCATAGCCCTGCGTTTTGGCCTCCTCCATCGCCTCGGCCACCTTGTTCCATTCGCGGTTGCCGTAGCTGAAATCGCGGATAACCCTGAGCAGCGTATGCTCGCCCTCGATCTCCTCGCCGGCGTATTCCGCCAGCACCTGATAGAACAGCTCCGGTGGGGTATCCAGCGCCACGTTGGCCTGACCGCTGCCCAAGTCCATCTCGAGCAGCTGGGCGGAAGCGATGTTATCCACCGCCGCCAGATCCTCCACCAGATTATCCACGTCGCGCACCCGCGCCACCTTGGCCATCGCCGCCGCGATATCGCCCTCCAGCTGCTTTTGCAGCGGGTGGCCGGCGGGCAGCTCCTCAAACCAGCGCGGCAGGCCGATGTTGATCTCGCTGACCGGGAATTCGAACAGCAGCTCCTGCAAAACCTGCAAAACTTCCGGCTGCTCCATCTTGGCCACGTTCAGGGGCAGCACGCAGGCGTCATATTCCCCGCGCAGGCGCTCGCACTCGGCCAGCGTCGCCTCGGAGGCGGGCTCGGCGGTGTTATAGATCAGCAGAAACGGTTTGCCCAGCTCCTTAAGCTCGCCTACCACGCGCCCCTCGGCCTCGGCATAATCAGCCCGGTCGATGCCGGTAATGCTATTGTCCGCCGTCACCACAATGCCGACGGTGCTGTGGTCACTGATGACCTTTTTAGTGCCGATCTCCGCCGCTTCCTGAAAGGGGATAGCCTCCTCGAACCACGGCGTGTTCACCATGCGGGGGATATCCTCCTCCTGGAAGCCCAGCGCCCCCGGCACGCCGTAGCCGACGCAGTCCACCAGACGCACCCGCGCCGAAAGCCCCTCTTTCACGTCGATAGCCGCCGCTTCCGCCGGGATAAACTTCGGCTCGGTCGTCATCACGGTTTTGCCCGCGCCGCTCTGCGGCAGCTCGTCAACCGCCCGCTGGCGCGCTTCGTCCTCCGCCATGCCCGGCAGCACCAAAAGCTCCATAAACCGCTTGATGAAAGTGGATTTACCGGTACGCACCGGCCCCACCACGCCCAGATAAATATCGCCGTTGGTTCTGGTGGCTATATCCTCAAGTATATCAAACTTTTCCACCACTCGTTCCCTCCCCTTCGGCCTGTTAAGCCGTATAAAAATAAAAAGTATGGTTGGTTTCCATACTTTTTATGCTTATTCAACTGGGAATAGAACAATCTATCCGGCAAATATCTTATTCCGGCTTCACGTCGCGCCGCATCAGGTCTTCCGCCAGACGGCTGATCGGGTAATCCTGATACAGCGCGCGGTAGATCGCCTCGGTGATCGGCATTTCCACGCCCTGTTCCTTAGCGAGCGCATAGGCGATACGGGCGGCGTTGATACCCTCCACCACCATGCCCATCTCGGCCTGGATATCGGCAAGCTTTTTGCCCTTGCCCAGCATAATGCCCGCCGTGCGGTTGCGGCTGTGGCGGCTGCCGCAGGTGACAACGAGATCGCCCATACCGGAAAGGCCGTAGAACG
>CANQPG010000057.1 GCA_947625705.1 uncultured Peptococcaceae bacterium | reverse complement strand
ACTTCCAATTCTCCATTCAGGCAGGGTATCAGCCGCTCGTTGAGGGGCATCCGGCCTTGGTAGGATTCCTTCGAAAGGCACTTGACGATGGCGGTCGTTTTGGCAGCAAGATTCGCTTTGACGTACGGCTTGATGGTGTCGTAAATGTCCTTGTCACAAGGTCGATGTCCTTCACCCCGCGCAGCGCGTAAAAAAGGCCCTTGTGAAAGCGTAAATTTTCCCGCCGCGCGTACCATTCGGCGATTTTCCCTTCGTCGTAATGGAACTTTTCCTTGCCGTTCTCGTCGGTGGTGAAAATCTGCCGGCGGTAGGCCTCGTCGTCCACCGGTTCCGGATTGTACGACACGTAGCGAATGACCGGCGCGTTGAATTTGTCAAAGTTCATTTGCGCATTCTCTCCTAACATAGATCATCGTGTGTACCGCATCACGCTGGCGGCGATGGTCCGCAGCTCTCGCCCATCCAGCGGAGGGTCGCAGGCCTCGGCGTTTGCCCGCTCAAGTTCTCGCAGAATCTGCTCCTCGGTGTATCCCTCCCACCGCATCACCCCCGCAAGGGAGGTCAGCGACGTGTTGCGACCGCCGCAAGCGATATGCGGGTAGCTCGGCCGCAGCGGCACGCGACCGCCCTCCGGCATCGGCCAGACCGGACGGTAGAAACGTTCGCCCACAGGTCCGCCGCTCTCCCTCGGGGCGTCTGGAAAATAGGCCGCCACGACTTCGTCAATGGCCGCCTGATTCTCTTCCAGCGTGCGGTAGACCAGCACGTCGCCGGTCAAAATGAAATACCTGGCGTCTTTGTAAATTTCGACGCCGGCAAGGTTGTTTTTGCCCTTGAACGGCAGCTCTCCCTTTAGCAGAATGTGGAATCCGCGCCCGCTTTTAGACCGCTCGGTATAGCTCCTGCACCGCCCTATGATGTCCGCCGCCGACGGGGTGATGAATCCCTCTTCGTCAACGCCTCGGTCGATGTCGATGCCGACGATGCCGTCTCCGGCGAACACAAAGCCGGCGTAATCGTATTTTCCGCGTTCCACGGCCGCCCTTGCCTTTTCAAAGGTCGTCCAGGACGAGGGGTCGGCGGTGGAGGCCGGCCGGTCGCTGCCGGCCTGCATGGGTCGTTTGCTTCCGGCGCCGGCGCATACAAAGCGCGGCAGCGACCGCAGCGCCGGCGGGAGATTTTCAAACCTTGTCATTTCACAATAGCCCTCGTTTCCTTGCCACCAGCCATTCCAATTGGTCGAGGCGCGCCCACAGCCGCGCCGGTTTGCACGACGCCTCCGCCGCCGCCCGCGAAACGGCGGCCGGCAGCGGTAGCTCGCTTTGGAATAGGGACAGAAGCAGGGTGCGTTCTTCCGGCGGAAAAGAGCGAAGGGCCTCCTCGCAGGCGCGCCGGTTTTCGATTTCGGCAAGGGTTAGGCGGGGTGGTGTCGGCTGCGTTGCGTAGATTCTAAGGCAGCGCAGGACGTATTCTGAATAAAAGCGCTTTCCCATGGTTCCCTCCCTTTCGGCTTAATCGCCCAGGAGCGCGTCCAGGTCAAAACCGGCGGTCGCCGGCGCTTTTCCACTTGCTTTCCGGCTCCCGCCGAGAAGAGCTTGCACCTTTGGCGTCGGGTGTTCGGCAAAGCCTGCCGCCGGCACCTTTTCGCCAAGATTGGCAAAGGTCACCGTCTTGGTGGGATCCTTTAGAGACGGCCGCTCATTGTGGATCACCTCTGCCTCCAAATAGTGGCCCACAAGCTCCATCGGGTCGATGTCCTCCAATTCGTCGTTATTCATCGCTGTTTTCGCGAAATAGGAGAATGCGCCCAGCGCTTTTTCGAGAAGCAAGCCGCTACTGTCCTTGATGTGGAAGCGCTCTGTGTGGGTTTGTCCTTTCGCCGTCACCATCTTAATTTCGATTTTTCCGAAATCTTCATCGTATTGGACGTCATAGATTCCGAAGATGTACCTGCCCTCCGGAATTTGGGAATACCCTTTCGTCATTGGAATTCGTGCCATGGTAAGTTCCTCCTGATTTTTTAATTGACCGAATCCGGCTTTGCCGGTTTCACCGTCATGCGATATTGCACGGTTGGTTTTGTGTATTTTTCAAGAAGGCCGTCGGCCTTCAAGGCGGCCGGATCAATGGACGCGGTGGCGCTGCGGGCAATGGTCCAAACGAAGCGATTTCCCTTGACCTCCACCTTTTGATCGCCTGGTCGAAACAGCGCGATTGCCTGTCGCTTTAGTTCTTCATGGATAGCTGCCAGCCGCTTCGACTGGGGCGCTACGGCGGCGGCCGCCGCGTCAAGCTCGGCCTTCAACGCTTCGGCCTCGGCGACAAGGGAAAGAAGATCGCCTTCGGGGGCGGCATGATTTGTCCGCAGCTGGTCGAGAATTTCCGCGTCCCGCTTCTCGTCGTAGTCGGGCGATACGCCGCCCATCACGCTGTTTTCCCAAAAGGATTTTGCCTGCGCCAGCAGGCTCTCGAAGTCCGGATACCGTTCGTGCAGCCGAAACTCAACCGTAATGGTGTTCGCCGCCGTCGGCACGAATTTCTCCGGTTCGATATAGTCCCCTTCTTCGAGGAAGGACGCCACCAGAATGACCTCCTCCACCCCGAGAAGGTAGGCGTACAGCGCCGCCTGCAAGGCGTAATTCTCCGGCACGTCGTCGGCCCAATCCTCGCTGCGCTTGGTGGTTTTAAATTCTAACACCGCCCGCGGACGCTCTTCTTCGTCCACCAAAAGCGAATCCCACATGCCACCGAAAATCGGCAGCTTCGGAAAGAAATCGCCGTGGGTCTTTTTGAAGTAGTCGAGGCCGAACAGGTCGGTCGGGGTGCGCAGGTCGGTCATGGCGTAGGCGTTTTTCATGTAGGCGATTTGTTTCGGCTCGATGGCTTTGCCCGCGAGGGTGTAGATCGTGTCCTCGAACGGCTTTTGGTATGTGCGCGTCACCTCGCACCAGACTTCGAACGGCGTGGCCCAGTGATTCCGGCCGAGGACGGCCGCGAACCGCGTGCCTGTGATTTTCTTAGGCTTCGCGGGCGGGGCGATTTCGATGTGGGTATCGACCCAGTTCATTTGCTGTCACCTCCCAAAAGCTCGGGGTCGTCGTAGATGTTGCCGATGACCTCATACATGCCGTCGCCGCTGATTCGGCAAATGCCGCCGTTTTTCCCGCCTGTCCTCACAAACGAACACGTTTCGCCGTCAAAGCGAACCTCCCCGGTTTCATAAAAGTGGGGCGCTCTGTAGTGCCTGATGATATCGCCCTCGAAAATCTTGACGCCGTTCCGGTCGGTCAGGCCGGTGTACTGACCGACGGTTTCCGAATAGACCGAGTACTTTTCGATGGGGTCATAGCCGTAGATGATGGAGAAATCATTTGGCGTGTGGAAGATGCCGCCGTATACCCACCGGCTCGGCAGCGGCTTGTTCGCCATGTTCACCTTCTCGCCCTTGCGGTGCGTCTGGCCGCGGAACAGTATCTCGCGCATCACGCGCTCGCCTCCCCTTTCCCTTCCAGCAGCATCGCCACGCCGGTTAGAATGTTCTCGCACAGCGTCTTGGTGATTAAGGTCAGCCTTTGCTTGCCGCCGCGCGGCGGTTCAGAAAGGCAGGTCGTCGTCATTGTAGGCATTGCTCGCATTTTCGCGTTCCTCCTCCAAACGTTTCGCTACGCTTTGCAGCAGCTTCTCGCAATCCTCTTTCGACAGGGCTGTGAATCCTTTTGTTTGGACAGCGATTTGAGCGATCCACTCCACCGTGTCCGGTTGCTCTTCTTTCAGCTTTTTCAGCGCGTCCTTGAGCTGGCGGATTTGCAGCGGCGTGGCGCTGCCGCTCGGATTCGCCAGCTGCCGCGCGATCTCCTGCCGCCTTTCCGGCGATTTCGGCGCTGTCTGCGACGGCTTGACCGATTCTGCGGTGGACGGGCCGAACCCTTCTTCCAGCTCGTCCTTTTCCGCCAAATCAAGGGCCAGCGAATAGAGATAGCGGCGGTAGTAGGTCACGGTGGCGCCCATGGCCTGCACCGGCGTCACGGCGGCATTGCCGAGATACTCCCGCATGGGAATGGTGAAGGTCAGGACGGAGGACGGGTTCGCCGCGTCCACGATGTCCATTCGCCCCTCCTCATGGGTGAAGCTGTCCAAGGGTAGAAGTCCGTGGGCGTGAAAGATGGGCCGCGCGGTGTTCACAATGTCGTCGAGGGTAAAGAATTTGCTTGACAGCTGCATGTTCTTTCCGTTTCTCTCGATGCCTTTGGCGGCGAATTCTTCGCGCACCGCCATCAGGCGCTCATAGAGATTGGGGGCCGTGGCCGCTCCGGTCGCTTGGGTCGTGATTGGTTCTTTCATGGATGAATTCCTCCTTTTGTCGGGCTTTTCGCCCAAAAATTCACAGATTCTTTTTTTTGCGAGGCGAATATACCACTGCCGATCCACTTCGGCAAGGGTGAGCGTGTTGTCGTTGTCAATGGCGCAGTGTTCCGGCAGATTCTCAATCTTCGCCACCTGTCCGTCCGCCGCTTTGACTTTATAGAGAGTTCCGCGCCGTGTGTCCGCCGTGGCGTAAACGCGATTGCACTTCTGCACAGGCACCCGCCTGCCGTCCACCAGCTGGAAGCTCTCGCGATACTTGCTGCCGGCGTTGGCGATGAGTTGAAAATCAAAGATGTTTTCGGCGGTGCCCACGGTGTCCTCCACCGGTGTGCCTCGCACGAAGTATTCCGCGACGGCCTTTTTGACGATGACGGCGTTGTTGTTGACGGCCCACGCGCCCTTTTGCGATATGCCGTAATTTAGATACCCGCCGACCGTTTTGACCGTGCCGTCGCCTTTTACGAGCAGCAGATTGTTGACGTCTTTGATCCACACCCGCGCGATGTCGTCGGTTTCCAGCTCAAAGCGTGTTTCCCGCTCCCACACGGCACAGATTTCGTTCACGGTGGCCAGCTCCGTCCGATCGACGGAATACATTAGACCATCGGTGTTAAGATTCAGGAGCCGGATGGTCTTGCAGGCTTTCAGCAGCCGCACGGTCAGCACCGTCAAAAAGAGCTGGCCGGAGATGCGGAGGCTGCGCGTTGGCAGCGGGTCGTAGAGGTCATTGTGGGGGTTATCCTGTGCGCCTGACACGGTATTCAGGGGCAGCTTGAGATCTGCGGCAGTCTGCTTGTCCCCCTCGTGTTTGGCGCGGATGCGGTCACGCCGGATGGCATAGAAGAGTTCAGGATCCGGCACGTTGCGGGAAAGGTAGTTATACTGCTCGATCAGCGAGGGGTACAGGCTGGACACGTCGCGGTTCTGAATGGCCCGCGTGGG
>CANQPG010000056.1 GCA_947625705.1 uncultured Peptococcaceae bacterium | reverse complement strand
CCTTGGCAAACTGCTCCACCTGCGCTTTATAGGTGGGAACGCGCTCCAGCCAGCCAAGCGGCGTCAGCATGGAGAATATCAGGTGCATTTCCGCGTGCTCCCGCACCTGCGACTGCACGAAGATAGCCGATTTTTCCGGGTCGATACCGGAAGCCAGCCAATCCAGCGCCAGATCGCGGATATGCTGCTTGATCTCGGCGCTTTTATCAAAGCCGGTGGTCAGCGCGTGGTAATCGGCGATAAAGAAATACGCCTCATACTCATTTTGCAGCTTCGCCCAGTTTTCCAGCACGCTGTAATGCCCCAAATGCAGCCGCCCGGTGGGGCGCATGCCGCTTAAAACAGTTTTGTTTTCAGTCAAAGTTATCAACTCTTTTTTTCAGAATAATTTAGTATACGATCATATTGATGAAGTAATACACCCAGTTCACCAACGGCGTCATAAACTTGCCGACATAGCCCGTGGTGGCAAACAGCACCAGCAGCAGCGTGAACAGCTGCGTGTTGCCGTAAACGGTATCGACCCACTCGTCCGGCAGGATCAGCGCCACCACCTTAGAGCCGTCCAGCGGCGGCAGCGGCAGAATGTTGAACGCCGCAAAGCAGACGTTATACAGCATCAGCATATAGAAGAACGTGTAAAAATACGGGTTGCTGGGGATAACGCCGCTGTCGATAAACTTCATGCAGAAAGCCGCGCCCACCGCCAGCAGCAGGTTGGAAAGCGGCCCCGCCACCGCCACGATGGCCATGCCGATTTTTCTGCCGATACGGAAGTTATTCGGGTTGACCTCGACCGGCTTTGCCCAGCCGAATTTGAACAGGAACAGCATGATCGTGCCCACCAAATCAAGATGACGCAGCGGGTTGGGCGAAAGCCTGCCCTGAAGCCTGGGCGTATCGTCGCCCAAAATGGTGGCCGCCAGCCCGTGGCAGAACTCGTGGAACGTCAGCGCGATCAGCAGCGCCGGCACGGAGAACGCCACTTCCAGCCAATTAATCTGCGAAAGTAAATTATACATAAATCAAACCTCGCCGTTTTTATTATAATCTATGAATTATTCTACTTTATGAGGCTTTTTTCCTTTATTTCGGCATGATTTTCAGGCAGGTTTTAGGAATTTTTTTCGCCCCGCTAAACCTATGCCCGAGCAGGCGGAAAAATAAGCGGAAAAATGCGCCCGATAAAAACCGAGCGCACCTTTCCTTGGGAATTATATTGGGATAGATTAGTAGAAAGATTCAAAATTAATGTTCGGCGCCTTCCTGCCAGAACTCGCGCAGCAGGCCGAGCGCCTGTTTTTCCAGCCGCGAGACCTGCACCTGCGAAACGCCCAAGCGAGCCGCGATCGCCGCCTGGGTCTCCTCGCGGAAATAGCGCGCCTCCATGATATAGCGCAGACGCTGGGGCAGTTTGGCGAACGCCTCCTGAAGTGAAAGCCGGCGCACCCAGTTTTCTTCCGTCTCACCGGCGGCCAAAAGGTTAGCCAGCGTAAAGCCCTCGCCGCCCTCCTTATCCTCGCCCACCGGGGCGGAAAGCGAGACCGGCTTCTGCGCCGCGGCAAGTGTTTCGGCCACCTCGCCCTCCGGCATATCAAGCTCACGGGAAAGCTCGGAAAGCGTCGCGTCTCGGCCCAAAGCAAGCAGCAATCGCTGCGCCGCCCCGGCAATTTTGGCCAGCTTCTCTTTATAAGAACGGCTGACGTGCAGCAGGCCGTTGTCACGCAGCGCCCGCTTCAGCTCGCCCATGATCATCGGCACGGCATAGGTGGAAAATTTGTTGTTATACTCCGGGCGAAAGTTGTCGATGGCTTTTAAAAGACCGATCGCGCCGACCTGGCAGAGATCGTCCCACTCCAGCCCCCGCCCCTGATAGCGCCGCGCCAGCCAGAAAACCAGCTGCATATGCTCGGCCAAAAGCTCCTCCCGCGCCTGTTGATCGCCGCGAGCCAGCCGCTCCCACCGCGCCGTATCATCGGCAGCGCCCGCCGCCGCAAAAACCTGCGGCATGGCTCAAAGCTGCTCCGCACGGGGTGCGGCTTCTTCTACCTCCGGCAGCAGACGCAGCAGGCTGACCACCGTACCCTCGCCGGGGGCAGACTGGACGTCAAGCTCGTCCATGAACGACTCCATAAACGCAAAGCCCAGCCCCAAATGCTCCTGGCCGGTGGTGAAATCAGGCTCGCGCGCTTTGGCGATATCGGCAATGCCCACGCCCTCGTCCGCCACCTGCACCACCAGCGCAAACTGATATTGACGCACCGTGAGCGTCACCAGACGGCTGGCGTCCTCGCCATAGCCGTGGATAACCGCATTGGAGACGGCCTCGGAAACGGCCACCTTGATCTCCTCCAGCGCGGCCACGGTGATATCCCAGTTGGCCTCCGGGCGGGCGGCGATCAGCGCCGCCACCAGCGCGCGCGCCGTCGCCACGTTCTCTGCCCGGGCGGCAAACTCCAGCCGGGCAAAGTTCAGCTCCTGCCCAAAAGCGGCTCTCTCGGCAAATTCCGCCTGATAATTCAGCATTTTGCAACACCTCCCGCCGCGTCCTGCTCCGGCGGCTCAATCTCCATCAGCTTGGCGAAACCGGAAAGCACCAGAATTTTATAGACCTGACGGTTGGCGCCGATGATCCTGACCTTGCCGCCCCGGCTGGCCACCCGTTTATAACGCCCCAGCACCACGCCGAGACCGGAGCTGTCGATGAAGCTGACCTCGGTAAAATCAAACGTCAGGTTGCGGGCATAGCTGGCGGCCAGTTCCCGATCCAGCGCATTGCGCCAGATGGGCGCGATCCGCATATCCACCTCGCCGCTGATGGCCGCCCAGACGGTGTTGTTATGTATCTGAAAGCTAAAGCTCATAAATTCGCCTCCCAGCCCCGAAAGTAAGAGCAGGTCTTTTTACTTTCGGCAATAAAAATTCTCCGCGGGGCACAAGCTGTCCTGCGGAGAAATAACACTAAGAATGTTTTGTTTTGGCTGATTTTAGCCGAATTTGGCTTAATTTTGCGCTTTTTGGCGGTTTTGCTCCTCCTTGCCGAGGATAATTTGCAGCAGCACCTCGTTCACCGGTGTGGCCACGCCGCACTCTTTGCCGTATGCCGCCACCGTGCCGCCGAAAGAAGCGACCTCCGTCGTCCGGCCGGCCTTGATGTCCTGGTGCATGCTGGTCTGCGCCGTGCGGGGGAATTCCGCCATAAACTGCTCGGTGTGGCGGCGGTCGTCCTCCGTCAGGTTCACGCCGCGCGCCTTGGCCAGTTCAACAACCTCCTGCATGGCGGCGGAAGCCAGCGTGAAATAATTGGGCACGGTGGTACACTCATATATGAAGCAATCCACCGCCGCCGTCACCTGATTATAGCCCACGTTCAGCATAAACTTCTGCCAGCAGGCGCGCTCCATGTCCGCCGGGATCTCCTGCGGGATCGGCGTTTTGTCCAGCGCCTGTTTGACCAGCAGCACCTCCGGCTGATACGGCTCGGTGTTCTGCTCCCAGCCATACTGCAAAATGCCGCGGGTGGTGAAATCCACCGCGTGCCCGGTGCGCCGCGCGTCAATGCCCATCGCAATACCGAACAGCACTTTCGCCTGCGGGAAAGCCGCGCGCAGCTTCGGCGTCGCGCTGATACCGTTTAAAAGCGGCACGATGACGGTGCCATCGCCCACAAACGGCGCCATGTCGGCGATCGCGCCCTCCAGCCCGTAATTCTTCACACAGACGAAGATAAGCTCCGCCGGGGTGACGCCGGGGGCGGGCTGCTCCACCCGCGCGGGGAACACCATGTTGTTCACCACCAGCCCCTCACGGGCAATACGCTCTGCCCGCTCGCCGGCCGCGATGACAAAGAAATCCTCCGGCCACGCGGTATAAAGATCCGCCCCGAAAACCGACCCGACCGCACCTACGCCAATCATTCCGATACGCATACAAATGCACCTCTCTTTCAAATTCTAACTTTTGCCGGGGCGTTGATAAAACTTTCCGCTTCATGACCTGCGCAAATTACGCGGAAAGTATTATCAACACCCTTTATTCTATCTCGTCTTGCACGGGCTCCGATAAAACTTTTCCACTACATGACCTACGCAAATTTCGTGGAAAAAATTATCCGAGCCCGCTACTCAATCTCCAACACCGCCATGAACGCTTCTTGAGGGATAGTCACGCTACCAACCTGCTTCATGCGCTTCTTGCCCGCTTTCTGCTTCTCCAACAGCTTGCGTTTGCGCGTCACGTCGCCGCCGTAACACTTGGCCAGAACGTCTTTCCGCAGGGCTTTGATGGTCTCCCGCGCGATGACCTTGCTGCCGATGGACGCCTGAATGGGTATCTCGAACAGCTGGCGCGGGATCAGCTTGCGGAGCTTCTCCGTCAGCGCCCGCCCGCGGTAATACGCCTTGTCCTTATGCACAATGCAGGAAAGCGCGTCCACCACCTCGTTGTTCACCATGATGTCCAGCTTCACGAGATTGGAAGCCTTATAGCCCGTCAGCTCATAGTCCAGCGACGCGTAGCCTTTGGTCATGCTTTTCAGCTTGTCGAAGAAATCGAAAATAATTTCGGAAAGCGGCAGATCGTAGATCAGCATGACGCGGGTGGGCGTGATGTACTCCATATTGATGAAGTTGCCGCGCTTCTCCTGCCCCAGCTCCATCACGTTGCCGACAAAATCCTTGGGCACCATGATAGTGGCCTTGACATACGGCTCCTCAATGCTCGCCAGCTCGCCCGCCGGCGGCAGATCGGTCGGGTTATCAATTTCCAGCACCTCGCCTTTCAGCGTGATGACGCGGTAATTCACGCTGGGCGCGGTGGTGATCAGCTCCAGATCGTATTCGCGCTCCAGCCGCTCTTTGATAATTTCCATATGCAAAAGACCCAGGAAGCCGCAGCGGAAGCCGAAGCCCAGCGCCGCCGAGGTTTCCGGCTCATACACCAGCGCCGCGTCGTTCAGCTGCAATTTCTCCAGCGCGTCTTTCAAATCGGCGTATTTGGAGGTATCGACGGGGTAAAGCCCGCAATACACCATCGAGACGGCGGGGCGGTAGCCCGGCAGCGGCAGCGGCGCGGGAGTTTCCGCGTCGGTGATCGTATCGCCCACGCGGGTATCGCGCACGTTTTTAATGCTGGCCGAAAGGAAGCCGACGTCGCCGGCGGCAAGGCTCTCCACCAGCTGCACGTTGGGGTTCAGCACGCCGACTTCCACCACCTCGAACTCCTTGCCGGTGTTCATCATGCGCACCCGCATACCGCGCTTCACCTCGCCGTCCATCACGCGGAAATACGGCAGCACGCCTTTATAGGCGTCAAAATGGCTGTCGAAGATCAACGCCGAAAGCGGCGCGCTGCGGTCGCCCGCGGGGGCGGGTATGCGCTGCACTATCGCCTCCAGAACGTCCGGTACGCCAAGGCCGGTTTTGGCGGAGATCAGCAGCGCGTCGTCCGCCGGCAGGCCGATGACCTCCTCAATTTCGCGCTTCACGGCTTCCGGGTCGGCGAAATTGAGGAGGTCATCGG
>CANQPG010000055.1 GCA_947625705.1 uncultured Peptococcaceae bacterium | reverse complement strand
GTCGCCACAATACTCACGATATGCCAAAAGCCCAGCTGCAAGACGTATCTCCCCCTCCCTACCGTCATTATATACTAAAATACACCAAAGGCGCCGCCAAATCAAGCAAGCAAAAACCCCGCCGGTCGCGCTGACCGGCGGGGCTTGATTTTTCTATTCTTCCTCCCGTGCGTGGGTCAGGCATTGGTCAAACAGCAGGCGGATATGCGCGTCGGCCAGCGAATAATAGATCTGCTTGCCGTCGCGGCGGAATTTGATCAGCCGATTGCTGCGCAGCGCCGCCAGCTGGTGCGAAACCGCCGACTGCGACATACCGAGCGCGTCGGCCATGTCGCAAACGCACATCTCCGACGTCATCAGCGCGTTGATTATCCGCAGACGCGTGGGATCGGCCATCATCTTAAACATCAGCGACATTTCCTGAATATCCGCGTCCGGCACCTGCGCCGCCCGCACCTTTTCCACCGGACAGCAGGGTTTTCTCGCCTCCGTCATGGCTTACTGCGCGTAGGCGGACGAAATATACCCGGTAATGTTGCCCACCTGCACCTTATACCAGTCGCCCTCAGTGCCCAGCTTGGTCACCTTATCGCCCTTGCTGACGGAGGCCACCTTAGTATAATCCGTGCCCGGGCCGCTGCGCACATTCACCGTGCTGCCGGTGATCGTCAGCGTGGTATTCGCAGGCGTCGTGCCGGGATTAGTCGTCGTCCCGGGATTGGTGGTAGTGCCGGGGTTGGTCGTCGTCCCCGGATTGGTCGTGGTACCGCCGCCTTTCAGCGTCGCCACCTCGGCTTCCAGCTCTTCAATGCGCGTTGCCAGATCGGCCAGCCGCTCGCCCACCGTGGTCTCCACATAGCTCTGCGTCGCCACCGGATCGTCGGCATTGCCGGGCAGCGTGTTCAGGGCTTTCGCCATCTGCCCGCAGACGAAGCCTATCACAATAAATATCAACGCCGCGATGATCAAAATGGCGGCTTTACCTTTCGCGTTGGGTCTTGGCACAATAAATCCTCCTTACAGGGCAGGCGGCCGAAGCGGACGCGCTGCGCGTTTCTCTATCTTTCTATTATATAGTAATGCCCGGTTTTTTTCAATATTCTTTTGGCGGTTTTCCGCAAATTTCGTCTAATTTTTCGGTTTATCCCCGCCGATACGCAATATGCCCAAATGGTGCGCGCCGAAGAACAGCACGATCAGCGCCGCCGCCAAAAGCAGCGTCGTCACCCAGGCGGGCAGCAGAGCCGTCAATATCGCAATACAGCCCATGAACATGGTGATAGCGTAGATGATCAGCACCGTTTGCTTGTGGGATAAGCCCATCGCCAGCAGACGGTGGTGCAGATGCCCCTTGTCCGGCTGCATAACGGGCTTATGCTCGATCAGCCGCCGCACAATGGCAAAAAACGTGTCGAAGATCGGTATCGCCAAGATCAGCACGGGGATCACCAGCGTGACGATCGTCGCCCCCTTGGAGAAGCCCATGATGGCGATAGCGCCCAGGATAAAGCCCAGCGTCAGCGAGCCGGAATCGCCCATAAAAATGCTGGCCGGGCTGAAGTTATAACGCAGAAAGCCCAGCGTTGACGCCGCCAGAATGAACAGCAGCGCCGCCGGCATATAATACCCGTGCGAGAGCGAAACCACCGCCATCGTGCAGGCGGAGATAATGCTGACGCCGCCCGCCAGGCCGTCCAGCCCGTCGATCAGGTTCACCGCGTTGCTGATACCCACCAGCCATAAGATCGTCACCGGTATGCCCAGATGATCGAGGAAGATGATGTCGCCGCCGAACGGGTTGCTGAAGAACTTGACGTAGCCGCCGAAGCCCACAAACACCAGCGCCGCCACCAGCTGCCCCAAAAGCTTGGTCGTAGGGCGGATACTTTTCACGTCGTCCACCAGCCCGGTGATAAACACGATGGTAGCCGCCAGCAGCAGCCCCAGAATATCCCCGGTAAACGTCAAATTCGGGTGCGAGCAGACATAAAACACCGCGCCCGCCATAAAGCCGGCATATATACCCAGGCCACCCATGCGGGGTATCAGCCCGTGATGTACTTTTCGCGCGTCCGGTTTATCCACCACGCCCAATTTCAGCGCGATGCTTTTGGCGGCGCGGGTCATCAAAAGCCCCACCGCCAGCGCCAGTAAACAGGCGCAGAACAATCTAACCACAGCCTACCTCCGCCGCAGAATTTTCTGCTTGAATTTGTTGATAAAAAGCTCCGTCTCCGGTACGCGCAGCAGCAGCACCAAAACGGCATAGACAACCACGCCGCAAAGCACGCCCGCGCCCACCTGCATCAGCGCCCCGCCGGGGATCAGCCCGGCCACCAGCCACACGGCCAGCCCCATGCCCGCCGACGCCGCCGCAATTTTCAGAAGAGACGGCAGCATGGTCGCCCCGGCAAGCTCCGGCAGCGCCTTAAACTTCAGATAATAATACATCAGCAGGCAGCCCAAAAGCGCCGCCAGCGAATTGGCCAGCGCCAAACCGCCCCCGCCGTACGAGAGCAGCTTGAACAGCGCAAGCGACAGCACAATATCCAGCAAAATCGAAAGCCCGCCGATCTTCACCGGCGTCTGCACGTCCTCCAGCGCGTAAAACACGCGGGTGATGATCATGTTGGCCGCCATCGGCATTAAGCCCACCGTAAAGCAGACCAGCGCAAACGCCGTGGCGAGAGTCGACTCATGCGTAAACTCGCCGTGTTCAAACAGCAGCTCGATGATCGGCTCGGCGAGTATCGCCAGCCCCACCGCCGCCGGCGTCGCCACCAGCATAACGGATACCAGCCCGCCCTTCATGGTCGAAGCGAGACTTTTGCGATCTTTTTTCAGCGAGAACTCAGATAACGCCGGGTAAATGGCGTTGGCCACCGCCGCCACGAAGATACCCATCGGCAGCATCATCAGCTTGTTGGCGTAATTGATACTGGAAATGGTGCCCTCGGCCAGCCAGCTGGCAAAAATGCGGTTGATGGCAAAATAAATTTGGTTCACCGCCACGCCGAGAATGATCGGCCCGATCTGCGCCAAAACCTGTTTGACCGCCGGGTGGTGGAAATCGAACACCGGGCGGTACTTGAATTTGATCTGCCACAGCACCGGCAGCTGGATCAGCATAAAGCCGACGAACGAAAGCAGCGTGCCCCAGGCCGCGCCCCAAATGCCGTAAGCCGAGCTGAAAAACAGCAGCGCAATGATGATAATGATGTTGGACATGCCGGGCGCAAACGCCGACACGGCAAAGCGGTAATGCGCGTTGCAAATGCCGGTTATCACCATGCCCACGCCCATGAACACCACCGACGGGAACATGATCCGCGCCAGATTGGCCGTCAGCACCGCCTGCTCCGCGCCGTAACCGGGCGCCAGCAGCTTCACCAGCCAGTCGCAGACCAAAATGCCCACCACCGTGATGGCGGCCAATATCAGCGCCGTCAGGTTGATGAGGGCGCTCGCCACGTAGTCGGCCTGCTTGCGGTCGCCCGCCACCAGATACTTGGTCAGTATCGGCACCACCGCCGTCACCAGCGCATAGCCCAATATCGCCTGCAAAAAATACGGTATGGTGTAGGCCGAAAGGTACGCGTCAGAAAGGTCAGACGCACCAAACGCATTGGCCAGGCTGGTCTCCCGCAGGAACCCCAGCAGCTTCACCACCAAATTCATCACCAGCACCACGCCGGTTGCTTTCAAAATATTTTTCGCCATAGATTACTCTCTATTTAATGATTTTCTTGATCTCCGCCAAAACCGGCTGCCACGCAGCCTCCCACGCTTCTCTGCGGTCAGCAGGCCGCTTGCCGATACCCGCCGAGACAGCCTGCGCCGCGTCCTCCGCGCGGAACTTGACGCCGCCCGGAAGCAGCGGTATGCCCTCCGCCTGCGCAAACGCCGTCACTTTCGGGTCATAGCTGATGGCCGCCGCGGGAACGCCGCGCGCCGCCGCCATGATCAGTGAGTGCAGCCGCATACCCAGCAAAAACCCGGCCGACGCGATCTCCCGCATAGCTTCCGCCGGCGTCTGCGGGTGCCGTATCGCCACCGCGTCCGCGCCAAGGCGGGCGTTCAATTCCGCCGCCAGCCTTTCGTCCTCTCCGCTGCCGTCGGCATTGCAGTAAAACGGCAGCAGGATAACCTCCCGCCCCGCCGCTTTAAGCTGCTTCACCAGCTGCGCCGCCTCGTCCAAAGCCAGCCCCGGCCAGGGGCGCAGCGCCAGCACCACGCGGTTCGGGTACACCTGCGCCGTCGGCCCATCGCCAGCGCCCTCCTGCTCCCAAAGCAGCACCGGGTCGCATACCTGATAATTCGGCAGATTACCCAAGCCAAGCTCCGCCGCCAACTGCATAGAAGCCGCGTCTCGCCAGCTTAAAAAGCGGCATTGCTTCAGCGCTTTTTTTACCAGCCAGCGCCCGGGCATAGTCCGCAAAGGCCCCAAGCCCTGCGCCAGCACAATGGCGGGCACATGCTGCCGCCGCGCCTGCACGATCTGCGAGGTGTAAAAGTACACCGAGCGCACGCTGGTCACGTCTTGCAGGAGGCTGCCGCCGCCGCTGCAAAACAGCGCCGCCCCGGCCAGCTCGCGTTTCAGCGCCCCGCCGTCCCAGCGGTCGATCGCCCTGATATTAAGACGCTCCGCCGTCTCGTTCGGTGCGGCGGAAAGCGCCACGATTTCAATATCTTGCAGGTTCCCGCGCAGCAGCTGCACCAGCGCGGCCAAAACCGCCTCGTCGCCCGCGTTGTTGAAGCCGTAATAACCGGAAAGCAGAATTTTCTTAGTCATATTGCTCCGCCTCGGCCAGCTCGGCGATGTCCCGCGTTTTCGCCAGCAGCCAGCCGCCCAAATATTTCAGCACCAGCACCAGCGCCACGCCGATCAAAAGACCCAGCGCCAGCCCGTTGGCCGTCCGCAGCAGTGATACCATGATGGGCGTGTGCAGATGTTCAAACGTGTTAACGAGGCTGACCTGCCCGATCGCCCCCAGCAGCACGCAAGGCCACAGCTTGCGCCGATAGCCGAAGTACAGTATGGCCAGCATGATGGGGTGCGCAAACATAAATTCCTTGGTGCGGGGACGCACCACCAGCACCTTGTCCAAAAAGGCGCGGAACGCACGCTCCATATCGGAAATGCCCACCGTGGTGTTGCCCGTTCTGAGCATATAGAACAGCAGCAGACCCGCCGCCAGCACGCCCAGCACCACCAGCCCGATGGTCAC
This sequence comes from uncultured Peptococcaceae bacterium, assembly GCA_947625705.1. Classification (GTDB taxonomy): domain Bacteria; phylum Bacillota; class Dehalobacteriia; order UBA4068; family UBA4997; genus Avidehalobacter. The sequence continues at coordinate 1,181 of CANQPG010000055.1, read as the reverse complement.
CTTTTTCTGCATCAGCCGCCAAAAGCCCACCAGCAGATATTTCACGCCGCCGTGGTCGTTCGCCAGCCGATACAGCAGATAGATCATCAGCAGCAAAAGCGGCGCCAGCTGGCCGATTTTAACGCCGCTGAACGTGTTGATGGCCGACATATAGGATTTTTCGGAAAGCGTGCCGATCACCAGCACCGCGCCGAGCAAAGAGATCAGCGTCATACGGCAGAGCGCCAGCACCGCCGCCGGAAGCGTCCGTCCCTCCTCGCGCGCCACGCTGGCCACACCGAGGAACGGGAAGATGATGACCGCCGCCAGCGCCATCAGCTTCTGCACGATATACGCCTTGCCCAGCACCAGCAGCCCCGCCGCCGCAATAAGCGCCAGCGCCGGCAGCACCCAAGCCGCCTTTTTCATATCAAAGCGCAGCAGCAGCAAAACGCCGCCCGCCCACACGGCCACCAGCACCAAGCCCAGCGACCAAACGGGCACCTGCATATCCGGCACCAGCGTCATGCGGTCGGTGGCCACGCCTTTCTGCTGCACGGCGTCCCGCACCGCGCCCACATAGGCCGCCGCCTCGTCCAAACTCTGGCTGGGGCGCAGGCGCAGCATTAAAACGCCCATGCTCCGCTCGCTGGCCGCCAGCGCAAAGCGCTCCTGCACACGGGTATCGGATAGCTTCAAAAGCTCCGATTCCGACACCGGGTGAACGCGCACCATGTCGTAATCCATCGTCCGGGCAAACGTCTCCAGCCCGGTCTGCTGATAAAATTCGATATATGCGGTGGGAAGCTGATGCTGCTTAAACACCGCCGCCATCTGCTTCACCACGTCCGCCCAGTCGTTCTGGGTCACGCCGGGAAGCTCGGGGTCGTTGAAGCCCGCCGCCTGCACATTCAGATCCTTCAAGCCGCCGAACACAAAATTCAGCGAGTCCTCGTCCACCTTCGGCCAGCTCCGCACCTGCACCACCAGATCCAGCCCGTATTGCTCGATCAGCGCCAGGTCGTCCTCACCGAAGCCAATGCCGAAAGCGATCAGATCGTTATAAGGGTACGTCGTCTCCACCGCAAAAAGCTGTGTCTCGCCCGCGCAGAACTCATGCAGGCTGTTCTGCGCCGAGGTTTTGTGCTGCAAGTGCTGGTAAACCCGCTCCTGCATCGCCTCGTCGTAAAGCAAAATGAAAT
>CANQPG010000054.1 GCA_947625705.1 uncultured Peptococcaceae bacterium | reverse complement strand
AGCAGCCACCTTGTCAATAACGGCTTCGCAGGCGGTATCTTCCGGTTCGCCCTCAACGGTGCCGATGAACACGTTGTCATAGCCCAGCTCGGCCATCTGCGCCTGCATCTGGCTGTAAGATACCTTGGCAGTGTGCGAGGTGCCGTGACCCATGAACACGAACGCCGCGCCGTCCGCCTTGGCAGCGGCCAGATCGGCATAACCGGCGGTCGCTACGGCCTCGGCAGTGATAGCCTCGGCCACGGCCTTTTTGTCGGCGTTAACGGCGGTAGCCGCGTCGCCCACCTGACCCAGCAGCGGCTCGGCAATTTTGACGCTCTCAAACTTGTCCTGATAAGCGGCAACGGCTTCGGAAAGCTCGTCATATTCGGCGCCGTGCATCAAATGCATCGGCTGGATAACCAGGTTCTTCACGCCGCTGGCCACGGCACGATCCAGCGCCTGCTGCATATTGTCGATATACTCGCCGTCGCGCGCCTGCACGTGGTTGATGATGATCTGGGCGGTGAAAGCGCGGCGCACCGACCAATCGGGATAAGCCGCCGCCAGCGCGTCCTCGATACCCTTGATATCAGCCACGCGGCTGTCGTTGAAAGAGGTGCCGAAGCTGGCCACCAGCAGCTCATTCTCACCAATACCGTCGGCGTTCAGCGGATCGTCGGCGGCAGCGTCGCCGGTATCACGCCCAAAATAATCGGGATCCTCCACCAGCTCTTTCTGCGCGTCGGTCAAAGCGTCCCAGGCAGCCTTGGCGGCCTCACACTGGGCGTCGGTCTCGTCGGTTCTTTCCTGCACGTAAATCGCGTCAATCATTGCTGTCACCTGGTCTGCCGCCTCCTGATCGGTTAGTTGGGTGTTATTATTGCCCTCTGACTGCTCGTCGGAGCAGCCCGCAAACACTGCGCAAAGCAGCAGCGCGGCGCATAACAGCCCTAAAATCTTCTTCATCTTCATTGCATACATCTCCCTTATGTTTTTTTTGGCAGTTCGCCCGAATAAAACAAAAAGGAGTACAAAAAAATCCAACGCTGCCGAAGCAAGGTTGGATTGTCAGGAGAATTTGGTACAATCAAACCTCGTGATGTGGGATCGGCATGATCCCTGTACCACAGACGGCAGGTTTCCTGGCTCGCGGCTTAACGCGCAACGCCGCCTTCCCAATCGCTCAGTGGCATTGTGGCGAAGCGCTAACCGCATACAGTGACGAGATCGCACAGGCATTTAACCTGTTTCCCTATTACCCGCAGCCGAGGCCGCGGCACCATCTGCTTTTTATTCAATTCTAAGCTAACCGCTCGTCTGTATTATAACATTCAAGACCAAAACTGTCAACAATTTCATGCTTAATACGTCACATTTTCAGCACCCTGTCCGCCGCGGCAATGCTGGTTGGCCGGTGGACGATCATAATGGTGGTTTTATCCCGCATTAAGTTGGCAAGAGCGTTCTGCACCAGCCGCTCGTTGGCGTTATCCAGCGCCGAGGTGGCTTCGTCCAGCAGCAGTATCGGCGCGTCCTTCAATATGGCGCGGGCAATGGCGATACGCTGCTTCTCGCCGCCGGAAAGAAAGCTCCCCCGCTCGCCCGCCGGCGCCGCATACCCCTCCGGGCGCTGCATGATGAAATCGTGCGCGTTGGCGAATTTGGCGGCTTGGATAACCGCCTCATCAGTGGCGTCCGGGCGGCCGTAACGGATATTTTCCGCCAGCGTTACGTTGAAGATATACGGCTCCTGCGGCACATAGGCAATAAGCTCCCGCGCCTGATAAAGCCCCAGCTCGCCCAGGCTATGCCCGTTAATATAAATGCCGCCCGTCTCCGGGGGATAAAAGCCCAGCAGCAATTTACCCAGCGTGCTTTTGCCGCGGCCGCTTACGCCGGTCACCGCCGTGACGACAGCCCGCTCGATCTGCATATTGAAATTTTGCAGTATCCGCCGCTTGGCGTCATAGCCGAAAGTGACGCCGCGCATTTCCGCCGCAAAAGCCCCGCCCACCGGCGGCAGGGCGGCGGGCTCGGCCTCCTCCGCCTCCGCCAGCAGGGCAAAGATACGCTCGGCGCTCACGAGGCACCCCGAAAGGCCAGGCAGATATTTGCAGACCAGCAGGAATTGGCTGCTGAAATCGCCGTAGAGCGAATAAATGGCCGCCAACACGCCCAGCGTCGCCTCGCCCTGCGCCACGAACCACACGCCGAGGCACAGAAACGCAAACGAGCAGAAGAAATCGAAGAACGTGTTGACGCTTTCCAGCTCGCCGGAAAGCCGCGCGTCCTTTTTCTGCTGACGGATAAGCTCGTCGTTATCCCGGCCGTAAGCCGCGCCAAGCCTGCCGCCGATACCGAATATTTTAACAATACCCACGCCGCCGATCACATTGTTCAGCTGCTCGGTCAGCCGGGCGTTCAGGGCGGAAATGCCCCGCCGCAGCCGCCGCGTTTGGCCGATATAGCGGGCGTTCAGCAGCATGGCCAAAAGGTTGGCCGCAAACAGCCCCAGCGCCAGCGGCACATTCAGATACAGCATAACGCCGAAGTACACCGCCGCCGAGATAATGGGCGCGACCAGCCGGCGGAATTTGGCCTCGTAGATATCGGACGTCTGCCCCATATCATAGAACACACGGGAGATCAGCTCGCCGCTTTTGGTGTCGGCAAAATAGCGCATAGGCAGGCGCAGAATTTTGGCGTAAACCACGTTTTTCAGGTTCATCACGCCGCGCTTGGAGGCTATCTTATATATGTAGGAGGTAAAGATATACACCAGCAGCAGCGCGCAGCCCACCGCCAGATTTTGCAGGATAACCGCCGCCAGCCCGCCCGGCTCGCGCGTTTCCAGCCAGGCGAAAACATCGCGGATCAGAAACGCTTTGACGACCATAAAGCCCCGGAGCGACGCCGTCATCAGCAGTATCCCGAACAGATACGGGGCAAGGGCGCCGCCCATCATTTTCAGCACTTTTAACAGCATTAGGCACCCTCCTCCGCGTGTTCCCAGGCGTGATAAAGCCGCGCATAGCCGCCGCCCCGCCGCAGCAGCTCGGCGTGGCTGCCGCTTTCTTTGACCGCCCCGTTTTCCAGATAAAAAATACGGTCGCACCCCGCGACGGTGGAAAGGCGGTGGGCGATATAAATGACCGTTTTATCCCGGGAGAGCTTCGCCACCGCCTCGCCCAGCAGCCGCTCATTCTCGCTGTCCAGCGCAGAGGTCGGCTCGTCCAGCAGCAGGATATCGGCGTCTTTCAGAAAAGCGCGCGCCAGCGTCAGCCGCTGCCGCTCCCCGCCCGACATTTTGACGCCCCGCTCGCCGGTCACGGTATCATACCCCTCCGGCAGGCTCATGATAAAGTCATGGATATTGGCGCTGCGGCAGGCCGCCTCAATTTCCGTCTGCGTGGCGCCCGCCCGGCCATAGCCCACGTTTTCGCCAATACCCGCCGGGAACAGGAACGCCTCCTGCGTGATCAGAGCGATATGCTCGCGGGCAAACGCCACGTCATAGTCGGCAAAATCCCGCCCGAACAGGCGGTAACTGCCCGCGTCAGGGCTGGCAAAGCCGCAGATCAGCTTGAAAACGGTGCTTTTGCCGCTGCCGCTTTCCCCGACGAACGCCACCCGCTCACCCCGCCTGACCGCAAAGCTCAAATCATGCAAAACCGGCTGCTCTCCGTAAGCGAAGCCGACCCCGGCAAACTCCACCGCGATATCGCCCACGCCCAGCTGCTTTATGCCGCCGCTGGCTTCCTCCGGCGCGTGCAGAAGCTCGGATAAGCGCTCCAGCGCCACCGCCGCGTCCGCCGCCTCGTTCAGGCAATAAGGGAGCCCCGAAAGCGCGTCGAACGCCCGCTCCGTCAAAATCAGAAACGCCATCAGCTCACCGGCGCTGATCATGCCGCGCACCACCATCACCGCGCCCACGCCCAGGCAGATAATGCCGGGGATCCACTTCAGCAGCATGCGCAGCGCTTCCATATAAGAAGTGATACGCGCCCGCTTCACCTCCACGCCGAAAACGTCCGCCGCAGCACTCGCCAGCCGCCCGGCCATAACGTCCTGCAAATTATAGCTTTTGGCAATTTCCATGCCGCCGATCACGTCGTACACCTTGGCGGTCTCCGCGTCGATATAGCTTTTGCGGAGCCGCGCCAGCTCAATTACCCGCTTGCTGATGATTTTGACGCTGGCCAGCACAAAGGGGTAGCTTATCGCCACCGCCAGCAGCAGCCAGCCGCTGATCCTGCCGATATAAACGAACGTGACCAGACCGGTGGCCAGCGTGCTGATAATTTCCAGCAGGATATCAGAGAAGAATTTTTCCGCCTCTTTCACGTCTGATATCAGGCGGGAGACGACCTTGCCCGTGCCGCTTTGGTCGTAATAGGCGTATTCGATACGCGGCAGCTTGGCAAAAACCGCCCGGCGGCAATCGCCCAAAATGCCGATGGCCGCCGCCTTGCCGCTGTAATTTTTAAGATATGCCGCCAGCACCGCCAAAAGCGTGAACAGCAGAAGCGGCGGGGCATAGGCGGCAGGGCGCACGGAACCGCCCGCCAGCAGTTCATCGACTGCACCGGAGACGATGTCCACGCCTTTCACCAGCGCAAAGCTTAACAGCAGCGCCGCCGCGCCCTGCACCATGATCAGCCAGCTGTATTTTTTAACGATCGCCCGCACGCCTAAGCCTCCCTCCGCCCGGGTATAAAAAACGGCACAGCATGCCGCCCCGCCGGGGAACCCCCCGGCAGAACGCCTTGCCGCGCCGCCAAAAAATCAGTCCTTATCCTTAACGATGATCAGGGAAAAATAGGTGGAGCTTTCCTGCATATCCGCCATATTCTTATAGATCTTCTCATTCGGCATACCGCAACATTCCACCATGCTGCTCTTTTCCAGCAAGCCCTCCTCGGCCAGCATATCGCGCACTTCCATCACCGAACGGGCGGCTTTCATCAGCACCTTGTTGCCGCGAAGGCGGATACCCTCGCGCACCTCCTTATAGGAGGCGGGCAGGACGATCAGCGGCTCGTCACGCTCGCAAAGCGGCATATTCAGCCGCGCCGCCGCCGCGCAGAAAGACGTGATACCGGGGATCAGCTCCGTCTCATAGCCGCGCGCCAGAATTATGGCGTTGATCTGCATATAGGTGGAATAAACCGTGGGATCCCCCAGCGTGATGAACGCCACGTCCTCGCCCTGCTTCAAATGCTCCTCCACCATATCGGCAATGGCCTCATAGTTTTTTTGCAGCTCGGCAAAATCCTTGCTCATCGGCATGAAACATTCCATCACGGGCTTTTCGGGTATGTAATCGGCCACGATGTTATAGGCCGTCGTCTCGCCGCTTTTCATCTTGGGCACGGCCACCACGGCGCACTCCTTCAGCACCCGCAGCGCTTTCAGCGTCACCAGTTCCTTATCCCCGGGGCCTACGCCCACGCCATACAGTTTTCCCGCCATTTAACAGATACCTCCTGAAAATTATGTTGTTTTTCTGCGTTTATTGTAACATGACCGCCGGCAGATTGCAAACCGTCAGCCGCCGAAATCCAGCAAATAGATAAACGACATGGCAAGCCCAACGCCGACGATCAGGCAAAATACCGGCAGCTTACTGCGGTACAGCGCCTGCGCTTCGGGGATAAGCTCGCAGTTGACGACGTAAAGCATAGCGCCGCCGGCAAACGCCAGGCTGAGCGCCAGTCCCAGCTCGCCGATATCGCCCAGCCAGAAGCCGAACAGCGCGCCGATAATCGTCGGAACCCCGGAAAGCGCCGTCAGCAGCACGGCTCTGGCCTTGGCCATGCCGCCGCTGACCATGGTAACGGCAATGGCCATACCCGCCGGGACATTGTGCAGGCCGATCATCGCCGCCAGCAGCAGCACCGCGCCGCCCATGGCGCCGCCCTCGCCTGCGTAAAGCGCGCCGATCGACATGCCCTCCGGCAGGTTATGCAGCGCGATAGCCGAAGCCATCACCACGCCCGCCCGCAGCAGCGAACCGCGGCCGTCATGCTGCTTATCAGCGTCTTTAGGCTTCGCCAAATGCCCCGCCGCATGCACGTGGGCATGGGCAGCGCCGCTGCGGTCAAGCAGCGCGTTCAGGGCATAGACGGCAAACGCGCCCACCAACAGCGCCACGATGACCACGAACACCGAAACGCCCGTCTCATATGCTTCCGGTATGATATCAAAGAAAACCACGCCCAGCATAACGCCGCCGGCCAGGCTTAACAGCAGACCGACGGTACGGTTGGATTCCACATTAAACAGCGCGCCGAGCAAGCCGCCCAGCGCCAGCCCCGCCACGCTCGCCAGCGACGTCACCAGCAGCAGTGTTCCGATAACACCCATATAAACAAAGCTCCTTTTCGCTTTTAATGACGCAAGTATTTTTTTATTCTACTTTGCCGCCCAAAATCCTGCCGCCGCAAATTTTATCTTGTGAAGCGGGGCGAATTTTGTTATAATAGGAAGTACCTTATCAATATTGCGCGGTTCAATAAATATTTATGGAGGAGATAAGATTATGAAGTTGATTTACACCGGCAAGACCAAGAACGTATTTGAGATGGAGAACGGCCATTATCTGCTGAAGTTTAAGGACGACTGCACCGGCACCGACGGCGTTTTCGACCCCGGCGCCAATTCGATCGGCCTGACGATTGACGGCGTGGGCGACGTGAATTTGCGTATGTCCATTTACTTTTTTGAGAAGATCAACGCCGCCGGCATCAAGACGCATTTCGTGAGCGCCGACCTGAACGAGACGACGATGGAAGTTCTGCCCGCCAAGGTGTTCGGCAAGGGACTGGAGGTCATCTGCCGCCACAAGGCCGTGGGCAGCTTCTTCCGCCCACACCCCGGCCGGCATCGACGTCATGACCTC
>CANQPG010000053.1 GCA_947625705.1 uncultured Peptococcaceae bacterium | reverse complement strand
GCCAATGCGGACGGCAGCTATACCGCCAAGCTTTATGACGGCCGCAATATCTTCCATTTTGCGGCGGCTGACGGCAGCGAGGTTTATCAGGTGGTGAACTGCCGTGCAGCCGGGGTGGAGATCGAGAACCTGACCCGCCCGGAAGCCGAAGATTATCAGGTGGGCGACACCTTACAGCTTACGCTGAAAAATCTGAGCCTGCCGATTCAGAAGATGGCAGCGATATATAACCCGAACTTCCCCGATAAGGGCTGGATTGAATATCGATCCGATAGTGGCAGAGTGTACCGCAGCAAAGGAACCCAATATGCGGCTGTATATAACCCTAAAGTGGAAATTACATTAACCGCACCGGGTACAACTGTTTTACATGGGCAAATCCATGGCAGCGGCTTGGGTTCTGCATTGGGTGCTCATCACAATATCCCGTTAGACGGTTTGGCGCCGAATTTGAATGCCGACGGTATTAAAGGCGCTGATTACGCCAGTGTTTTGCCGGATATTACGCTGGAAGTCAAACCCAACGCGGCGGCGGAAACGGACAAATTCCTGTTTGCCCAGGCGGCCGATTGGAATGTAAACGCCAGCTACACTGCCTGCAACGCTTCGGATTGGGCAGCTCTGGACGCTATTCGCAATTACACTCAGTTACAGGATTATTTCAACGGTGCAAACAAAAATAGTGCCGCTGAGTTTGATTTGGTGATGGCGGCTTCCGCATTGAAGGACGCCGGCAAGCTGAATGTCTCGGCTCGTTATAAGGAGGACGGGGCGGAGACATGGACGGATATTCCGCTTACTGATTTGGCGGCCACGGTGGAGGGATTAGATACCAAAAAGAGCTATATGCTGGAGCTGACGCTAGCGCCGAAGGACGCAGCGAAAGGCTTTACTCACACATATACGCGCCACCTTATCACATTGCAGAGTGATAACCGGTCTATTTATGACGCGCTGCCGACGCTGAGTAATCTGCAGGTGGACGCGGCCGTGCAGAATGAGCAGACGATGGAGGGCTTTTTGCAGACGCAGGGCGCGCCGGAGCTGGGTTATGGTTTCTTGGCTGCCCGCAGCGACTTCACGCTGGATCTGGCCGACGGCGCCGCTACGCTGACGCTGACGCCGACTGCGGCGGAGGAGAAGCAGGTTAAAACCGAGCTCGGCACGCTGATGTTGAGCCAGGGTTATCTGCCGACAGTAACGGTGAACGGCACGGCGGTGGAAAGCGGCCAGCCGGTCGAGATCACACTGATGACGGTGGACGAACCCCCGACGGCGGAACCGGCCCCTGCTGAAGAACCTGCCCCGATAGCTGATGAAACCACCGTGGAGGCAACGTCCAACGCCGCCTATGGCGATACGGACGGCGATGGCATGGTTGACGCCGTTGTGGTTGAACTGACCAGTACGCTGGACGGCAAAACGAGCAATACGACCAACACTTACACCATTCACATCAATTATGTTAGCGACGTCACTGTGACATTTGGCGGCCTGGCTGATGACAGCAAGCTGACGGTTAAGGACGCGAACGGCGTTCTGCATAAGGCCAATGAAGACGGCAGTTATACTCTGCGCAGCGGCATAAAGTACACATATGTGTGCGAGAAGCCCGGTTATGTGACAAAGACCGGCAGCTTCACCGCGGCGGCAGATATGCCGGCAGTGGACTTGAGTGTTTGGGAGAAAATTGCGCAAACTGACGGCGCGGCCACCGTGCGTATTACCGGCGCGGCAAGCGTTCTGCGCCCGACGACGACGGTCAAGGTAGACTGCGACGGCGCGGCGGATCTGGCTGCCGAGGGTTATGTGGCATACAACCACGGCGGCTACACCGTGCTGCACGCTCTGGTGGAGGCCGGCGGCGCCGGCGTGAACAAGAATTTCACCTGTGAAAACGGCGTCTTCACCCCGACTGATAAAAATGCGGCAGGCGGCGAGTGGATCTGCGAGGTCACCAAGGCGGACGGCACGCGTATCATCGTGCCGCAGAATGATTTGGACATCACCTTGCTGAACGCGGGCGACAAGGTAGAGTTCTACCGGCAGGCCGCGGGCGCGACGACGCACGCCTGGTTCACCGAGGAAAGCCTGACGGTTGAACAGGGTAAAGACGTCGAGCTGACGCTGATGGGCACGACCGGCGTGGACGATACGGCTGCTGCGATTGCCGGTGCGGCGGTGTATGTGGACGGCAAGGCAGTTGGCGTCACCGATGCAAACGGTGAGATCACCATTGCGGCGGCCAACTTCCCCAATAAGCAGACATACACCGTGACGGCACAGACTGCCGAAAACGCTTTGACCTATGCTATGACCAGTGTGCGTATTACCAAAGCCGGCGGCGGCAGCACCGGCGGCATGACAGTGACGTTCCGCCTCATTGGCAGCACCAAGGCAGACTCCGACGTAGATTTGAGCGAGGGTGTGCCTGATGGCTATCACGGTGCAAAATATGTCACTTGGATCGCCACCAGATCTTTCCGTTATGACGCTAAAAAAGTGACCGTCGGCCAAGTGTTTGCCGAGGCGCTGGACGCAGCGGGGCTTGATTATGATGGGCTCGATAAGAACTATATTTCCGCCATCACCGCGCCCGACGGTGAGGATATGGCGGAATTCACCAACGGTAACTATTCCGGCTGGATGTATACCGTGAACGGCGAACACCCCGAATTTGGTCTGAATGAATTTTATGTTACTGACGGTGATGAAATCGTTTGGCATTATGTGAACGATTACCGCTATGAGCCCAGAGATTGGTCTGAAGGTTCGCAGGGCAATACTTCGACTTGGAATAATTGGCTGAAAGTGCCGGACGTTGACCCGGCCAGCGGCGGCAGCGGCGGCAGCGGCAGCGGCACAATCGAGACGGCGAAGACCGACGTGACCACCGAGATGAAGCCGGAGGTTACGGCGGACGCTAACGGCGCGGCGATTGCCAGACCGGACGACAAGACCGTGACCGAAACCATTGAGCAGGCCAAGAAAGATAACGCCGACGTTATCGTTATCGAACCTGATGTTAAGGGCGACGCGACCAAGGTGGGCGTGGAGCTTTCCAAGTCCGCTGTTGAGAAGATGACGGAAGAAACTGACGCCGACCTGACGGTTAAAACCGGCTTAGGCACGGTGACCGTTCCGGCCAAGGGGCTGGAGCAGCTGACCAGGCAGAGCGGCAATAATGTGACCGTGACCGTGGCAGCCAAAGACGGCGCGGCCGGCATTGAAGTGGCTGTTGGCGGCAAGGCGGTGGAGAAACTGAACGGCGGCATCGGCGTGAGCGTTCCGACGGAAAAGGTGAGCGCCGGCAGCGTGCTGGCCATCGTCAACGCGGACGGCACCCGGAAGATCGTCAAGAAGTCTGTGGTTGATGGCAGAACCGTTCAGGCGATCGTTGACGGCTCCTGCACCGTTAAGGTGATTGAGAACGGCAAACAGTTTGCCGATACCAGCAGTCACTGGAGCAAGGACGCTGTGACGTTTGTGACGGCGCATGAGCTGTTCAACGGCACGTCGGATAAGGCTTTTGAGCCTGACGCGGCCATGAGCCGAGCTATGCTGGCCACGGTGCTGTGGCGTCTGGAGGACGAACCGACTGCGGCGGCGGCCAAAATGTTCAGCGACATTGCGAGCGGCCAGTATTACACTGACGCAGTGGCTTGGGCGAGCGATAAGCAGATCGTTACCGGCTATGAGGACGGCACGTTCCGGCCGAACAATAACATCACCCGCGAGGAATTGGCGGCTATGCTGTACCGCTACGCCGGGGCGGTTGGTCTGGAGCGCAATGCCGGCGGCGATTTGGCGAAGTTTGCTGACGGCAGCAGGGTTTCTGCTTTTGCTGCGGACGCAATGCAGTGGGCGGTGGGCAGCGGCCTGATGAACGGCAAGGAGAACAACACGCTCGATCCGCAGGGCAATGCCACCCGCGCTGAAGTGGCGACAACCATGCAGCGTCTGGTCAAGCTGCTGGTGCAGTAGGTAAGTTGAAAAGAGGTGTTTCCGGGCTGCATATGCGGCTCGGAAATGCCCTCCCTGCCTTATGCCGGGCGGCGTAGGGCAAGGAGGGCATAGCTAAAACAGTGAATAGGTGAGAATGGCTATGGAAAAGAAATTCCGACGGATCGAGGGCGGCCTGCCGCCGTCTTTCAGCGAGATCGGCGCGTACCGCAGGCAGCTGGTGAGGCTTTCGCCAAAAGAGGCGGATACAGCGAAAATCATGCAGATATATAACCCGGGCAAAGAGCCGGGGCGGAGTATTTACGCCAGCTTTACGGACGCGGAGCTGCTGGAAATTGTGCTGTTGGCAATACCGGCAGGTCAAAAAGCGGTGTGCTGGGAGCGGCTGAACGTGGTATACACCGCGTATCTGGAAGTGCGCTTTGGCGGCCGGCAAAAGACGGCGGAAAAAGCGCTGGCATATCAGCATTACCGGGAGCTGGAGCTGCTTTGGCCACCGGACTGGCCGGAGCGCGTCAGCCCGGAGCGGCTGCTGCAATGGGGTGAAAGACGCGGCACGGCGATTACCGAAGAAATGCGTGAGGCGCTGCTTGGGATATGCGAGCGCGCCAAAAAGGCCTGTGAGCCGCCGACGCTTACTAAAACCGAGCGGGAAAAACTGCGTAAACTTGCTGCGGACAGCAACATAATATTCAGCAAGATGAATATTCCGCTTCTCAGTAAAAACGAGCTTAAGTATCTGAAAAACTACTGGCGGCAGCAGCGGGCGATAGCCAAATTATGGGGCGAGTGAAAGCCGCGGCCAACAAAAAAACCATGTCTTGGCAAAAAATTCCAAAAATTTTTCGTAAAAAACACTACCAATTTAAGTCGCAATATGTTATAATATCAGCAACAAATCTTGCCGGGCGTTTTTTTGGGGCGTTGTATTCAGCCGCGATATTGGCGGCTATGCCGTTGCAGGCAAGCATTTTGATTTTGGTGTGCATTAAAAAAATAAAGCGAATATGCGGAATGGGGTGCAAATCCCCGCGAACTGGTCACTGTGAAGCGCCGCAAGGCGATAAGTCAGATACGCGGCGCTTTATCATCGAAACTTGCTGTTGCCAGTACAACAGACGGCAAGTCTGGGGAAGTTTGTGTCCACGGCTTGTGCGTGGGCGCTTTTTTTGTGGCGGCGGCGTTTTGGGAGGTTTGACCATGTCGGCACAATTCGGTTATGTCAGGGTTTCGACAAGAGAGCAGAACGAGGCGCGTCAACTGCTGGCATTGGAGGAATTCGGTATCGACCCCAAACATATTTTTATGGATAAGCAGTCCGGCAAGGATTTTGAGCGGCCGGCGTATCGGCGCATGGTGCGCGTGCTTCACCCCGGCGACACGGTGGTGGTTAAGAGCATTGACCGCCTTGGCCGCAATTATACCGAGATTTTGCAGGAGTGGCGGCTGCTTTCCAAGGACAAGCAGGTGGGCATTGTGGTGCTGGATATGCCGCTTTTGGATACCAGAAACGATAACGACCTGACGGGCACGCTGATTGCGGATATCGTGCTGCATTTGCTTAGTTATGTGGCGCAGACGGAACGTGAATTTATCCGCCAGCGCCAGGCGGAGGGCATTGCGGCGGCCAAGGCGCGGGGCGTGAAGTTCGGCCGGCCGCCGATCCACACGCGCCAGCCGTTTGAGAAGGTGGCGGAAAAGTGGCTCGCCGGGCAGATCGGCACCATGCAGGCTTGCCGGGAGCTTGGCATCAACGAGGATTGCTTCCGCAAAAGGGTGAAGAAAATGAAAGACGAGCGGCAGGCCAGCTGAACATTTGAATATGAAAAACCGCTTTGCAGTGACTTGCAGGGCGGTTTTTTTATGCTCAAAATATAAGCGGAAAAAGGTGTACCTTTTTCCGCCTGTAATTTATGGCTTGATTATACTGCCTTTTGTCATAAAAGTCAACATATTTATCAAAATATGGCAATCAACTATAGGTTTTAATATTAAATGCGAAAGGTACAAGCCCCGCACGAGCGGGCGCAAACACCTTCCGCATTTATTTTTTTTCTACACAGAAACGGACTTGTCAAAGGAAGCGGGGTGAAAGCATGGCGGGAAAGTATAGGTATCTGACGTTTGAAGACCGGAAGAAAATTGAAGCGTGGCACGCGCGCGGTGAACGCCCGCTTGACATTGCCGCAAAGCTGGGCGTGCATACCGCGACGATCTACCACGAATTGCAAAGAGGCTACACCGGGGAGCGGGACGAAGCCCAGCGCGATATTTACAGCGCGGAGCGGGCGCAAAGCACCGTTCAAGAAAACTTCAAATGCAGAGGCCGCAAGAAGGCCGTCAACGCGCGGAGCTAAACGAAAGGAGCTATTCAAACTATGAAGGGAAAGAAAATCACCGTTGCGGAGCTTCAAGAAGAGATCAACAAGAGGCTTGCCGCTTTCAATGGCCGGAAGTACACGGACACGGAATTTCATTCGTGGTATTCCGCGGAAATCGGACGCGTGTTCACGGAATACGGGATCACGGAGCTTCGCCCCGCAACTTGGGGGATCGTTACGGACATGAGCGAAGAGGGAATTTGCTTCTTCGCGGATCGCGTGGCCGAAGTCAACATTGACTTCAAGCGGGACAAGCGTTTCAAATACGGCGCAGGCCGCGGCGTGATTCTTTCAATGGCGGTTGCCTTCCGTTCGGAGCTGTTGCCGCTTACGCTGGACGAAGCGCGCCGTTTCCTCTTCATCGAAAAGCGGGGCGAACGGATCAAGAAACTTACAGAAATTCGGGACAACGCCGCTTACGACTTGGAAAAGGCCGAAAAGGAAATTGCCCGCCTGCAAGGGCTGGAATTCTGACGGCGGCGGGAAAGGACGGCGAAGAGAAAATGAGCTTTTGCCGCGGTTGCGGTGCGCGGATCGAGTGGATCAGAACGACGGCGGGAAAAAACATGCCGGTTGATCCCGAACCCGTCTTCATTATCGAACTGTTCAATTAAGATTTAGCTAATTCAGCAATGTTTTGCAGTTCTGCTTCCGTGAACGTAATTTGTTCTGCCGCCATGTTTTCCCGCAATCGTTCCGGCTTCCGCATACCGGGAATAGGGACGATATAGGGTTTTTGCCGCAGCACCCAGGCAATAGCCAGCTGTGCGGGCGTGGCGCCTTTTTCCCCGCCCGGTTTGGCCAAGTATTGCAGCAAAGGCGCATAGTGGTCAAGGTTGGCGTCATTGATAAGGCGGCTCCGCCAGTCATCGCGCCGAAACCGTGTTCCTTTTTGGAACGTGGCGCTGAGCAGACCCTTGAACAGCGGGTCATGCGCCACCCAGCCGATGTTGTGTTCTTCCAAAAGCGGGATCAGCGCCTCGTGCGTGCC
>CANQPG010000052.1 GCA_947625705.1 uncultured Peptococcaceae bacterium | reverse complement strand
GCTCCGGTTTCAACGTGCGGTAGTTGATAGTTTCCGGTTTCTTCACCTCGCCGTATGACCACTCCAAAATTTGTTCCGGCGAAGCCATTTTTATCTGCATACGGTCAAAACGGTTAGCGTCCAGACCGTGCTGATGCGATTCCATAGTTTTTTCTTCCATCAAGGGTTCTCCCCCTCTCAAATTTATCAGGTTTATCACTTTCGCTTGTGTCCGGCTTTATTCGTCGTCGTCCAAATCAAGGTTATAATCCTGCAAAGCGTCCGCCTCGCGGAGCGTCTCCAGGCTCTCAATGCTGCCCGCCATGCTGTCGGCGTCCACCTTGTACTGGTCAAGCTCCTTTTCCAGGTTTTCCAGCTCGCCGGGGTTCAGGCTGTCAAAATCCACTTCGTCGGCGTAATCGTCAGCCTCGGCGTCCAGCGCCGCGTCGGCGTCCAGATCGGCCTCCGCCGCCGCCTCGGTCGTGTCGGCCAGCCCCAGGTCAAGGTCAAGCTCGCGCGCCGTCTCCAGCACGTTGCCGTCAAAATCGTCGTCGTCCTTGATGTCAACGATCTCATTGTTCTTATCCAGAATATTCACGTCCAGACACAGGCTCTGCAATTCGCGCATCAGCACCTTAAAGGATTCGGGGATACACGGCTCCGGCACGTTCTCGCCCTTAACAATGGCTTCATAAGTGCGCACACGCCCGGTGATATCGTCGGATTTCACCGTCAGAATTTCCTGCAGGGTATAAGCCGCGCCGTAGGCTTCCAGCGCCCAAACCTCCATCTCGCCGAAACGCTGGCCGCCGAACTGGGCTTTGCCGCCCAAGGGCTGCTGCGTCACCAGCGAGTACGGGCCGGTGGAACGCGCGTGGATCTTGTCGTCCACCAGATGGTGCAGCTTCAGATAATACATATAGCCCACGGTCACCGGGCTGTCAAAAGGCTCGCCGGTGCGGCCGTCATATACGATGGTCTTCGCGTCCTCACGCATACCGGCTTCCGCCAGCGTCGCCGCAATATCGTCGTCGTTGGCGCCGTCAAACACCGGGGTGGCAATGTGCAGCCCCAGCTTTTTCGCGGCCATGCCCAGGTGCGTTTCCAAAATCTGCCCGATGTTCATACGCGAGGGTACGCCCAACGGGTTCAAAACGATCTGCACCGGGGTGCCGTCCGGCAGGAACGGCATATCTTCCACCGGCAGTACGCGGGAAACTACGCCCTTGTTGCCGTGGCGGCCGGCCATTTTATCGCCGACGGAAATTTTACGCTTCTGGGCGATGTAGATACGCACCAGATGGTGTACGCCCGGCGGCAGCTCGTCGCCTTTCGCCGCGTCAAACAGCTTAACGTCCACGATCTTGCCCGCCTCGCCATGCGGCACGCGCAGCGACGTATCGCGCACCTCGCGCGCCTTTTCGCCGAAGATGGCGCGCAGCAGGCGCTCCTCCGCCGTCAGCTCGGTCTCGCCCTTGGGGGTCACCTTGCCGACCAGAATATCGCCGGGGCGCACCTCCGCGCCGATGCGGATAATGCCGTTTTCGTCCAGATCTTTCAAAACGTCGTCGCCGACGTTGGGGATCTCGCGGGTAATTTCCTCCGGCCCCAGCTTGGTGTCGCGGGCGTCACATTCGTATTCCTCAATATGAATGGAGGTGTAAATGTCGTTCTTGACCAGTTCCTCGCTCAAAAGAACCGCGTCCTCGTAGTTATAGCCCTCCCAGGTCATAAACGCCACCAAGGCGTTCCGCCCCAGCGAAAGCTCGCCGTGGTCGGTAGAGGGGCCGTCCGCGATGGGGTCGCCCTTATACACGCGCTGCCCCAGGCTCACGATCGGCTTCTGGTTCACGCAGGTGCCCTGGTTGGAGCGCTTGAATTTCTGCAATTTGTGCACTTCAATTTCGCCGTCGTCGCGCTGCAAAACGATCTCGTCGCCGCAGACGCGGGTGATGGTGCCGTCGCCGCCGGCCAGCTCGCAGACGCCGGAGTCCAGACCGGCCTTAATTTCCATGCCGGTGCCGACGAACGGCGCTTCCGTCACCATCAGCGGCACAGCCTGACGCTGCATGTTCGCGCCCATCAAAGCGCGGTTGGCGTCGTCATGCTCCAAAAACGGGATCAGCGACGTACCGACGGAGATCAGCTGCTGGGCGGAAACGTCCATATAATTGATATCCTCCGCCGCCGCCACAAAAATATCCTTGGCGTGGCGGGCGTTAACACGGCTGTTGATCAGACGGCCGTTCTCGTCCACCGGTTCATTCGCCTGCGCGATAACGAAATTGTCCTCCTCGTCGGCCACCAGATAATCGATCTGGTCGGTCACCTGGCAGTCGATAACGCGGCGGTACGGCGTCTCCACAAAGCCATACTCATTAATACGCGCGTAATTGGCCAGCGAGCCGATCAGGCCGATGTTCGGGCCTTCAGGCGTCTCGATCGGGCACATGCGGCCATAGTGGCTGTGGTGAACGTCGCGCACCTCAAAGCCCGCGCGCTCACGGGATAAGCCGCCGGGGCCAAGTGCCGAAAGACGGCGCTTATGCGTCAGCTCGGAAAGCGGGTTGTGCTGATCCATGAACTGCGAAAGCTGCGAGGAGCCGAAGAACTCTTTCACGGCGGCCTGCACCGGGCGGATATTCACCAGCATTTGCGGCGTGATGACCTCGGTATCCTGAATGGTCATGCGCTCCTTAACCACGCGTTCCATGCGCGCCAGCCCGATACGGAACTGGTTTTGCAGCAGCTCGCCCACGGAGCGCAGCCGGCGGTTGCCCAAATGGTCGATATCGTCCGGCTCATGTTTGCCGTCCATGACCTCCAGAAAATAGCGCAAAAAGCTCACAATATCGATCTGCGTCAGATGACGGATAAAGCGGTTGGCCAGTTTCTCGCTGGCCAGCTCGCCCTCAACGTAGGCCTGCTGCTCGTCGCTCCAAATCTTGCCGTCCTCACGCTGGAATTTGGTAATGCCGTTCTGTAATTTTTTATGCACCTTATAGCGCCCCACGTTGCCCAGGTCATAACGCTTGGGGTCGAAGAAAAAGCCGTGCAGCAGGCTGCGGGCGGAATCCACCGTCGGCGGCTCGCCGGGGCGGAGCCGGCGGTAAATTTCCAACAGCGCCTGGCCGGCGTTTTCGGTAGCGTCTTTCTCAAACGTCTTTTTGATGGCCTCGTGGTCGTCAAACAGCTTCAAAATGTCCTCATTGCTGTCATAACCCAGCGCGCGGATCAAAATCGTCGCCGGGATTTTGCGCATACGGTCAATGCGCACGTATACATAGCCGTTGGCGTCGCTTTCAAATTCCAGCCAGGCGCCGCGGTTGGGGATCAGCGTGCTGCCGAACAGCTTCACGCCGTTCACGTCCATCTCCGCGCTGAAATAAGCGCCGGGCGAGCGCACCAGCTGGCTGACGACCACGCGCTTGGCGCCGTTGATGATAAAGGTGCCGTTGGCGGTCATCAGCGGAAAGTCGCCCATGAACACTTCCTGCTCCTTAAGCTCGCCGGTCTCCTTGTTGATCAGGCGCACGCCCACCTTAAGCGGCGCGGCATAGCTGACGTCTCTCTCCTCACACTCGTCCAGCTCATACTTCGGCTTCCCCAGGGAATAGCCCACGTATTCCAACACCAGACTGCCGGTGAAATCCTGAATGGGGAACACGTCCTCGAAGATTTCATGCAGGCCGGTCTCCAAAAACCATTGATAGGAGTTGCGCTGCACGTCAATCAGATTAGGCATTTCCATAATCGGATTGTTACGCGCATAGCTGCGCCTTTCAATGATCGTACTGGTTGCGGCTTTTTTCAAAATCGTCACCCCTCAAAAAGAAAATCCTTACCTGTTCTTACACTCATGTTCCACGCCCATGTTCCACGCTCACCGCCGAAGCGTCCCTCGCCCAGACAAACCAAAATTGGTGCAGCGAATTTCGCCCACCA
Organism: uncultured Peptococcaceae bacterium; assembly: GCA_947625705.1. Classification (GTDB taxonomy): domain Bacteria; phylum Bacillota; class Dehalobacteriia; order UBA4068; family UBA4997; genus Avidehalobacter. The sequence goes on along the minus strand of CANQPG010000052.1, from coordinate 3,706 downwards.
CCAATTATTCAGTTTCGGCCGGAGTGTCAAGCCATAGCATACCTGAAAAGAACACCTCATGCGTCCGTAATGTGCGTGCTGCATTGCCGGTAACCCCTCGAAAAAAATTTCTTATGTGCAGGCCGCACGGAGGCGGGCAAACTCTTCCCCGCCGCTCGAAGCCCACCGCACCCAAAGCCGAAACAAGTCGCTTACCCGCGGTTTTCCTCGATTCCGCCGCCCTTTGGCAGCATTTTGTCATAAGAAAATGATATAAGAGGAGATACTTAGAGCAATTTTATCAGAAATATATCATACCATTTATTCAACGGATAGTCAATATCTTCCGGGGATTTTTTTTGCATTTCGGGCAGGTTTTACGCTTTTTTGCGCCAATTTCTTCATATAACCGACAATTCAGCCGCCAAGGAGGCCGTTTCCATGCCCAAAACCTGCGTTATCCACACCATTCCCCCGGTTTACGCGGCGAATTCCCGCGTTTTGCTGCTGGGCACCATGCCCTCGCCGCAGAGCCGCCGTCAGGGCTTCTATTACGGCCACCCGCAAAACCGCTTCTGGCCGACGCTGGCGCAGGTTTTCGCCGCGCCCCCTCCGGCAGTCGATGACGTCGCCGCCAAGCGCCGTCTGATATTGGATAACAATCTCGCGCTCTGGGACGTTTTGGCCAGCTGTGAGATCGACGGCGCGGCCGACGGCTCCATCAGCAGCCCGCAGCCCAACGATATCGCCGGCCTGATCGCCCAAACGCAAATCGCGCACGTTTTCTGCACCGGGCTTAAGGCGTGGCAGCTATACCAAAAGCTCTGCGCCCCCGCCACAGGCATTGACGCGGTGCGCCTGCCGTCTACCAGCCCGGCCAACCGCCGCATAAGCGACGCGGAGCTGCTTGAAGCGTACCGACAAATCAAGATGGTGTTAATATGAAGAAACTTTTACTTGCGCTGACATTAGCGCTGCTTTTGGCGCTCCCCGCGCCGGCCTCGGCGTTCATGCTGTATCAGAACCCCGAACAGCTCATCATCACCACCCCGGCAGACGGCACGACAACGACGGCGGCGGCAATCAGCCTGCTCGGCGCGGCGGCCTGGGGTGCGCCGCTTTATCTGGACGGCCAGCCCATCGCCGCCACCCGCCACGGCTTTTTCACCGCCCGCCTCGCTTTGGATTATGGCGAAAACAGCTTCACCTTAACGCAAGGCAGCCAGACCAAAACCCTGCATATCACCCGCAGGGAGGCGCAGCCCGCCAGCCCCCGCGCCCCGTTTGGCTGGGATAAGCTCAAATACTTCGACACGCCCCGCTGGGGCGTCGTCCGCGGCGACAACATCACCCACCGGGCGCTCCCCAACAGCTCGCAGGAATTGCTGAACGCCCTCGCCCAGGGCACGCTCTGCCGCATTATCGGCGAATACGGCGACTATTACTGCCTCGCCGACCGCACTTTCGTCCACCAAAGCAGCCTGAAAATCGTTGACGCGCCGCCGCAGGCTATGGCCGCACTGCAAGACGTCACCCTCGTCCCGCAGACCGCCAAACGCTGCACGGAACTGAACCTGCTGCTCTCGCAGCAGACGCTGTACGCGATGGCCGACGGCGAGCAGGACTTCACCGTCACCCTGTATGACTGCGCGGGCGATATCACGCCGCAGCTACCCGCCAACCCGCTGTTCGACGCGATTGACATTACCCCCGGCGAGGATAACTCGCTGGTCATCAAACTGCATAAAAAAAGCACCGCTCTCATCTGCGGCTGTTACGCCGAGGTGCGCGGTGATTATCTGGTTATCGGGTGCAAGCTCCGCCCCGCCGTCAACGGCGGCGAGCTGAAAGCGCCCGATCTTAGCGGCGCGGTGGTGCTGCTGGACGCCGGCCACGGCGGTGAGGAAAGCGGCGCGCCGGGCGCGCCCGGCACATTCGGCCCATTGGAGAAGAACATCAACCTGGTTATCGCCAACTATACCAAAGCGCGGTTGGAGCAGCTCGGCGCTGCCGTCATCATGACCCGCAGCGACGACAGCACCCTGCCGTTGGCTGACCGCGTGACGCAAATTATCGCGGCCAAGCCCGACCTCAGTATTTCCATTCACAGCAACTCGCTGGACGCCGCCGCCGATTATGCGGCCAACCGCGGCTGCCGCGTCTATTACACATACGATACGGCGCTGGACGCGGCGGGTAACGTCGCCGCCGCCCTCGCCCGGCTGGATAAGAGCAACAGCCCCCGCCCCGTCCGCTCCAATCTGGCGCTGACCCGCATCGAAAACTGCCCCGCCATTCTGGTGGAAAACGCATTCATGTCCAACCCGGCGGATTATGAGAAAATGCTGCAAAGCGATTACCAGCAGGAGTTCGGCAATGCCCTCGCCGAAGCCGCCGCAAATTACCTCCTGCAAAAGTCGATCACCAGCACCAAAATCCCGGCCAGCATACCGACAAACAGCGTATCAAACGGCAGCGGCAGCAGGTTGGCCAGAAGCATGGCCGCCACGCCCACCGCGCTGGATAGGATCGCCGCGCCGGGGCGGATTTTGCCCGGCCAGAACAGCGCCGTCGTCATCGGAGCCAGCAGCACCGCCGCCCGCAGCCCCATCGACATCGAGCCCCAGCCCAAAATGGCCGAGCCGACATTGCCCAGCGTGAACGCCGCCGAAGCCGCCAGCGATACCAGAATGATCGCGCGGGAGACCGAAAGCAGCTTTTTGCCGTCGGCCTTGGGGTTGATAAACTGCTGGTAAATGTCGCTGCTGATGATGGTGCCGAAGCCCAGCGCCATGCCGCTGCCCGTCCCCACCACAGCGATCAGCAGCGTCGCCAGCGCCACGCCCGCCAGAGGCGCGGGCAAAAATTGCAGAATAAAGCCGGGGAACGCCTCCGCCGCCGCCATATCGGGGAAATTCGCCCGCATATACATGCCCACCAGCAGGCTGAAAAAGCCCACCGGCGGCGCCAGCGCCGCGGCCAGCAGGCAGCCCCGCTTGGCCGCCCGGTTGCTTTTGCCGATCATCACAGCCTGAATATACGTCTGGGTGGAGATGATACCCAGCGCCACGTTCAGCCCCAGCCCCAGGTCAGTGCCGATACCGCGCGAAAAGATGTTGAAATACTCCCCAGTCGGAAGCGCCGCCGCCAAACCGCCGAAGCCCCCCTGCATAACATAAGCCATCACGCCGCAGATGACCGTGGCGAGATACAGCAGCACGAGCTTCACCAGCCCCAAAAGACCCGAGCCTTTAATGCCGCCGAACATACCGTAGCTGGCCATGATGACCACGCTCAGCACCGAGCAGACCAGCGGCGAAAAGCCGAACATCGAGCCCAAGAGGGCGTTCGCCGCCAAAATCTGCGCCACAATGTTCAGCACAATGCCGATACCGGTCAGAATGGAGGTCACCAGCCGCGCCTTTTGGCCGTATTCCACGCTGATGATCTCCTGGATCGTCATGCAGTCGCTCTGGCGCACGGGCTTGGCATAAATAAACGCCAGCAGCAGGCAGCCGATCGCCGACCCCAGCGTGAACCACCAGGCGGAAAAGCCGTGCGTGAATGCGCCCTCCGCCGTGCCGATAGTGGAGCTGCCGCCGATCATGGTGCCGGTGATGGTGCCCGCCACCAGCAGCGCGCCGGCGCTTTTGCCGCCGGTGTTGAAATCCGCCGCGTTCTTCACCCGCCGTCCGGAAAGCACCCCCAACGACATGATGACCGCCAG
>CANQPG010000051.1 GCA_947625705.1 uncultured Peptococcaceae bacterium | reverse complement strand
CGCTTGGGCTGTCTATGAACTTTGAAGCTGTTACCGCCCGTTATGTGGACGTGCGGCTTGAACGCAAAAAAGAAGTCCTGGACGCTTATCATGGAGCAGTTAAGCAGGCTGACCCAGCAAAGGCAAAGGAAGCCGAGCCGAAGAAAGCAAAGAGCGCAGCAAAGAAAAAGAGCAGCGATATTGAGCTTTAACCGCTGTATCTCTTTACTGCCTCTTATATCACTTTATAGCCCCGCGTGGGATTTGGGCACCATTTGGGCACCATTTACCGAAAATACGCCACAAAAACAGGCAATAAAAGAAACGCCGAAAACGCGCAAAAACATAGTGTTTATGCGGGTTTCCGGTGTTTTCTAATCCCTCAACCGACCTAAAGTCATCTTGTGCGAGAGAGAAAAATTCTACTATTTTTTATCAGCTTTCGCCTGCGCGGAAACACGGATAGCAAGCTCACGCAGCTGTTTTTCGGTGACGTCGCCGGGCGCCTGCGTCAGCATACACGCCGCGCTCTGCGTCTTGGGGAACGCGATAACGTCACGGATACTCTCCGCCCCGGTCATCAGCATGATCATGCGATCCAGCCCGAACGCCATGCCACCGTGCGGCGGTACGCCATACTCAAACGCGTCGAGCAGGAAGCCGAAGTTGGCGTGAGCGCTCTCCTTGGTGAAGCCCAGGCACTCCAGCATTTTCTCCTGCAATTCCATGCTGTGGATACGAATGGAGCCGCCGCCCAGCTCAATGCCGTTAAGCACCATATCATAGGCACGGGCGCGGACGCGTCCCGGCTCGTCGTCCAGATACTGCACGTCCTCCAGCATCGGGCAGGTGAACGGGTGGTGCATGGCGGTGTAGCGGTTTTCCTCCTCCGACCACTCCAAGAGCGGGAACTCCGTCACCCAGCAGAAGTTGAACTCCTTTTCGTCAATCAGATTTTCGCGTTTGGCAATCTCACAGCGCAGATGCCCCAGCGCGTCGGCCACGATCAGAGGCTTATCGGCCACAAACAGCAGCAGGTCGCCCGGCTCGGCGTTCATGCGCTGGCAAAGAGCGGCCAGCTGCTCTTCCGTAAAGAACTTGGTAATGGAAGACTCGACGCCGCTTTCGGTGACCTTGAGCCACGCGAGCCCTTTCGCGCCATAGATGGCAACGTAGGCGGTCAGCGCGTCGATCTCGCGGCGGGAATATTTGCCGCAGCCCTTGGCGTTGATACCTTTCACCCGGCCGCCGCCCTTGGCGACGCTGGCGAACACCTTAAAATCGCTGTCCACCACCAGATCGGCCACGTCCACCAGCGGCAGGTCGAAGCGCAGGTCGGGCTTATCGGAGCCGTAGGTCTCCATTGCCTCGTGCCAGGTCAGCCGCTTGAACGGCGTGGGGATAGCAACACCCAGCGTCTTCTGGAACACCTCGGCCACCATGCCCTCCATCAGCGTCTGGATCTGCTCCTCGTCGATGAACGACATCTCAAGGTCTACCTGTGTAAATTCGGGCTGACGGTCGGCGCGCAAGTCCTCGTCGCGGAAGCAGCGGGCGATCTGGAAGTATTTATCGAAGCCGGACACCATCAGCAGCTGCTTATAAAGCTGCGGCGACTGCGGCAGCGCGTAGAACTGGCCGGGGTGAACGCGGCTGGGCACCAGATAATCGCGCGCACCCTCCGGGGTGCTTTTGCCCAGCATCGGCGTTTCGATCTCCAAAAAGCCGTGCCGGTCGAGGTAATTGCGCATGGCGAACGCCACCTTATGGCGCAGCTGCAAATTGGCCTGCATTTCCGGGCGGCGCAGATCAAGATAGCGGTACTTCAGGCGCACCAGCTCGTCAACGTCAACGCCGTCCTCGATGTAAAACGGTGGCGTTTTCGAGGCAGCCAGCACGCGAACCTCGCTGATATAGACCTCAATTTCGCCGGTGGCCAGGTTCGGGTTCACCGTGCCCTCCGGCCGGGGGCGAACCTTGCCCACCGCCGCCAGCACGTATTCGTTACGCACGCGCTCCGCCTTGCCGAACGCGTCCGCGCCGCTTTCCGGGTCGAACACGATCTGCACCAGGCCGGTGCGGTCGCGCAGGTCAATAAAAATCAGGCCGCCGTGGTCGCGCCGCCGCTGCACCCAGCCCATCAGCGTAACTTCCTCGCCGATCTGCGCGGCTCTCACCTCGCCGCACATCATGGTGCGCTTCAATCCAGTTAATGCCTCACTCATAAAACTTCCTCCAATGCAACACAAATCTAAAATGCCTTACAAAAGTTTATTATAACATAAATTTTTAGGCAATTAAACCTTTATTTATGAAATTTTGCGCAAATCAGCGGCACAACATCGGAAATCGCCACTTCGCTCTGCTCGCCCGCCGCCATATCGCGCAGCTGCACCGTGCCGCGCGCCAATTCGTCGCCGCCCACGATCAGCGTATACGCGGCCGCAAATTTATCGGCATACTTGAACTGGGCTTTCAGGCTCCGCCCCATCACGTCCTGCACCGCCGCCAGCCCCTGTCTTCTCAGCTCGCAGGTCAGGCGGAAAGCCTCCTCACCCGCCGCAGCGTCCAACGCCGCCACAAAAACGTCCACCTTGCGCCCGGCAGGCAGCTCGATACCCTGCGAGGCCAAGGCATTGAACACGCGCTCCATGCCGAGAGCAAAGCCCACGCCGGGGGTCGGCTTGCCGCCGATCTCCTCCACCAGACGGTTATAACGCCCGCCGCCGCAGACGGCGCTCTGCGCCCCGATATCGGAAAGCAGTATCTCAAACGCCGTGTTGGTGTAATAATCCAGCCCGCGCACCAGCCGCTCGTTGATCTTATACGGAATACCCACCGCGTCCAGATATTTTTTGACCGCCTCGAAATGCTCGCGGCAGTCGTCGCAAAGCGCGTCCAGCGTCGTCGGCGCCCCGGCCAGATACTGCTGACATTCCGGATTTTTGCAGTCAAAAATACGGAGCGGGTTTTTCTCAAAACGCTCGCGGCAGCTATCGCACAGCTTATCGAGGTTAGGCCGCAGAAAATCCTGCAGCGCCTTGCGATAGGCCGGGCGGCACTCCGGGCAGCCCACGCTGTTCAGGTTAAGCTCCAGATTTTTTAAGCCGAGCCGCCGGTAAAACTCCCAGGCCAGCGTGATGATCTCCGCGTCCGCCGCAGGGGAAGCCGCACCGAAGCACTCCACGCCGAACTGGTGGAACTGGCGGAAACGCCCGGCCTGCGGCCGCTCATAGCGGAACATCGGCCCGATGTAAAAAAGCTTGGTCGGCTGCGGACGCGCGGCCAGCTTATTCTCCACATAAGCGCGCACCGCCGAGGCCGTGTTCTCCGGCCGCAGCGTCACACTGCGCCCGCCTGCGTCCTCGAATGTGTACATCTCTTTCTGCACGATGTCGGTGGTGTCGCCCACGCCGCGCAGGAACAGCTCGGTCTCCTCAAAAATCGGCGTGCGGATCTCCTCGTAGCCAAACTCGTGGCAAAGCTCGCGCAGCAAATTCTCCACGTACTGCCACTTGCAGGTGTCCTCCGGCAAAAAATCGTTAGTACCTCGCGGTCTTTTGGTCAGCATAAAATCTCTCCTATATAAGTTAATTGCGCTGGGGCATTGATAAAACTTTCCACTACATGAGTTCCGCTTCGCTGCACTAAATTTCGTGGAAAGTATTATCAATGCCCCGCACCTACATCAGGGGCTCGGATAATTTTTTCCGCGTAATTTGCGCAGGTCATGAAGTGGGAAAATTTATCGTAGCCCCGCCAAAACTATCTCAGAAACGGATTGTACTGCTTTTCGTCCGCCAAGAACGTATGCGGCCCATGCCCCGGGAAAACCGGCAGCTTTTCGTCCAGCGGCAGCAGCTTGGTGCGAATGGAATGGATCAAATCGTCATAACTGCCGCCCGGCAGATCAGTCCGCCCGATCGAAAGCTGGAACAGCGTATCGCCGGAGAAAATCAGCTCGTCGCCGCCCGCGCCGGCCAGCACAAAGCACACCCCGCCCGGCGTATGCCCCGGCGTGTGCAGCACGCGGAATTTATACGCGCCGAACGGCAGCTCGTCGCCGCCCGTAAGCGTTCTATCCGCCTTGGAGGGCTGATAACGGACGCGGAACGTCCTGTCCGCTCCCTGCTGCAAAAGCGGTGCGTCGGCCTTGTGGATCATAAGCGGCGCGCCGGTTTTCTGCTGCAATTCCGCATTCGCGCCGATATGATCCCAGTGGCCGTGCGTGTTCAAAATGTACTTGACGGGATAGCCCAGCGCCTCCACCGCCTGCCAGAGGATAGGAAAATCCCCCGCCGGGTCGATGACCGCGGTTTGCTCCGCCGCCACGTCCGCCAGCAGATAGCAGTTGGTGCCGATCTCGCCCAGCTCCAGCCGCAGCAAGCGCAGATTGGCGTCTTTCAGTTTGTATTCCACCATGTTGCCGTCCTGCATAAATGCCTCCTTAACCTTTAGCGTGCGCCCGCCTTGCGGTTGACCTCGGTGACGCCGCGGATTTTTTTCAGCTTATTGATAATGTATTCCAGTTGGTTCAGGTTGTTTATCTCCATTTTCACATTGCCGTGGCAAATTTTATCCTCGTCCACCTCAAAGTTGATTGAGTTAATGCGGGTCTTAGTCTCGGAGATGGCGGCCATGATGTTCATGCCGAGGTTGTCCCGATCCATCGCCAGCACCTCAATTTCCGCCTGGAAAACGCCGGTGTTCTCGTTGTCCCACTGCACGTCCACCAGACGCTCCGGTTCATGTTCCTCGTAATAACGCACGTTGGGGCAATCGGCCTTGTGAATGGAAACGCCTCGCCCCCGCGTGATGTAACCCACGATGGCGTCGCCGGGCAGCGGCTGGCAGCAGTTGGCAATGCGCACCATCAGATCGGCCTCGCCTTTCACCCAAACGCCCTTATCGTGCGTGGCGTTGCTGCCGGAAAACGGCCGCACTTTCATCGCCTGGCCAACGCTCGGCGTCGGCGATTCCGGTTCGGGCAGCAGCGCTTTTTTCAGCGCCGGGTCTTCCTTGATCTTGTTGATAATGCCCAGGGTGGTTATCGCGCCCTCGGCCAGCGCCACATACATATCCTCCACCGAGACGAAGTTGGTGCGCTTGATGATGTCGTTCAGGCGCTCCACCTTGAACATGGCGGCGATATCGATGTTATTTTTAAGCGCTTCTTTCTCCAGCATCGCCCGCCCCTTTTGGACGGAGAATTCGTCGCGCCCCTCTTTGCGGAACCACTGGCGTATCTTATTCTTGGCCTGATTGGTCTTGGCGATCTTCAGCCAGTCGCGGCTGGGGCCGGTGCCCCGCGCCGTCAGAATTTCCACGATATTGCCGTTTTGCAGCGTGGTATCCAGCTGCACAATGCGGCCGTCCACCTTGGCGCCGACGCACTGGTGCCCCACCTGCGTATGGACGCGATAGGCAAAGTCGATCGGGGTCGCGCCGTCAGGCAGCTCGATCACATCGCCCGCCGGCGTGAACACGAACACCGACTGGTCGCCGAAGAAATCGCCTTTCACGCTCTCCACAAACTCCTTGGCGTCGCTGACCTCTTTCTGCCAGTCCAGCATTTGGCGCAGCCAGTTCAGGCGGTTATCCACCTCGCGCGCGGCGTTGGAATTATCCACGCCCTTGCCCTCTTTATACTTCCAGTGGGCGGCAATGCCGTATTCCGCCACCTGGTGCATTTCATAGGTGCGGATCTGCACCTCCACCGGGCGGCCGGCCGGGCCGATGACGGTGGTGTGCAGGCTTTGATACATATTGGCCTTGGGCATGGCGATATAGTCTTTGAAGCGGCCGGGCATGGGCTTCCAAAGCGTATGCACCACGCCCAGCGCGCCATAGCAGTCTTTGACGGTATCCACCAGCACGCGCACCGCGTGGATATCGTAAATTTCGTTCAGCGATTTGTTCTGGCGCACCATTTTGCGGTAAATGGAATAGAAATTTTTCGGGCGCGCCGTGATCTCGCAGGCAATGTTGGCGTCCTCCAAATGCGTGCGGATCGTCTCGGAGACCTCGTTCAAAAACGCCTCGCGCTCGTCGCGGCGCATGGTCAGCCGTTCGGCCAGATTATTGTAGGCCTCCGGCTCCAGATAGCGCAGGCACAAGTCCTCCAGCTCCCACTTGATCTTGTAGATACCAAGGCGGTGCGCCAGCGGGGCAAAAATTTCCTGCGTCTCCAGCGCGATCTCCTTTTTACGGAGCTCCGAATGGTGGCTGGAGAGCGTCCGCATATTGTGCAGGCGGTCGGCCAGCTTGATGATGATAATGCGGATATCGCGGCTCATAGCGAGGAACATTTTGCGCAGGTTCTCCACCTGGCGCTCCTGCTTCGAGCGGAATTCCAGCTTGGATAACTTGGTCACGCCGTCCAGCAGGATCACCATGTCATCGCCGTAAAGCTCGCGGATATCCTCCAGCGTCATGTCGGTGTCCTCCACCACGTCGTGCAGCAGCCCCGCCATGATCGTGGTGTCGTCCATATGCAGCGAAGCCAGAATGCTCGCCACCGCCAGCGGGTGTATGATATACGGCTCGCCGGAATCGCGCTTCTGGTCGCCGTGCAGGCGCGCCGCCAGCTCATACGTCTTGCGTATTTTCTCCTTGTCGCAGGAGGGGTTATATTCTTCGATCTGCGCCAGCAGCTCATCAAATTTGGTCGCAACCAACGTATCGGATTTCATCTTCTCTCACCTCTATCGCAATCTATCGCCATTTTTCCCGCAACGGCGGCTAATTCGTCGCCAGCTCCGTCCGCTCACAGCTGGTATAACAAAGCGGCAGCTCGTCGTCGCCGGTAAGCGTAAACGTCACGGTCAGCTCCTCGCAGGGGATCAGCTCCCCCGCGTCGATCAGGGCGGGCATTTCCGCCGTCAAGTCAAAGTCATACGGGTCGATACCGCGCTCGGCGGCAATTTGGCAAAGCTTCGAATCGTTATTCTCCGCCGGGGCAAAATCCGGCGTATCCTGCCAAAGCTCACCCACGTCATAACCCGTAAAGCTCGCGGTATAAGTGCCCGCCGCCTCCGCCAGCGGTGCGTTCAGGCGGTAATAAACCGCGCCGTTATTGTCCCAGCCCACCGCCTGATAATACGCTTGCTGCTCGCCCTGCGCCGGGTGATACCAGACCCAGCCGTTATCCTCCGCCGGCACGGTATAGCCGGCCAGCAGAATATCCGCCGCCTGCTGCAAATCTGCCGCGTTCCAGCAGCAGTAACCCTCGGCGTCCTGCCAATATGGCGTAAAATCCAGCAGGAAACGGCAGGCCTGCTCCCAGTCCGGCTGTTCGCCCGCCGCAAACTCCGGCAGGAAGCGCAGCTCGGAAAAATGGTTGAGGAATTTACCGTCTGCCATGACAGAATATGTGTAATAATCCCAGAACAGCTTTTGCTGCTCTTCCAAAGTCAAATCCTGCAAATATTCCGGTTGGATCTGCCAGGCCAGCGCCGTGGCCGGGGTCTCCTGCTGCGGCTCGCCGCAGCCGCCAAGCCCGGCGCACACCGCCGCGATAAGCAAAACCGCAAGCCACCCGGGCAGCGTCAGCATAGTCCTGCGCCGAAAATCAATCATATTTTAACCTCTATCCCCTATCCCCAAAGTTATCAAAAGAGGGCGGCCTTTGGGAAAAGCCGCCCTCTGCCTGTGCAAAACGCTGATTTACTTGCGGCGCATAAAGGAGGGAATCTCCACGTCGTCAAAAGACGGCACCTTGAAGCCCGAACCATTTGCCGGGGCTTGAGCCTCGCCCGCCTTTTTGGGAGCCGGCGCCGAAATGCCGCCGGGAGCCAAACCAAACGGCGAGTTCTTCGGCTTGCCGTCGAAGCCGGTAGCCACCACGGTAATGCGGATAGCCTCGCCCAGCGATTCGTCGTAGCCCGCGCCCATGATGATCGTCGCGTCGGGATCGGCCACGCTGTAAATGTAATCGGAAGCCTCGTTGATAT
>CANQPG010000050.1 GCA_947625705.1 uncultured Peptococcaceae bacterium | reverse complement strand
GCGTTCCCGGAGGACTATGTTGACCCCGCTGCCAAGAATGTCACCACCCACACCGTGGGCGATGTTACCGTGGTTTACAAAGAATATCAGTACAAATTCGTGCCGCCGGACTATGAAATTTCCGACGAGGAGCAGGCGGCAATGGACCGCGGCGACTTGGTGATGAGCTACGGCTCTTCCGAAGTGGAGGAAAAATACCTGACAGGCGCCGACTGGTACGCGGACGGCGTGCATTACAACCTGTTCGGCTGGGATCTGACTTTGACCGCCGATGATATGTTCGCGATGGCGGAGGAAATTATCAACGCCGCATAATTCAAGCCAAACTATACAGCAAACGAGCCGGGCAAAACGCCCGGCTTTTTTGCGCCCCTTTTCAAACCGCGCGGCTCGCCAAACCCTCTTATATATAGGGCTTGGCTCTGTTTGGTGATAGTGTGATAGGGGGAATTATGATGTTTTTACAGGCTGTTCAGCACGAAATTTACGACTATAACAACGTTGATTACCGCGCCTTTTGGCAGGAGATCGGGCGCGAATACGAGGACGCGGCGGAGCGTCTGGCGCTTAGGCGGCTGACCGCCGCCATGCAGGGCGATACGCTGGAGATCGGCGCGGGCTTTGGCCGCCTGGTGGACGAATACGCGCCGAAATGCCGCCGGGTGCTTTTGACCGATTGCACGGAGAATTTGCTGCGCCAAGCGGCGGAGCGGGTGCAGCGGTTGGGGCTGGAGAATGTGACCTGCCAAACGCTCAACCTGTATGATCTAAGCCCGGCAGGCGGTTTGTTTGACAATGTGCTTTGCGTGCGGGTCATGCACCATGTGGAGGACGTTCCCGCGTTCTTTCGCCAGGTAAACGCGGTACTGCCGCCCGGCGGCACGTTCATCTTTGAGTATGCCAACAAGCGGAATTTCTTGGAGATCTGCCGCTGGCTGTTCCGAAAACCCAATTTGCAGCCCTTTGCTTATCCGCCCAGCCGGCGCGGCGCGGGTATTTATTACAACTTTCACCCGAAATACATTAAGGACGCGCTTTATGCCAACGGTTTTGTTATCGAGGACGAATTGGCGGTGTCCATCTTCCGCAACCGACATTTGAAAAAGCTGTTCGGCTGGCGGCGGCTGGCAGGGGTGGAGCGCTGGCTGCAAAAGCCGCTGGCGCGCCTCTATCCCGCGCCCAGCGTGTTTGTGAGGGCGCGTAAGGTGTGCGATTGCGGCGGGCGGGGCGAGGAATAAAAAGCGGTGGGATCTTTAATTACGTTTCATCTTTAAACAGCATGGCATAGACGATCGGCACGCCAATCAGATTGATAACCATAGATACGGCAAGGCCGAACATCATCAGGATAGCCATGGGTATAAACAGGGGATCGCCGCCGATCGCCAGCGGGAACAGCCCCAGCACGGTGGTGGTGGTGCTCATTAGGATCGGGCGGAAGCGTTTGGCGCCGGCAGTGCGGCAGGCCTCGGCCACCGGCACGCCGCCGGCGCGTTCATTGTCAATATATTCCACCAGCACAATGGCGTTGGCCAGTACGCAGCCCAACAGGGCGATCGCGCCCAGCAGTGCAAACAAGGCCAGCTTTTTCCCGGTGATGAACAGCCCGGCAATACCGGCCAGCACCCCAAAGGGTACGGATATAAACAGCAGGGCGACCTTTTTACCGGAATTGAACTGCAGCATTAAAATCAGGAAAATCACCACAAAGGAGAAAATAAAGGCCGAAATAATTGACCCGATCAATTCCAAAAAGTCTTTCTTTTCGCCGGATTTTTCAATGCGCACACCCGCCGGGAAATCAATTTGACTGATTTTTTCTTCCAGCTCGCTCTGTAAAGTGATGTTGCTGTAACCTGCCGCCGCATAACAGCCTACCGCCCGGCCACGCTCGCCGTCCAGTCGGGTAATTGACGTCAGCTGCGGTGCGGGCGTCACCTTGGCAAACTGCTGCAAAGCAAATTTTTGCCCGGAGGCCGAGGATTTAACCTGATAATTGGCCAGCTCCGCCGGGCTGTCAATGTTGCTGTCCAGCACAATATCATATTCTTTCCCGTTGCTGCTGAACAGGGAAACGCTGCGTCCCAGCAGCGCAATGCTCAGCTCGTTCTGCACCTCGGCTTTAGTCAGCCCCAGCGAGTTCAGATTTTTGCTGTCCATATCAACATAAAAGCCATAGGTGGATAGATCGCTGCTGTTGATAATGCCTTTGGTGCCCTCGACTTCCCGCATGGCCTGAACCACCAGATCCGCCGCGTCGTTAAGCGCCGTCAGATCCTCGCTGAACACTTTCATTTCCACCGGCTTGCAGACCAGTGACATCACGCCCAGCTCGTCAACCACCATACGCCCGCCGGCAATTCTGGCGTCCAGCTCGTTTTGTAGATATTCCACAAAGTCGGCAGTTTTCTTAAAACGGCCGCCCTGTTTCAGATCGACCCGGATAAAAAGATCGCCGACATTATCGCCCTCTCCCTTGGGCAGAACGGAGTAATCGAAACGGGGGATACCCGCCCCCGCCCCGGAAAGGTAATACAGCACCTCCGGCTGCTCGGCTACCACCGCTTCAATATCCCGAATGGTGGCCTTGGTGACATCTAAATTGCTTTCCGAATTGCCGGTCAGCTCAACCGTCACCACGTCTTTATCTGCCTTGGGCACAATTTGAAAATCAAGCAGCGCCAGCGTGGAGCCGCACAGCAGCAGAAAAACCAGCAGGCAGAGTATGGTCGTTTTCGGTTTGGCAAAGGCTTTTTGAAACCATTTGTCGTAAAAATCCGCCAGCTTTTGCGCTTTGCTCACCTTGCTTAAATCGCGGGGGCGCAGCAATAGATAGGAGGTAAGCGGCGTTACCAAAAGCGAGATCAGAAAAGATACGATCAGGCAGGTGATGATGACCACCGGCAGGCTGAAAGCCAACTGCCGGTACGCGCCAGATAGGGTCAGCAGCGCCGAAAAACCGGCCACCGTCGTCAGCATGGAAATAAACACGGCCTTGGCTACATCATTAGTGCCGTGTATGGCGGCCCCATGCCCACCATCACCACCGCCAGAACCAGCAGAATTGATTCCAGCAGGTTGATGACAAAGCTGTTCACCGCCTTGTTGACCACATCAGGCTGAAAATATATTTCATTCACCTGAATATTATCCGGCAGGGCGCTGCTGAAATCCGCCACCATATCACGAATGGTATCGCCCATGGTTACCACATTGATACCGTTGGCAAAATACAGCGCCAGCACCGTGGCCGGGGTGCCGTTATAATAGTAGCAGGCGCTGTCGTCAGGCACCTGCAGCCGCACGTCCGCCACATCAGCCAGGCGGTAAAGGATACCCGTGCTGCTGTCGGCGCCGACGACCAGATCACGAATTTCCTCCAGACTGGCAAATTTACTGTTGCAATGCACCGCAATATTGTTGTCGTCAACTGTGATCTCGCCGGTGGGTATCAGGCTGTTTTGGGCGCTGATAATTGACGCCAGCTCCGTCAGCGAAATATTCAGGCTGTTCAGCTTAGCAACATCGGCAGTCACGGCAATTTCCGAAAGCTGCTCACCGACAATATCCACACGTTCCACGTCGTTCAGCAGCTTCAGCCGGTCTTTCAGTTCGCCGGTGCGCTGCGCCAGCTCGTCGCCGGATACGTCATTGCTGCTGACCGCCAGCAGCAGGCCGGCCGTATCCATAATATCCGTATCCACGCTTATCTGCTGCACGCCGCTGGGCAGTGTGGGGAGCAGGGCGTCAATTTTCAAACGCAGGTCGTCAAAGCTGTCGTTTACTTCCTCCTGATTAAGCCCCATATCCAGCACCACCATTACCGCGCAGGCGTTTTCGTAAACCTGTGTGGTGCAGGAATCAAAGCCGTCCAGCGTCATGGCCGTCTCTTCCAGCGGCTTGGCCACCAGCTGCTCCATATCCTCGGCATAGGCGCCCGGATAAACCGCGGTGACGGAGGCCACCGGCAGAATCACCTCCGGAAAATGCTGCTTGGGCATATTGATATACGAAATAATGCCGCCCAACACCACCATGACGCAGATGATGATAATAAACAGCTTTTTTTCGATCAGTATCTCAACAAAACTTTTTTTCATGTTATTCACGCTTTTACTGTTTGGCTTCGATAACCACGATGTCATTTTCATTCAGCAGCTTAACGCCGTCCGTAACCACCAGATCATTGGCGCTTAACCCCTGCACCAGAACATTGCTGCCGTTCATTTCGTCCAGGGTGACCTGCCGCTTATTGACGCGCATTGCATTATTCTCGCCGCCTGTTTTGCTCACGACAAACACATAATCGATGCCGTCGGACTGAAAAACGCTGCTCAAAGGAACAAAATAACCCCGTTCCTGTCCGGTAAAGATCCGCACATCTACGGTATCGCCGGCCGACAATTCAGGCGCCGTGCAGATGATCTCCACCGTGTAAACCCGACTGACTTCATCGGGATAGGCGGCGATCGTGTCAATATGCCCCTCAATACTGCCGTTCACAGCAACGGGACAATCCTTATTGATTTGGCCGTAATCATCGGTCGATACGCCAACCTTGACCACCAGCTCCTCGCTTTTGGTAATGACCACCGGGTAACCGGCGCCGGCGATCTCGTTTTCCTTAAACGGCAGTTCCATAACAATGCCGGGGCTGTCCGCCCGCAGCGTGGAGTCGGCCAGATTTTGCTGCATTTGCTGCTGGCTGAGGCCGCTGTTGGCCGCTGACATCTCTGCCGTGGCCAAATCATTTTGCAGTTGGGTAAAGCTTGCCTGCTGGGAATCATACTGTAACTGCATATTCTCCAAATCGCTCTGGGATATGGCGCCGTCGGCATAAAGCGCTTGGTAGCGTGCCAAATTCTGCTCGGCCACATGCAGCGATTCCTCGGCCACCTGCACTGCTTCGGTCAGCGTGGCGATATTGTTCTGCGCCATTGACGCACTGTTGGAAGTGATCGCCGCCGAAAGCTCCAGCTGTGTGGTATCCAGCTTGGCCAGCTTATCGCCGGGCTGCACTTGATCGCCTTTTGCAACATAAAGCTCGGCAATTTTGCCGCCGGTCAGAAAAGCATAATTATGCACCTCTTTGGGCTGCACAATGCCTATGTAATCGATCCCGGTATCATACGTTTCCGCCTGCGCCGGCACGACTGCAACGGTTTTGGCAGAGGTCGGTTCATTTTTATCTGTGCCGCAGCCGGTCAGCCCCAGCAGTAAACAGCCGATCAGCAGCAAAACTGCGCCTAATCGCTTGCACATTTGCATTTCCTCCTAAACTGCAAGTATTTTAACACTTTGTTCTGTATTAAAAATTATATGCCAAAGCGACGCCTGCTTCAATTTACAATCATGGGGCGAGTGTTCAATGTTGGCGGATATCGCTTGCTATTTGACCTGTTTTCGTTTATGCTGTAAATAATGAACAGAGTGTAAAAAGCTTCAGGAGGCAGGCTATGCGTCACAAAGAAAAAGCTACCCAGATAACCAAAAAGAATTTGGAAACTGCTTTCTGGGATCTGTATTTGCACAAGCCGTTGGAAAAGATCAGTGTGCAGGCGATCACCGAACACGCCGGTTACAGCCGGGGGACTTTTTATGTTTATTATCGCGATGTGCGCGATGTTTTGGAGCAGCTGGAGGATAGGCTGCTGACGCAAACTGAACAGACTGTTCTGGAATTTTTTCCCGACTATATTACGACGGAAAAAGGTGTGCTGCAGTTTTTTATCTACATATACGAACTCCACGAGCCGTATATTGTTAAGCTGCTGGGGCCGACCGGCGATCCGCAACTGGGCAACCGTATGATCGTCAAGCTTAAACCGCTGGCTGTCAAATTTTTTGAGCACAACACCAAATATAATGCTTTGGAAAGGGATTATGCCGCGGAATATCTGCTTTCCGCCTGCTTTTTTATGGTTTCGCGCTGGTATGCAAGGGGTCAGGATATATCAATTCAAGAATTTCTCAATTTGAGCTGACTTTTTTTGAAAAGGGGCTTAGGTAAATCTCAAAGACGCCGCAGCGCCAAAACGCCGCATGGCGGAAACCATCAGCTGCGGCCGGCAGTATGGCGGAATTGTACAAGTCTGCGAAAAATTTTACATAGGTTTGATAGAAAAGCCCTTGACATTATGCTATACTTCTCATGGTATTCAATACATCGGTATGAAAAGAGGGAGATAATGGATCAGTATAATTACATAGACTTTAATGAAAAGATGGGCTTTATCTGTGATATGGACGGCGTGATCTATCACGGCAACCGCGTTCTGCCCGGCGTTGCGGAGTTTATTCAGTGGCTGCAGGACGAAAAAAAAGAGTATCTGTTCCTGACCAACAACAGCGGATATACCCCCAAGGAATTGAACCAGAAGCTGGCTCGTATGGGGCTTAACGTTTCTGAGGAGCATTTCTATACCAGCGCCCTGGCTACCGCAGCATTCCTGAAAGAACAAGCGCCCGGCTGCTCTGCCTTTGCCATTGGTGAAGCAGGTCTGCTTAACGCGCTCTATGACGCAGGGATCACCATGAACGACGTCAACCCGGACTATGTGGTGGTGGGAGAGGGGCGTGCCTATACTATGGACACGCTGACCAAGGCAACCAACTTGGTTCTGGCGGGCGCTAAGCTTATCGGTGCCAATTCCGATGTGTCCGGCCCGATCGAAAATGGTATTGCCCCGGCCTGCCGAGCCTTGGTCGCACCTATCGAGATGGCCACCGGAACGCAGGCGTATTTCTGCGGCAAACCCAATCCGCTGATGATGCGCACCGGCCTCAGAATGTTGAATTGTCACTCCGGTGACGCCGTGATGGTGGGCGACCGTATGGATACCGATGTGATCTCCGGTATGGAGAGCGGCATGTCCACGGTGCTGGTGCTGTCCGGTGTATCCACAATGGCAACGCTGAAAACCTATGCTTACCGTCCCGGTATGGTGTTGGAGGGCGTTGGGGATATTGTGAAACTGGCTCGCTCCGGCTCGCAGGAAGTATAATTCGCCAATATTACAAAACTCAGGAGATGGGTAAATATGTGGCTGATCATGTCGGTTTTGTCAGCATTTTTTGCCGGCCTTACTTCTATCCTGGCAAAATGCGGTATTAAAAAAACGGACTCTGATGTGGCTACGGCAATACGAACCATTGTGGTACTGTTGTTTGCGTGGCTGATGGTGCTTATTGTCGGTTCATATGGTCAGATCACAGAGGTCAGCCCGAGATCCTGCCTTTTCCTCGTTCTGTCGGGGCTGGCAACCGGCGCGTCATGGATCTGCTATTTTAAGGCGCTCGCCATGGGTGAGGTCAATAAGGTCGTTCCCATTGACAAGTCAAGTACGGTTTTAACGGTGCTTCTGGCGATTATCTGTTTTGGCGAAACGGAGCATCTGGGGATAAAACTGTGTTGTACGGCAGTGCTGGCCGCGGGAATTTTCCTGATGGTTGAAAAGAAGCCGGACGAAAAAAAGGTCGTCAGCAGCAAATGGCTGCTTTATGCCGTGTTTTCCGCCGTGTTCGCGGCATTGACGTCAATTCTGGCCAAGGTGGGTATTGTGGGAGTGGAATCCAACCTCGGTACGGCATTGCGGACGGGCGTTGTGCTGTTGATGGCGTGGCTCGTTGTCTTTCTGCAAGGCAAACAAAAGCAGATCAGAGAAATTGACCGCCGGGAGCTGTGTTTCATTTCCTTATCGGGTCTGGCGACCGGCGCGTCATGGCTCTGCTATTACTATGCGATCCAGAACGGTATTGTCAGCGTGGTCGTTCCCATTGATAAAATGAGTATTCTTGTGACCGTATTGTTTTCGTTCCTGGTTTTTCACGAAAAATTAAGCCGAAAAGCCCTGGCCGGGCTATGTTTGATGACGGCGGCAACACTGGCAATGGCCATTTGGGGCTGACAAGGGTTAAGCGCAATTCTATGCCCTTATATTTGTCCGCGCACAAAACACAAAACAGAATAGCAAAAGCCCTGCTAATCAAGCGATTTAGCAGGGCTTTTACATTAAATTGTTTGGTGGAGATAAGCGGGATACCCTCCGGGTACCCCTCGCGATCCCAATCGGCCTGCGCCAAAGGCTTGGCCTCTTGGGCGCTCGGCTGTCGAACCGCTGACGGAGGGCTGCTCCTTCCCATTTATTAAATTCAAGAGGCCAGCGGTTCGGTATTTTAACTAAACAAAAATGGATACCCTTTCGGATATCCATTCCTGTTTGGTGGAGATAAGCGGGATCGAACCGCTGACCTCTTGAATGCCATTCAAGCGCTCTCCCAGCTGAGCTATACCCC
>CANQPG010000049.1 GCA_947625705.1 uncultured Peptococcaceae bacterium | reverse complement strand
GGATAAAGCCGTTTACGCACACCGCCAGCGCCAGCGAGAACAATTCCGCCCGCCCGATCTTGCCCTGCCGTCTTGCTGTCATGCGTCCGCCTCCTTTTTTTTGGATCAGTTCATTTCGATGGTGATATCGGCGTTAAGCGCCGCTGCGGTCTCGTTCAGATAATCGTCGTCCCGCCAATCCTCCCAAAGCGCGGGCAGCTTCCGTTTGATCTCGCGCCCAATGCCCAAAAAGTCCAGCTTTAAGCGGCGGCTTTCGGCCAGCGCCGCGGCAAAGATATGCTGCAAACGCTCGCGGGCGCGTTCCGCAATTTCCGCCTGCCCCCAGTCTTTCGGGTTATCCAAAACCTCGGCCTTAAGCGAAAGTTCCACCTGCACGGTGGGCTGGGCGGGTGGTTCCGTCCGGTTCAAACGGTAAAACACATCGGCGGCGATGATGTTGAGAGAAACGCCGTCCGTCAGCGTCAGCACCTCGCCCGCCAAATGCTGCGGGCGCTGCAATATCCGCCAGCCGAGCGCTGCGTCGCCCTCCGGCAAAAACTGCCATGCCGCCCCGTCGTATATGGCCAAACCGGCAAGCTTGACGCCGTCTGCCGTTTTCTCGGCCAGCGGCAGAACGGGCGCAATGCCCTCGTCATACAACGCCTCCAGAAAATCCTGCAAGGTGACCGCCGCCGCCCCGGGATAGCCGCTGCCGCGCGGCTCCAGCGCGTTTTCTAGCAGATACGCGGGGCTCATCGTCGCCTCCCCCGCGTCCAGCAAATCAGCTGCACTGCCCCGGCAGATGACGGGATAAAGCGTCGGGCGCAGCTGCGGCGAACGCACGGCATAATCCAGCCAGTTAGCCAACCCCGCCGCCTGCTCGCCCAGCACCAGCAGCGCCGCGTGCGAGAAATTAAGCTGCCGCGCGCCTTGGTCATAAAGCGCCGCCACCGCCTCGGCCGGGCTTTTGCCCTCTGCCTCCAGGCTGTAATAGCTTTCGGCGTATTGCTGTTCCAGCGCCTTGTCACGGTGCAGCAGCTGCACGCCAGCGCTTATTTCGCCTGCCTCCGTTTTATCCAGCGCGAGCGCCGCGGCCAGTTCCACGTCTTTCAAATCGCCGCCCGCGTTTTCACTGAGAAGTTCGCAGCCCGCGGTGTAAAGCAATATTATAATCAGCGCTGATATCAGTAAAATTTTCTTCACTGCTCCTCCCCTCCGCCGGCGGGCGGCACCTGCGGCGCCTGCCGCCACGTGCTGCCGACCGTCAGATTTTTCGGCCGCCGCCCCTGTAGCCAGAGCGGCGCGCGGATCACGGTATCCTTAAGCTGATACGGCAGCAGCGGTGCAAACGGCGCCAGATACGCCACCCCAAACGAAGAAAGCGACGTTAAATGCAGCAGCAGCAGCACCGTCCCCAGCATCAGCCCCCAAAAGCCCAGCCACCACGCCAGAAAGATGAAGATGAAGCGCAGCACGGTGGCCGCGTCGGTCAGCGCGTCCACCACGAACATGGCGATGGCCGTGAACGCCACGATGATCACCACCGGGGCGGAGATCAAGCCCGCCGTGACCGCCATGTCGCCGATGACCAGCCCGCCCACAATGCTGATGGCCGCGCCCACCGCCCGAGGCAATCTTATGCCAGCCTCGCGCACAACTTCATACACCAGCGAATAGAATAACACAGACCAGCCCGCCGAAAGCGGCGTATCGCCCGCGGCCTGCCACATGTTCAGCATGAGGTTGGAGGGTATCAGCTCGGTGTGGAAGCTGCAAACCGCGATGTAAAGCGCCGGGCCGTATATCGCAAACGCAAACGCCAGAAAACGCAGAAACCGCACCAAACTGGCCATGAACGGGCGCGCGTAATAGTCCTCCGCGCTCTGGAAGCTCTCCACGAACAGCATGGGCGCGGTCAGCACAAAAGGCGTGCCGTCCACCAGCACCGCCACGCGCCCCTCCAGCAGCTTGGCCGTCACCTTATCCGGCTTTTCGCTGTTGGCCAGCGTCGGAAACGGCGAAAACGGCGCGTCCTCGATCAGCTGCTCGATGTAGCCGCTTTCCAAAATGCTGTCGATCTCAATGCTGTTCAGCCGCCGCTTGGCTTCGGCGATGACGGCGGGGTCGGCCAGCCCGCGGATATAGGCCAGGCAGGCGTTGGTGTTGGTCTCGGTGCCCAGCTTCAGCGTCTCAAAGCAGAGGTTGGGCGTCTTGATACGCCGCCTGAGCATTGACATGTTGGTTTTCAGGTTTTCGATAAACCCCTCGCGGGAGCCGCGCACCACGATCTCCGTCTGCGGCTCGCTGATACCGCGCCGCTCGAAGCCTTTTAAATCGCTGGTTATGCCGCAGGGCGAGCCGGCAAACAGTACGCCGCAGTCACCGGAGAAAACCCTGTCCATAAAGGCCTGCACGTTGTCGGCAGTCGCCCAGTCCGCAATGAACAGGCGCTCGGCGGCGATACGCTCGGGCGGCAGGCTGAAGGCTTCCGGGCGCTGCACCAGCGGCTTGATGATAAACTCGGCCACTGCGTCCTTATCCGTCATGCCGTCGAAGCAAATGGTGGCGGCGGCGAGCTTCCCCGCCGCTTCAACGCGCCGCACCACTAAATCGGCATACTCGCCGACGTAATCCTGCACCAGTTGGATATTCTTCGCTAAATCGGCCGTAAAATAAAGCGTCGGCCGCTTCTCTTTTGCCATATGCACCGCCCCGGTTTTTGGTTTAGTATGCCGAGGGGCGCGGCAAACTATGCGAACCCAAGCCAAGATGAGAAAATTCGGCAAATTTTTTCCTTGCATTAACGGCAAATATATGCTAAAATGTTTTGTGTTGGGGCGCCATAGCCAAGAGGTAAGGCAGAGGCCTGCAAAGCCTTCATTCTCCAGTTCAAATCTGGATGGCGCCTCCATTTTTTATGTGCCGGAGTGGCGGAATTGGCAGACGCAACGGACTTAAAATCCGTCGAGGGAAACTTCGTACCGGTTCAAGTCCGGTCTTCGGCACCAACATTTCATAGGCTCGCAAATCCTTACTGCATAAGGGTTTGCGGGTTTTTCTTTTGCTCTTTTTTGGCAGTATGCTGAACCGATAACTTTAAGCGATGTCCCTCCAATGTCCCTCCAAAAATTTTACCTAAAACGCCGAACATACACTTAAGATGGCGTTGGCCGAAGCAACTTTAGAGCTATAATCAAGATGGGTGTAGATATTGGCAGTAGTCGATATATCGCTGTGGCCTAACCACTCCTGAATATCTTTCAAGCTGACGCCGTGCGCATAAAGCAAACTGGCGCAACTATGCCGGAGATCGTGGAAACGAATCCGCCGCAAACCGTGCTTTGCCAAAAACTGCGGGAAGTTTGCGGTTAAATAAGCTGGTTTAATGCGCTCGCCTATTTTATCAACATAAATATATTCGTCATACTTCGTTACATAGGCATTGCTGCATAGCTTACGGTTTTCTGCCTGCTCTGCCTTTAACTGATAAAGCAGTCGCTCAAACGGCTCTACCAATGGCAAAGTGCGGTAGCTGGATTTTGTTTTGGTGCGGTCTTTTTCAATAATTGTAAATTTACCGTCCAGCGATACTTCCGTCACTGTATGTGAAATAGTGATGGTTTTTCGCTCAAAATCAATCGCACTCCATTTTAAGCCGACTACTTCGCTTCTACGCAAGCCATAAAATGCTGCCAGCAAAATACCCAATTCCAGAATATTTCCTTTGGCAATTTGGAATAGCTGCTCAAGCTCCGCCTGATTATAGTAGCCACCCACAAATTTCTCGCGGCGCGGACGCTCAATACGATCAGCGGGATTACTGTCAATCAAGCCTATCTTAAAAGCATACTTTAACGCTTTGTGGATATTGGCGTGACGGTGAATTACTGTATTTGCCGATACTCCGTTAATATCCATTTCAAAGCTATAATAATCTTGGATATGCTTGGGCGTTAGATCGCGTAGCTTCAAACCGGGGAAATGTTCAGCAAAATATGGATTGATTTTACCTTGAACAGCGAATGAATAACTGGCGTATGTGCTGGCTTCGACATTTCGCTTAATCATTGCCAGCCAATCGTTCATAAAATCCGTAAACAGTATCTCCTCTTGCGGCGTTCTCCCACTGCTTACGGTGGCGTTGCTGCTTATCTCCGCCTCTAATGCCTCTTTAGCTTCCTGCAACATCATTTCTGCTTTGCGCTTATTGCCTTTAACCGGCAGGCCGGTGGATTTGGATACTGTTTGCCGTTTTTTATTTTCATCTACATAACTGATAACAATATGGAAATAACCTCTTTTATCGCGCAAATGTCCTGCAACCATAATCTGACCTCCTTCAGTGTCGCAGTCTGAATTCATTTGCCGTTGACATCTATATTATAACGGCGATGAACATTTCAGTAAAATGTGCGAATTATTCTAAAATGCCTAAATATTTGAAAATACTGACCTTGGGTATAAAATGGCGGCGGCCAATCACAAAACTTTGCACTGTACCAGATTGCAGAATTTTATAAACAGTTTTCAAACTGATACCACCAAGCATTTGCCTCATCTGTTGAGTATTTACCACATCGGGATACTCTGCGAATACCAGCGTATATGCTTCTGATAAATTCATAATGGCCTCTCTTATTCCACTATCACTAACCATAGCACTCACATAACTATCACACTATCTGCTGGCGTTTAAGCCGACGCTGACCGCTAAGGCTTTATCAAACCTCGCCAGTTCTTTAGTATTCAACCGTCCGACATAGCCCTCTAAACGGCCTTTATCTAGTGTTCTTAACTGCTCCATCAGCACAACGGACGGCATTTGTAAGCCGTTTATAGACGACAAAAAATAATGCGTCGGCAGTTTTACCTTAACGCCCAATTTACTACTGATTGGCGCAATAATCACTGTGGGACTATACCGATTACCGATATTGTTCTGCACAATAATAACCGGGCGATAACCGCGTTGCTCCGAGCCAATACCATAACCCAAATCGGCATAATAAATCTCGCCGCGCAAATATGTTTTCAGCATAAGCACACCTCCCTCCTCAAATCTCCGGCAGCAGCAGGCTGCCTATGTATAAAGCAGACGGCGGCGCTGACATCAAGCGGAAAGGCGATATAATCCTCCGTTATCAACGGCTTGTCCGCCGCCTGCTTAAATATATATGAACGCAAACCTATTTGTCCTGAACACCCCGGTTTGCCAAGGGAAATCATTAAGCGGCTGGTAGCTGCCAGCACCACGGGAATTTCACCCCTGTATGGATCTCATACAGCCGCCCCCATTGCCTGCGACGGCTCACGCCGGAAAACGCTGCACGCTCGGACTGTGGCTGGACGGGAGTATCATTATCTCCACTGCCGGTTATGGCCGTGCAGGGAGCAGCCCCGCATTTATAGCCTGCTGTTGATCGCTCCATACCGCATAGCGGCATATCTTGGCGCAGCGGCTAATCTGGCTCGCGGCAATGGTAATGTGCCTAATGAATGAGTATTAAGTTTTCAAAGAGCATGGGGAGAAGTACATGAGAGGTTTTCCGATCCCCTCTACTTACTACCTCACTTAGAGGCGATTTTTTAAGCCTGTTTGAGAAAATTTTTCAAAAAATTTTTTGCGGCTTTAATGGAGTAGCAAACTGCCGGTATGCTGCAACCCTCCATAAGCGCGATTTGCTCGTATGTAAGGCCATCAAAATAGTACAAACTAAAGCGCCGCCGCTGTGTTTGAGGCAAGCTGCACATTGCTCTGCTCAACTCCTCCATAATCATTTTTTGCAATACTAATTCCTCCAAAGATAGCGTTGGTGCTGCCACCCGCGAATATATCTCCTCCTCCGTCAAATCTCCCTGCGCATAATGCCTGTCCACCTCGTTCATATAAGCAATATCCTCCAACTCACAACGATCAAGCCAAGCAAATTGCTCCCTGCTTATCTCCAGATCGTGCCAGATACCCTGACCGTCAAAGAAACTGACAAAATAGCGTATCTCTCCGCTATCACCCTGCTTGGTATATATGTTATACGGATTGTCCTTTGCTTTGCGGCGTTTAGGACGGCGTTCCGCATGGTTTGGATTTTTATTAGCCATTTTATGCCCTCCTGATTGTTGAAATTTCTGTCATTAAAAATCTCAACAAACGGAGGTGCGCGGCACCTTGAGCCGAGTTCTGAACTTGCAATAAAATGGCGGGAGCAAATCAAAAAAGCATCCTCTTTAGTCTGTTTTTTCAAAGAGAGTTGGGAAGATTGCCATACTTTCAGAATTCCAAGAAAAAACAGACGCCAAGGCGCAAAAAAAAACACCGCAAAGAGAAGTTAAATGCTAACTGCCTTAACGGTGTTATATAATGCTGTTTCTATGCGAAAACATATAGCGATAGCAGACTTCCATTTATACATTCCCGCAAAAGTCGATTTGGTTACATTTTTTTGACAATTTTTTTTGCAAAAATTGTCAAAAAAAAATTTGCATATACAAAAGCACCACACAGGCATTAGCCAATGTGGTGCTTTTATTGTTATTTAACGATACTTATACTCCAGAGGCACAGTCACAAAATCCAGATAAGTCCGCAGCTCCGCATAAAGGATACCGTCCTCCAGCTTCACAAAATGCAGATATGGTCCTTCAACCTGAACAGCGTATGGATCAATATATTTCCACCAGGGGTCGTCCAGCTTATGCCCTGTCAAAGCTGCCACCTCATCGGTTATCAGCACATCTTTCATATTCGTCAACTTCTTATTGGCAGTATCAAGCATCAGCAGATTCAGCCGATAATTGCTGCGGAAGAAGATATAATTGCCGTCCACCGCCAGTGGCAGAATATTATCAAGCTCTTCACCGCCGGGGATTTCATTTATCAGCTTAGGCAAATCGATCTTGTCGATCGTCCCCGTCTTGTCGTTGATCGTCAGCATTGCGCCCGTCTTATCCCGCAGATAAATAGTATCTCCTGCCTGCTGACAAAACACGCCATGCTCCGCCGCGTCAAAGTGCGCCTCGCCGGTATTGGCATTGATATACGATACAAAATCAATAATGTGTATCCTAGAGCTGGTAAAATCATAGTCACACTTCAAAAGATAATTGCCGCCTCCGGTCACCTCGACTTCCCAAGTCCACGGTCGGCCATATTTATCGTCACCCAGCTTAAAACTATCAGCTATACCGCTGTTGCCTATTCGCACCGCCTGCACGCCAAGGCCGCGGTAAAAATCACCGCTGTAAAGATCGAGCAGATAGCTTTGACCCTGCTTATCAGTCTGCGTCGTCAAGCCTTGCCGTACAATTACAATTTTTTGATGCTTGTCCCAAATCACGCCGCAATGCAGTGCTTCACCGACAAAGCGCAGCGGCAGATACGTTGTGCCGTTTTGGATATACCCCTTTTTAGGCATTTGCAGCTTCTCTGTTTTACCCTGCGCCATAAGCTCCGCCGTATTCTTACGCATATCCAGCTTCAACACAGCTCCGTCCAAACGGGTGGCGGTGATCGTCCGAGTGGCACTGTTCCATTGCACCGAGGCATTACACACCTCGAACAGCGTCCGCATTGGCAGATATGTCACCCCGCCTTTGCTGACAGCTTGCGTTTCAATAGACTCTGCCTCACCTCCCGGACTGATATGCACCGGGTATGTTTCAGCCGCCCATGCTGATGAAAAGAAAAAGGACATATATATGCATATTAAACATACGCAAATTATATAGAGTGTTTTCTTCATTGCAATTTCTCCATCAACTATTTAGAAGCACTATTTTATTTCATATTAACGGCTCCTATAAGGTGACCCGGCGATGTATCAGTCAAAGTGCTCATATAAGCTTCGGGAGTTTGCGACCATTTAACCGGATCACCATCAACATTAATATTGGTATAATTACAATCCATACCAATCCATGTATTATCAGGCACACGGGTCTCATCTGCTCGATTAATTGTTGCAAGAACACGATATTGTACAGACTTAGTAATACCTGTTCCTCCCTCAGCAATATACTGGCAAGCTTTGCCAGAATTATTACCGTCACTCCCCCAAAAAGAAAGTCTGACAACTTTACCCGATACACCTTTAACAATGGCTTGAACATTTTTATATACAGTCATTGTTAATGGCTTTTTATTAGAAAATACAACTGAGCCGTTCTCGTTAGGCTTCATCTCATGAGGATCAGACGCCACCTTGTCAGTACCACCAAATATCATATAAACTTTATCGTTTTGTCTTAATAAATAATAAGGCATCCAGGTGCCACCATTAACCGAAGAATACTGTACTCCCAAATCTGCATTGGGTGTATCTTTATCCAAATCCTGTAACCCCAAATAATAGAATACAGTATAATTTGTGTTATAGTTTACAACATAAGGGTTGTTAATAGTGGCCGAAATATAATTACCGGATTTTGAAGCGTATCCTCTGATTCCGATACCACCTTTATTAAATCTATCTGCTGTAGCCATAGGCTCTAGCATATTTTCATCTAATGTATCATATTGAAAATCAGAAATTTCCACACCAAATTCATCGATATTTCTTTCGGATATTGGTTCAGAAACATATAAACTAGCCTGTCCATCTATAACAGTATAACACAGTGTCTCATTCTCGCCCACATAGTTATATGTTATATTTCCAATTTCGTCTTCGTCAATCTTTGCGGTCTGATTTTCTTGTGCAATAGCATATTTTGCTTGCAGCAAATAGTTTTCAATATCCTCAACAGTTGTATCATCAAAAGTAGAAAAAACAGTTACAGACTTTTCATCACCGGCAAGCTTTACCTCAAATTGATGAAACTTTCCAGTATCTTTCATCTTAACACAAGAGTCAATTGCAATATCTTCAATTTGCAAGTTAACATGATCCATCAACAAGCTAACATCTTTGCTTACCTCCGCCGCCCAGACTGGCATAGCAAGTCCCATGCACATGACCAATGAAAGGATCATCGCTAATAAACTTCTGCGTTTCATAATAGAAACCTCCTTCAAAAATGTAAATA
>CANQPG010000048.1 GCA_947625705.1 uncultured Peptococcaceae bacterium | reverse complement strand
TCCAAATATTGTTTGTCAGTGCGCCCCAACAAATAATCGGTGCTGACGGAGAAAAAATCCGCCATTTGCACCAGCGTTTCCACCGAGGGCATGATGTTGTCATTTTCCCAGTTGGAAATGCTCTGCTTGCTTACGTTCAGCCGTTTTCCCAAATCTACTTGGCTTAAGCCGCGCGCCTGGCGCAGCATACGAATGTTTTGCCCCAGCATGCTCAAACCTCCAACAAAATATTATAATACTATTGTGGCAGATATCTGGACAAACCAAAAATACTTTAGTATTATATTATTATCCCCAGCGTAGTAAATACAGCTAAATCCGCGTAAATTCTGCCAATTAACCCCTAAATGTTGAAAAACTGCCTGTGCGTTGCTGCGAAAAAGTTTAAGCGTCATCGCTTGACATTGCACCGTAATTATGTTATGCTGGCTGTTACGCTGTCAGAACGAAAATTTGTGGTAATGCGAGGATTTTATGGCTAATATGCAGCAAAAGGCGTCTGATCCGCTGGCGAGGGCGTACACGTTGGCCGGTCTGGTGCGGTTTGCGGCCCCCAGCATGGCGATGATGGTGTTCCTCTCCATTTACACCATTGTGGACGGCATTTTCATCAGTAATTTCGTCGGCACGCTGGCGTTGGGCGCGGTGAACATCATCTTCCCGCTGATCTCGCTGGAGATGGGGCTGGGCATTATGCTGGCGACGGGCAGCAACGCGATCATCGCGCGGCGGCTGGGCGAGGGCGACGCGGCGCGGGCACGGCAGAACCTTTCGCTGGTTTTGCTGGTGGCGGTGCTTTGCGGCCTGGCGGTGGAGGCGCTGGCGCTGCTGTTTCTGCCGCAGATCATCGCTATGCTGGGCGCAAGCGCGGCACAGTATCCGTATTGCCGTGCTTACGCCGTCAGTATGCTGCTGTTTGCGCCGGCGCTGTTTTTGCAGGTGGGCTTCCAGAGTTATTTCGTGACGGCGGGGCGGCCAAAGCTTGGTCTTTTGGTGATGGTGGGCGCCGGGCTGGTCAACATGGCGCTGGATTATCTGCTGATACCGCGGTTTGGCGTGGCCGGGGCGGGCGTAGCCACCGGCCTGGGCTACATGGTGCCGGCAACGGTGGGGATATGCTATTTTGCGCGGCCGCGCGGCGGCGAGCTTTATCTGGTGCGGCCGGCCTGGGAGCGCGGGCTGCTGCTGCGTGCCTGCCTGAACGGCTCTTCCGAGATGGTCAGCAATCTGGCCAACGCCGTCAGCACCTTTTTGTTCAATATTATGTTTATGCGCTTCTATGGCGAGGACGGCGTGGCGGCCATCACCATGGCGCTGTATTTTCAGTTTGTGTTCGCGGCGGTGTATTTCGGTTACGCGGGCGGGGTGGCGCCGATCATCAGCTATAAATTCGGCAACGGCGATGTGGCCGGGCTGCGGCAAATCGTGCGCGGCAGTTTTCGGTTTATCCTCGGCATCTCGCTGGTCAATTTCGCCGTCTCGCTGCTGGTGAGCGCGCCGGCGCTGCTGCTGTTCGCGGGCGGCAACCGCGAGGTGGCGGCCATCGCGCAGGCGGGCTTCCCGCTGTTTGCGCTCTCATTCCTGTTCGCCGGGGTGGGCATATTCGCTTCCAATATGTTCACCGCGCTTTCCGACGGCGTCACTTCGGCGCTGATCTCGTTCATGCGCACGCTGCTGTTTCTGGCGGCGGCGATCCTGCTGCTGCCGCTCATCTTCCACGAGGCGGGGTTGTGGGCGGCCATCAGTGTGGCCGAGGGCATGGGCGCGCTGGTGGCTTTAATATGCTTGAAACTGCGGCGGCGGGAATACCGCTATTAAAATGTCGCACAAATATAAAAGTACTTTTTTCTTTAATAATTTTTGCTAAATTTAAGAGATAAAAATAATTAAGAAGAAAAATTTAGGAAATTTTTTTGCGGCGGCCGCAGTATCAATATTGAACGCTGGGCAGCCCTCCCCAACGGAGGGCTGTTTTTTTATGCCAAAAAGGAAGTGGTTTCGCGTTTTGCTGCGAATTATATAGTGAAAGCAAATTTGCTGATCATCAAAAGTTGTGTGGGCAAGGGGGGATAGACGCAAAAGATGACGGAGGACAAATTGCTGCTTCGGCTGCTGCAAACCCAGCCGGAGCAGGGGCTGCGGCTGGCGCTGGCCGAATACGGCGGCCTGGTGAAACGGGTGGTGGTGACGGTGCTGCCTGCGGCGGACAGCCGCGATATCGAGGAATGTGTGGCCGACGTTTTTTTGAAGCTGTATCAGTCCGCCGGGCGGTATCAGGCGGGCGCGGGCAGCCTGAGGGGCTATTTATGCGGCATTGCGCGGCATACGGCGATCGACCGGGGGCGGCGCAGCAAGCGGCCGGAGGCGGTTTCACTTTCGGCTGAGGAGCTGGGCATTGCCCCGGATATTGCGGCGGGGCTGGAACGCCGGGAGACGGCGCAGGCCGTGCAGCAGGCGGTGGGCAGTCTGCCCTCGCCGGACAGAGAGATCTTTATTCGGCGGTATTTCTGTAACCAGCGGGTGGCGGAGATCGCGCGGGCGCTGGGTTTGGACGAAAAGGCCGTGGAGAACCGCCTGTATCGCGGGCGGCAGCGGCTGAAAAATCAACTTATTGAGCAAGGAGTGACGGTGTGATGGGTGAGCAGAAAAATTGGCAGGAGGATCTGATGGCGGATTTTGTGGCCGACGAGGCTGATTTGGCCGAGGCGGAGCTTTCGGAATTGGAGCAGGAACGAATTTTAAGCCGGGTGATGGCCGACGCGGGCTTGCGGCGTGAGACGAGGCGCGGTTTTTCCCGCAAAACTATGCTGGCGTTCTGCCTGGTGGCGGTGATGACGCTGGCGTTTGGCAGCATGGCGCTGGCGAATGTGGTGTTCGACGGGCGGCTCGCCGCTTTCTTTGGGGCGAACGAGCAGCAGGCGGAAATGCTGGCCGGGCACAGCGGCACGGTGCTGGTGAGCGATAAGAACGCGGGCGGCGAGATCACTGCTACGCAGGTGCTGGGCGACAGTCATAACATTTTTGTGCAGCTGGAGGTGGCCGCACCGGAGGGTACGAAGCTGGACGCGCCGTGGTATTTATTCCAGTCGGCCTATGCGTCTATTAACGGCGTGAACAGCATGGGTTACAGCTTTGACCTGCTGGCGGACGACGACCCGGCGGATAACCGTATATCTATGCTGCTGAGCCTGGACGCGAGCCGCGAGATCATCGGCAAGACGCTGAAATTGCAGCTCCATGACCTTTACACCGGCGACGCTGACACGGAATGGACGGTGGCCGCGGGCGAATGGGAGCTGGATATCCCGCTGAACTTTACCACGCTGGCCGAGAATTATCATCTGACCCAGCCGGTGCAGTTGGCGACGGCGGACGGCGATATTGCCATCACCGACATGGAAATTTCGCCGCTGACGGTGAACCTTTCCGCCGAGGGTGAGTATGGCAAGCGTTTGATGCTGCTTGACCCGGCGCGAGCCGAAGAGCTTGCGGGCGATGACAGTGTGGAGGCCGGCAAGCTGGCCGAGGTGGCGGTGGCTTCCTTTGGCGGCGATACGGCGGACGGCTATTCGGTGGTGAATGTTACCACCAAGGAGAGTGACGAGCCGGTTGACGTTACGCTGGCGGCGGAAGCAGACAGCTGGTCGTATAACCTGCCGCTGGACGAGGATATTACCCCGGATTCGCTGAAGGTGCGTCTGAAAGACGGTACAGTGGTGGGCTGCACTGGGAGCGGTATCGGCAACGATATGGGACACGTTCAGCTCAACTTCACGCTGGAAAAGATGATCGACCTCGACAATATTGCCGCGGTTGAGTTTATGGGCGAGGAATTGCAGTATTGATCCAGAAGCGACAATAGCACGCCATCTTTGGGTTTGTTGTCAGATTGGCAAAGCTCGCGCACTATCAGTGCAGCTCCTTTGCCAATCTGCCGTACGCACCCAAATCTGACGCACTCTTGCACTTCTGGGGGAGAAAAAAATTATAAAGCGGGCAGACTTCTTAACGGGGTCTGCCCCTTTGGCTATGGGGAGGGCATTGATAATACTTTCCACGTAATTAGCGCAGGTCATGAAGTGGAAAGTTTTATCAATGCCCCGCCGTAATGAGCAAATTTGTGCTAAATGTAAATATTTTGTAATGCAAGCAGTTGACATAATCGCCGCACCATGCTAAAATGTTTACTTGCAAGGCCTCTTTAAGTTTACATAATTTTGGCGAGGGAGTTGATACCTGTGCAGGTGACAAAAACAAAAAAGCTGGTTTTATGCGCGCTGTTTACGGCGCTGATCGCGGTGGGGGCGTTTATCCGCGTGCCGATACCCGTGGTGCCGTTCACGCTGCAATTTTTCTTTACCACGCTGGCCGGGCTGCTGCTGGGCGGGCGGCTGGGCGCGGCGGCGGTTCTGGTTTATGTGGTGCTGGGGCTGTGCGGCGTGCCAGTGTTCACCGAGGGCGGCGGGCTGGGTTATGTGCTGAAGCCCAGCTTTGGCTATTTGATCGGCTTTATTCTGGGTACTTACGTCACCGGGCTGATCGCCGGGCGGGCGGAAAACCCCGGCTATAAGCTGCTGCTGGCGGCTAATTTCTGCGGTCTGCTGATCGTCTACGCGTTCGGCATGGCGTATTGCTGGCTGATCAGCGAGTTTTATCTGGGAACGCCGCTGGGGCTGTGGCCGCTGTTTTTGTATTGCTTTGTGCTGGCCGTGCCGGGCGACGCGCTGCTCTGCCTGCTGGCGGCTGCGATAGGCAAACGGCTGATACCGCTGGTGCGGGCGAACGGCTGGCGTTGATTGGGGGGAGAATATGTTATGAGCAAAAACCTGTTTGTGGTCGGCACCGGCACGGATATCGGCAAAACTTACGTGGCTGGGCTGCTGGTGAAGAAAACGCGGGAGCTTTCGCCGCGCGCGGCATATTTTAAGGCGGCGATGAGCGGGAACAGCCGCCGGGCGGACGGCTCGCTGCTGCCGGGGGACGCGGTGGCCGTGCGGGAGATGTCGGGGATCGACCAGCCGCTGGCCGAGATGTGCCCCTACGTTTACGAGGACGCGTATTCGCCGCATTTAGCGGCAAAGCTGGCCGGGCAGCCGGTGGAGATGGCGCGGGTGCTGGCGGATTTTGACCAGCTGGCCGCGGCCTACGATTATGTGACGCTGGAGGGCTCGGGCGGTATCCTTTGCCCGCTGCGGCATGACGAAGAGCGGTTCGGCGTGGCCGATTTTGTCAAGGCGCGCGGGTTTGCCTCGGTGCTGGTGGCGGACGCCGGGCTGGGCACGCTGAACGGCGTGGGGCTGACGGCGGCTTATATGCGGGCGGCGGGCTTGCGGCTTAAAGGCGTTATCTTCAACAACTTTCAGCCGGGGAACGTGCTGCATGAGGATAACCGCGTGATGTGTGAGGAGCTTTTCGGGCTGAAAGCGCTGGCCTGCGTGCAGCCGGGCGATGTGGATATTGACATGGCGGCGGCTGAGCTGGCGGCGCTGTATGAATAAGGAGGCGGCAAGATGATTTGGTATCCTTACGAACAGATGAAAACAATGCGCGCGCCCTACAAAATTGTGGACGCGGCGGGGGTGTATCTTTACACGGCGGATCAGAAGCTGATCGACTCGGTCTCGTCGTGGTGGAGCGTGATCCACGGCTATAAGCACCCGGAGCTGAACGCGGCGATCAAAGAGCAGCTGGATAAGTTTGCCCATGTGATGCTGGGCGGGCTGACGCACGAGCCGGCGGAGAAGCTGGCGGCCAAATTGGCGGATTGGCTGCCGGGCGATTTGGACTGCTGCTTTTTTTCCGATTCCGGCAGCGTGGCGGTGGAGGTGGCGCTGAAAATGGCGCTGCAATATTACATGAACCGGGGCGAGCGTGAGCGCACCATGACGCTTTCGCTGAACCATGCTTATCACGGCGACACCTTCAAAACGATGGAGGTGGGCGACGACGAGGACTATCATTTTGTGCTGCAAGCATACGGGCCGAGCCCCAATGCAGTGCATATCCCGACGGAGATCGCGGCGCTGGAGCAGTCCTTTGCGGCGTATCACGACAAACTGAACGCTTTTATTGTCGAGCCGCTTTTGCAGGGCGCGGGCGGCATGCGCATGTATGACGTTTCGTTTCTGAAGCGGGCGCGGGAGCTTTGCGACGAGTATGATGTGCTGCTGATCTTCGACGAGGTGGCCACCGGCTTTGGGCGCACGGGCAACCGTTTTGTGGCCGATCTGGTGCAGCCGGACATTCTGGTTTTGGGCAAGGCGCTGACCGGCGGTTATATCGGGCACGCCGCCACCGTGGCCAGCCGCCGCGTGTTTGCGGGCTTTTATGACAACGACCCCACCCACGCGCTGATGCACGGGCCGACGTTTATGGGAAACGCTTTGGCGTGCAGCGTGGCGCTGAAGTCGATCGAGCTTTTTGAGCGCGAGGATTACATGAGCAAAATTCACCGCATCGAAGCCATCGCCCGGCGGGAGCTTGCCGGGTTTGCCGACCCGCGCGTTAAAGAGGTGCGGATCATGGGCGGCTGTATCTGCCTGGAGGTGTATGACCCGGCAAGTTTAGCGGGATATCAGCAGTTTGCCTATCAGCATGGCGTGTTCAGCCGGCCGTTTTTGAATTACCTTTACGCCATGCCGCCCTACATCATCAGCGAAGACGAGCTGGTGCAGGTCATCAGCCTGATGAAGCAGTGGTTCCGCGAGCAGTGAGCATACAAAAAAGAGTACCGTTTGGCGGTACTCTTTTTTTAGCAATATTAAACCAGCGCGAGGAAATGCAGCAGCAGCTGTATGCCGTAGAAGATGATGATCACGCCGCAGACGATGTTGATACCGCGCAGAACTTTGGCGTTAATACGGTGGCTAAGCAGGGAAATGGTGAGCGCCAGCGCCGAAAACCACAGGCAGCTGGCCGCCGCCACGCCGGAGATGAACGGCATTTGCCCCGCCGCCGGGAGCGCCGTGTGGAAAGAGCCCAGCAGCATGGTGCTGTCGATCAGCGCCTGGGGGTTCAGCCAGGTGACGACGCAGGCGGAGATCACCGTTTGCCGCAGCGAGGCGGCCTGGCCGCCGCCCTCGGCCGGGGCGACCCTGGCGAACAAGAGGCCGACGCCGATACTGATGACGAGGAGACTGCCCACGCCGAGCACCGCCATTTGCAGCCAGAGAAAGCGCTGCATCAGCGCGCCCACGCCGAAAAAGCAGGCCAGCGCCAATGCCACGTCGAAAAAGATGACGATCAGCGCGGTAAGCAGGGCGCGGCGGCGGCTGGAATTAAGCGCCGAATTGATGACGAACAGGTTTTGCAGGCCAATCGGCGCGACATAGGCCAGCCCCAGCGACAGGCCTTGCAGAAAAAAGCTCAAATTCGGCACCTCCTTTGCCGGCGCAATCGTTGTATTTTCATTTTTGGCCGAAAAATCGGCGATTATGCGATTTGGCATTGGGTTTATTTTGGCAGAAATTTGCGGCCAAGTCAAGCCAAAAAGCCAAATTTTGCGTAAAACGCCGCCGCGAAATGGTACTATATTAATAGAAACCTTAATTAAAGCTGCAAAAAACATGCAGAAAGGAGGGCGCTTATGGAAGACGAGCGGATAATTGCGCTGCTGGAAAACCGCGACGAGGCGGGGCTGGCCGCGGTATCGCGCAAATATGCCGGGCAGGCGGGGCAGCTGGCCGGGCGGCTGCTCTATGACGAGGGAGCGGCGGCGGAGTGTCTGAACGACGCGTTGTTGGCGCTTTGGCAGAAGATACCGCCGGAAAAGCCCCGGCATTTGGGGGCGTACTGGCTGAAGATCGTGCGTAATCTGGCACTGAAGCGTCTTCGGCACGATTTGGCGCAGAAGCGCCGCCCGCAGGCTTTGCTGCCGTTGGACGAGCTGGCCGAGGCATTGCCTGCCGCGGATCTTGCCGACGGGCTGGCGGCACAGCACCTGCGGGAATTGATCGAGCGGTTTCTGCGGGAGCAAAGCGCGCTGAACCGGGCGCTGTTCCTGCGGCGCTACTGGTATCTGGAGGACACGGCGGCGATCGCCGGGCGCTGCGGCCTCTCCGCCGGGGCGGTGGAGGCGCGGCTGTTTCGGCTGCGGCAGAAACTTGCGGCATATTTGCAAAAGGAGGGCGTAGAGCTATGACTGATGTGATGGGTAAAGCTGTGAGCGAAGAAAATACGGGCGAAAAAAATGACCGGCGCCTGGCGCTGGCCGAAATGCTGAACGATATGGACGACGAATTGCTGGCGGAGGCGGCGCGCCCCCGGCGTAACCGCAAGGCCGTATTCATGCGGACGGTGCTGCTGGCGGCGGTGTTGGGTCTGCTGCTGGCCTGCTCCGGGCTGGCGCTGGCGGTGGCGGACTTAAGCCGCGCCAACAGTGAGTTTTATCTGCGGGCGCTTTCTCCCGCGGACTTGGCGGTGGGCGAAAATATCGAGCTGGCGTTTGACGGCCTGAAAAGCGACGATATGCTGACGCAGTATGTGGCGATCAACTCGCTGCTGGACGCCTACAACGATCCGGCGGAACGTAAACGCGCCGTCAAGGCGCTGACGCCTTTTTTGACCGACCCGGAGCCGAAGCTGGCGCAGGCGGCGGCGTTCGTGCTGGATATTTTGCAGGAGAAATTCGAGAACCCCTATCTGGATATGGCGCAGGGCGGCTCGCCAAAGCCTTATCTGGCGCGGTTGAGCGACGGCAGCATTATGTTTGCCGATTTCCCGGAATATTCCGATTACGGCAGCAACAACCGGCTGTGGCGGCTCAGCCCGGACGGCGATCTCTCGCCGTATATGAGCTTCGGCGGCGCGATGGATTATATCGGCGGGCTTTTGCCCTCGCCGGACGGCAAGCTGCTGGCGGTGGAGCTGAACTCGTATAAAAGCAGCTTCATCGTGGTGGTGGACGTGATCGAGGGCTACGTCAGCCCGGAGCTGATCGACACGGCGCGTATCCGCTGGGGCGTGCTGCACGACCGCCCGGTGCAGCAGCGTATCGACTACGAGAATTATTCCGGTTACAGCGATCTGCGCTGGCTTGATAACGACACGCTGGCGTTTGACGGGTATCTGGGCTATAACGGAGCGGAGTTTGTCGATCAGGTGGCGGTGGAGTACACCTATACCCACGATAACTCCGACCCAACACAGGGCATGGTGCTGACGCCGCTGGAATGATTAACCGAGCCGCTTTTCCAGCAGCACCAGCGCGGTGCCGGCGATACCGTTGAATTCGCTTTCGATAACGGCGGCTTCGCGGAAGCCCATTGATTTATACAGCGTGCGGGCGGGGATATTGCCGAGGTTGGTGTCCATGCGCAGGTTAGGGCAGCCGCGGCGGCAATAT
>CANQPG010000047.1 GCA_947625705.1 uncultured Peptococcaceae bacterium | reverse complement strand
CGCGAGACGCCCTGCTATATGCTGGACATGGCGATCCCCCGCAACATCGACGAAACGATCAACGAGCTTGCCAACTATCACGTCGCCAACATCGACGTTTTGAAGCAGCAGGCAGCCGAGGGCATGGCCGAGCGCGACGCGCTGGCTGCCCGCGCCGAGGCGGTCATCGAGCGGTATCTGGCCGATTACCGGGCGTGGGTGGCGCATACCGGGCAGGATAACGTGATCCAGTCGCTGAACAACTCGGTGGACGAGATCGCGGAAGCACACCTGCAATACCTGTTCCGCAAAATCGCCGTCAGCGAGCGCGAGCAGAAGATCATCAGCCGCACGCTGAAATCGGCGGTCAGAAAAGCCGTGCAAAACCCGATCTTAAGCCTGAAAGCGATGGACGACCCGCAAAAACGCGAGCATTATTCGCAGGTTTTGCAGGAATTGTTTGAAAACGAGCAGCGGCAGGCGCGCTGACACTTCCAAATATGAGGGCATATCATGTACACACCGTTATTTATCGATATTGACGGCTGGCAGGTTTTGGTCATCGGCGGCGGCGCGGTCGGCGCCCGCAAAGCGGCGGAGCTGGCGGCGGGGGGTGCCGTGATAACGCTGCTTTCCCCCCGGTGTGACGAGGCTGCTTGGCGCCGCGTCCCCCACACCTGGCGCAGGGAAGCGTTCGACCCCGCCCGCCCGGAAAGCCTCGGCGGGTTTCGGCTGGTCATCGCCGCGACGGACGACAAAGAGCTGAACCGTCAAATCGCCCGTCTGGCGCGGGAACAAAACCTGCTCTGCAACGCTGCCTCCGCTGCGGGAGAGGGCGATGTGATACTGCCGGGCGTAGTTAAAAGCGGCGGTATCACTCTCGCTATCACCTCCGGCGGGCAAACGCCGTTTTTGACCAGCCGCCTGAAGCGGGAAATGGCGCCGCTGCTGGCAGAATATGACGCCGAGACAATCGAACGCCTGGGCGCAGTGCGCCGCCTGATCATCACACGCTGGACGGCAGACGCGGCCATGAAAAAGCGGCTGCTGCATAAGCTTGCCAACATATCAACCGCCGAATTTAACGCGCTATGGGACGCGAAGAAAGGAAACTGCGATGAAATTATTGATCGGCTCCAGAGGGAGCAAGCTGGCGCTGACCCAGACTGAACAGGTGGCGGCGGCGCTCCGCGACGCGAACCCCGGGCTTGCCACCGAAATTATCGTCATCAAGACCCAGGGCGACCTGATATTGGACAAGCCGCTGAACGAAATGGGCGGCAAGGGCGTGTTCGTGCGGGAAATTGAGCAGGCGCTGCTGGCCGGGGAAATTGATTTGGCCGTCCACAGCCTGAAAGACCTGCCCGCCGAACAGCCGCCGGGGCTGATTTTACCCGTCACCCCCCGCCGGGAAGACCCACGTGATTTCCTCGTCTGCTTCGGCGGTGAAAAGAGTCTGGCCGATCTGGCGCCCGGCAGTGTAATTGCCACCGGTAGCCTGCGCCGTATCGGCCAACTGCAGGCGCTGCGCCCCGATATCACCTGCGCCCCGATGCGCGGCAATGTGGAAACGCGCCTGCGCAAGGCCAGGGAACAGGGCTTGCAGGGCGTAATGCTGGCGGCGGCCGGGCTTAACCGGCTGGGGCTGATGGCCGAGGTTGACGGCTTCGCGCTGGCGCCGCAGGAAATGCTGCCCGCCCCGGCACAGGGCATTTTGGGGCTGGAAACGCGGGCGGACGATAAAAAAACGCAAAAGCTGCTGCTGCCCCTGCATGATGAAGCAAGCCACCGCCAAATGCTGGCGGAACGCGCCTTTTTAAAGTTCAGCGGGGGCGGCTGCCACGCGCCGATGGGCGCCTATTGCGAAATTAACGGCGAGGCTTTCACGCTTTGCGGCTTCTTCCAGACCGACCGCGGCCTGCACCGCAGAAGTATCAGCGGGCGGCGCGGCGAGGAAGCGGCAGCAGGCGAAAGGCTGGCGCGTGATATTAAGGAGATGATTGCCAATGAATGAGCAGAAACCGGGCTATGTTTATCTGGTGGGCGCGGGCCCCGGCGATTTCGGCCTGATCACGCTGAAAGGCTTGCAGGCCATCGAGCAAGCCGACGTGCTGGTGTATGACCGCCTGATCAACGCCAACCTGATCCACCGCGCGCCGGCGGCCTGCGAGAAAATCTACGTGGGCAAGCAGGCCGCCAACCACGCTCTGCCGCAGGATCAGATCAACGAGCTGCTGTATCAAAAGGCCGAGGCAGGCCAAACCGTGGTGCGGCTGAAGGGCGGCGACCCCTACGTCTTCGGGCGGGGCGGCGAGGAGGGCATATACCTCGCCGAGCGCGGTATACCGTTTGAGGTTATCCCCGGCGTCACCTCCTGCATTGCGGGGCCGGCCTACGCCGGGATACCCGTCACCCACCGCGAATGTGCCTCGTCTTTCCATGTGTTCACCGGCAATTTCAAAGACGAGCTGCGCGGGCTGAATTTCCCCAACCTGGCGGAGCTTGAGGGCACGCTGATTTTTCTGATGGGCTTCGGCAACCTGCCCTACATAACGCAGGGGCTGATAAGCGCGGGCAAGCCCGCCGCCACGCCGGTGGCCGTCGTCAGCCACGCCACCACGGGCAGCCAGCAGACCGTCTGCGGCACCCTCGCGGATATCGAGCAAAAGGTGCGGGAGGCCGGGCTGACGCCCCCCGCCATCACCATTGTGGGCGGCGTGGTGAATTGCCGCGAGCAGCTGAACTTTTTTGAACAGCGCCGCCGCCCCGGCGTGCTGGTGCTGCGCGACGCCCGGCAGAGCAGCCCGTTTGCCAAAATGCTGCGCGAGGCCGGCTTCCACCCGGTAAGCTGCCCGGTTATCCGCATTGAACCGCTGGGCTTAACGCCGCCGCTTCAAGACGCGATAGAAAACATCGGCCGCTACACCTGGCTGGTGTTCACCTCGCCCAACGGGGTGACGCTGTTCTTCCGCCAATTCTTCGCGGCGGGCGGCGATCTGCGCCAAATGGCCGGGCTGAAATTTGCCGCGATCGGCAAGGCAACGGCGGAAAATCTGCAAAAAACCGGCTTCCGGGCGGATTACGTACCAAACAAGCAGGTCAGCGACTCGCTGGCGCAGGGTCTGGCTAAGCAACTGACCGCCGCCGACTGCGTGCTGCTCCCCAGAAGCGCCATCGCCAACAACAACATGGCGCCGACGCTTGCCGCCAAATGCCGGGTG
This sequence comes from uncultured Peptococcaceae bacterium, assembly GCA_947625705.1. GTDB lineage: Bacteria > Bacillota > Dehalobacteriia > UBA4068 > UBA4997 > Avidehalobacter. The sequence goes on along the minus strand of CANQPG010000047.1, from coordinate 6,266 downwards.
GACGACATACCGCTTTATGACACCAAAGTGCAGACCGGCTGCCGCGACGAGCTGAAAACGCTGCTATCCTCCGGCGAGGTGCAATACATTCCGTTTACCAGCGCGTCCACCGTAGACGGCTTCTATCAGGCAATCGGCGGGGATATGTCGGTTTTGGCGGGCGTTAAATGCGCCGCCATCGGCCCCGTCACCGCCCGCCGTATGCAGGAGCTGGGCATAACCCCCGCGCTTACCGCGGCGGAACACAGCCTGGACGGCGTGCTGGCCGCCTTAAAAGAGGACGCACAAATTTAATACAGAAAAGAGATTTCAGCCATGATTATCAGACCGAGAAGACTTCGTATCAACGAAACCATGCGCGCGCTGGTGCGCGAGACCGCCATTTCCGCCGACCAGCTGATCTACCCGATGTTCGTGGTGGAGGGCAAGGGCGTGAAGGAGGAGATCGCCGCCATGCCCGGGCAGTTCCGCTATTCGGTGGATATGCTGCCCGCCGCCGTGAAAGAGCTGGAACAGGCCGGCGTCAAGCATATCATTCTGTTCGGCGTGCCCGCGCCGGAAGCCCACGACGCCTGCGGCACGGCGGCTTTTATCAAGGACGGCATTGTGCAGCGGGCAATCCGCGAAATTAAAGACCACAGCGATATCTTCATCACCACCGACGTGTGCCTCTGCGAATACACCGACCACGGCCACTGCGGCATTTTAGACCCGGACGGCTACGTCAACAACGACAAAACGCTGGCCGTGCTGGCCAAAACCGCGCTGAGCCACGTGGAAGCCGGCGCGGATATGGTCGCCCCCTCGGATATGATGGACGGGCGCGTCGCCGCTATCCGCCAAATGCTGGACGAAAACGGCCACATCAACACGCCGATCATGTCTTACGCCGTGAAGTACGCCTCCACCTATTACGGCCCGTTCCGCGAGGCCGCCAACTCCGCCCCGGGCAAGGGCAACCGCAAGGCGTACCAGATGGATTACCACAACAGCCGCGAGGCCGAAAAGGAAGCCGCGCTGGACGTGGCCGAGGGTGCGGATATCATCATGGTGAAGCCCGCGCTGGCCTACCTCGACATCATCGCCAAGCTCCGCCCGCAGATCAAGCTGCCGCTGGCCACCTATTGCGTGAGCGGCGAGTATACCATGCTGAAGCTGGCGGTGGATAGCGGCGCCGTGCAGCCGGAGATCATTTACGAAAGCCACATCGCCATGCGGCGGGCGGGCGCGGATATCATCATCACCTACTTCGCCCCGGAGCTGGCGCGCTTTTTGCAGGAGGCCAAATAATGTATAAGAACAACGACAAACAGGAAATTCTGCGGCTGGCGAACGAGCTGATGCCGGGCGGCGTGAACAGCCCGGTGCGCGCGTTCCGCTCGGTGAACTGCCAGCCCGTCATCGTGGAAAGCGCCAAGGGCGCGCACGTCACCGACATCGAGGGCAAAACGTATATCGACTACGTCTGCTCCTATGGCCCGCTGATCTTCGGCCACACACCGGACTGGCTGGTGGCGGAAATTGCACAGGCCGCCGCCCGCGGCACCACCTACGGCTTCACCACGCCGCACGAGGTGGAGCTGGCCGAAATTATCCGCGACGCCTACCCGGCCTGCGAGATGCTGCGCATGGTAAACTCCGGAACCGAGGCCACCATGAGCGCCATTCGCGTGGCGCGCGGCTACACCGGGCGGGATAAAATTCTGAAATTTGAGGGCTGCTATCACGGCCACAGCGACAGCCTGCTGGTGAAAAGCGGCAGCGGCCTTTTGACCCAGGGCGTGCCCACCAGCCCCGGCGTCGTCGCGTCATTGGTGGCGGAGACGCTGGTCTGCCCGTATAACGACGCGGCGGCGCTCTCGACCATGCTGGACGCGCACAAGAATGAGATTGCCTGCCTGATCATGGAGCCGGTGGCCGGGAACATGGGCGTCGTCGCGCCCGCCGAGGGCTATTTGCAGCGCGTACGCGAGCTGTGCAACGAGCATGGTATCGTGCTGATCTTCGACGAGGTCATCACCGGCTTCCGCGTCGGTTATCACTCGGCGGCGGGCGTCTGGGGCGTTCAGCCCGATATGGTCTGCTTCGGCAAAATTATCGGCGGCGGGCTCCCCGTCGGCTGCTATGGCGGCCGCCGCGAGCTGATGGAGATGGTCTCGCCCGTCGGCCCCGTTTATCAGGGCGGCACGCTCTCCGGGAATCCGCTGGCCATGCGGGCGGGTATCGCGGCGCTTTCGCGTCTGCGCGACGACCCGGCCTGCTATGAAACGCTGCTGGCTAACACGGCCTATCTGGACGAGCAGATCACCAAACTCATCAAAAAGCACAACATACCCGCCGTCACCTCGCGCTGCCGCACCATGTTCTGCCTGTTCTTCACGCCGCAGCCCGTCACCTGCTACGCCGACGTGATGACCTGCGACACCGATATGTACCGCCGCTTCTTCGAGGGCATGCTCAAGGCGGGCGTGCTGCTGGCGCCCTCGCAGTTCGAGGCGTGGTTCCCCTCGCTGGCGCATGACAAAGCGGTTCTCGACGCAACTATCGACGCGGTGGACAAAGTGTTCGCCGCCCTCTGAAAACCGAAAGGAGCATTAATATGACTGATCTGACTGCCAATCTGGTTAACATCGTGGGCGCGGGCCCGGGCGACCCGGAGCTGATCACCGTGCGCGGCATGCGTCTTTTGCAGGAGGCCGACGTGGTCATCTACGCCGGCAGCCTGGTGAACCCCAAGCTGCTGGATTACTGCCGCGAGGACTGTGAAATATTCGACTCCGCCGGCATGAATTTGGACGAGGTCATCGCAGTAATTAAAAGCCGCCATGCCGAGGGCAAGCGCGTGGTACGCCTGCACACCGGCGACCCCTCCATCTACGGCGCGATCCGCGAGCAGATGGACATTCTGGAGAGCGCCGCCATACCGTTCCGCGTCACGCCGGGCGTCAGCTCGTTCTGCGCCGCCGCCGCCGCGTTGAAAAAGGAATATGTGCTGCCGGAGGTGAGCCAGACGGTGATTTTGACCCGCATGGAGGGGAGAACCCCCGTCCCCCCGGCCGAGGATATCCGCAACCTCGCCAAGATCAACGCCACCATGATCATCTTCCTGAGCGTGCATATGATCGACGAGCTGGTGAACCGCCTGCTGGCGGGCTACCCCGCCGACACGCCCGCCGCCGTGGTGTATAAGGCCTCCTGGCCGGAGGAAAAGCAGGTCATCGGCACGTTAAGCGACATCGCGCAGAAAGTAAAAGACGCCAAAATCGGCCGCACCGCGCTGGTCACCGTCGGGCGTTTTCTGGGCGACGAATACGCGCTCTCCAAGCTGTATGATAAGGGCTTCAGCCACGGCTACCGCGAGGCCAAAGCCGATTAAGGCCACTTGCCGATTTTGCCGAAAAAAGTGGTAAAAAAGACTAAAAACTTTATTAAAACTGTTGACAAAACTCCCCGTATTGGCTATAATAATTATTGCTTGTTGGGTACCGCCGCAAGCGAGCATATTCCTCGATAGCTCAACGGTAGAGCACTCGGCTGTTAACCGAGGGGTTGTTGGTTCGAATCCAACTCGGGGAGCCATACGATTAAAGCAACTGCTCTCACCGACAGTTGCTTTAATTATACCCGGGCCATTAGCTCAGTTGGTTAGAGCTACCGGCTCATAACCGGTCGGTCTCAGGTTCGAGTCCTGAATGGCCCACCAAATAGAAAAGGCACCCTTTAGGGTGCCTTTTCTATTTGATAGCATCATTCAGGACGAGAACCGTAGGTTCGATAGCCGAGCGCCCAAGAGCGCAAGCATTTATGCGCCGCGCGATTGGGTAACAACGCCCATGCAATAGCCGCCCAAGAGAACGAGCCGTAGACGAAGTTCGATTGGTGACGGCGAACTGCTCCTGAATGGTCTACATTTAAAGCGAGAACCGCTCCTGAATGGCTTATCCTACAACACGGCCTGCCAGAGCAGCCCAGCCAGCGGCGGCTGCGCCAACATCATCACGGCCAGCGTTAATGCCGCCAGCAGCCAAAGCTCCCGCAACGGGTTATTCGCCCGCCACGGCAGCAGGCGCGCCAGCCCAAAGCCGATGACCGCGCCCAGCGTATTGGTGATCAAATCGTTAATATCGCTGGCACGAAAGGTGAAAATCTGCAAAACTTCAATCAAGCCGGAAAACGCCAGCGCCAGCAGCGCCAGGCGCCGCAGACTGCGCAAATCCGGCCATAAAAGCGGCGCCAACAGCCCCAGCGGCACAAACAACAGCACGTTCAGCACCGCGTTTTCCGCGTCTGCCGCCATGCCGGCAAACGGCACTATGTTTAAGTTCAGCTCCCAATGAAAATTGCCGACACCCGGCAGACCCACCAGCGCGCAGACCGCCGCCAGATAGCAGGCAAACACGAAATAGCCCGCCGTTTTGCGCAGGTTATGCCAATAAACCGCGTTAACAACCAACAGCAGCGGCAGCAGAATAACCGCCGCCGCGCCCATCTCCAAGGCCGCCGCCCCAATTCTACCCATATAAAGCCCTCCACAACACACATCACATCAAGCAAGGATCTGCCTTACCATTTCAATTCGCCGTCGCCGCCCATAAGCCGCGTCATCTCCTCGATGCGCTCCAGCGGAAACGGCGGGGACGCCACCGGCCTCATCGCCAGCGACATCAATTTCATCGGATTATCATCGGCCGCAATGCGGTTGGAACTCAGCGCGCCGCATATTCTGCAGCGGTGAATGATCGTCCATTCGCCGTTTTTTCTTACCCAAACGGCAACAGGCTCCATAATACCGCCGCAATTTGCCGCTCGGTTGCCCGGCTCCACGTCTAAATGCTGGCTTGACAGGCAATAGGGGCAATGATTCCGGTGTTCGCTGCCGGCGCCCTCCGGCACAACCGTTCTGCCGCAGACCTTGCAGACAAACGTATCCCGGCAAGGGTGAGTTTTATAGTAGCCTTTATCGAATGATTTTCGTTTGTTTTCTCTGTTCATGGAAAATATCCTCCTAAAAGTAAAATCATAAACCTTTTGGGAGGCCTGTTGGATCGTCAGCAAACCTCCCGGTTATGCTGCAAGATCCATTGCGTTGTTAAATTTCTTCATTCAATATCTCCTAAAAAAATATTTATAATCAGGCCTGACGGCCGGACTACCGTTAAGATAAAACTGGTCTGTTCCGCCGAACAGGCCAGTTTTTGCTTAGTCCAGATAATCTTTCAGCTTCTTGCTGCGGCTGGGGTGACGCAGCTTGCGCAGCGCTTTTGCCTCGATCTGGCGGATACGCTCGCGCGTCACGCCGAAATAATTGCCCACTTCCTCCAGCGTGCGGGCTCGTCCATCGTTTAAGCCGAAACGCAGCTGCAAAACCTTTTTCTCACGCGGGGTCAGGGTATCCAGCACATCGTCCAGCTGCTCGCGCAGCAGGAAGAACGAAGCCGCCTCCGCCGGCGCCAGCGCCTCCTCGTCCTCGATGAAATCGCCAAGGTGGCTGTCCTCCTCCTCGCCGATCGGCGTTTCCAGCGATACGGGCTCCTGCGATATCTTGGATATCTCGCGCACGCGCTCCACGCTGACGCCCATGCGCTTGGCAATTTCCTCGGGCAGAGGGTCGCGCCCCAGCTCCTGGATCAGCTGCCGCTGCACGCGGTTCAGCTTGTTGATCGTTTCCACCATATGCACGGGGATACGGATCGTACGCGCCTGGTCGGCGATCGCGCGGGTGATGGCCTGGCGGATCCACCAGGTGGCGTAGGTGGAAAATTTGTAGCCCTTGCGGTAATCGAATTTCTCCACCGCTTTAATCAGCCCCAGATTGCCCTCCTGGATCAAATCGAGGAACAGCATGCCGCGCCCCACATAGCGCTTGGCAATGCTGACGACCAGCCGCAGGTTAGACTCGATCAGGCGGCGCTTGGCCACCTCGTCGCCGTCCTCCATCGCCTGTGCCAGATCAACTTCCTCCTGCGCGGAAAGCAGGTGTACGCGGCCGATCTCTTTCAGATACATGCGCACCGGATCGTCGATCGCCACGCCGTCGGGCACGGAAAAATCGACGTCCTCCAGCACGTCGTCCTGCTCCAGCTTCTTCAGCTCGGCCTCGTCCGGCTCGGCTTCCTCCACGGCCTCGTTCACCAGCTCCACGCCGTGCTGCGCCAGAATATCGTAGATGTCCTCCATATCCTGCACGGAGAGCTCATAATCGCCGAAAGCCTCCAGCACGCCGCCGATCGTCACCTCGGCAGTGAATGAGCACATATTCGTCGCAC
>CANQPG010000046.1 GCA_947625705.1 uncultured Peptococcaceae bacterium | reverse complement strand
TCCTTTAAGCCGCGGGTCAGAATGGCCGCCTCGGTGTTGTCGCCGCAGCCAAGGCCATAGCAAATGCCGCTGGCCAGCGCCACGATGTTCTTCAGCGCGCCGCCCAGCTCCACGCCGGTCACGTCGGCGTTGACGTAGACGCGCATATAATCGTTGTTGAAATATTCCTGCACCTGACGTGCGATAAGCTCGTCTGCTGCCGCCGCCACGATCGCCGTCGGCACCCGGCGGCTGACCTCCTCCGCGTGGCTGGGACCGGAAAGCACCGCCACCGGATTGGCGGGAAACGCCGCCGCGATAAGCTGGCTCATGCGGGCGTGGGTCTCGATATCAAACCCCTTGGCGACGGAAAGCAGCAGCTGGTTATCCTGCACCAGCCCTTTGAGCGAATTGGTCACCGGGCGCATGGCGTGGCTGGGCACGGCCAGCACCAGCATGGCCTTATCCCTTGCCGCTTCAGCCAGATCGGACGTGTAATGCAGCCCCGCGGGGAGCTTCACCCCCGGCAGGAAGCGCGGGTTCTCGCCCGTCTGCTTAAGCTCCGCGATATGCTCTTCTTCCAGCGACCACAGCGTCACCGCGTGGCCGTTGTCATGCAGCACCATTGCGAGGGCGGTGCCCCAGCTGCCCGCCCCAATTACCGCGATATTTGCCATAGATAAATACCTCGCTTATTTTTTATGGAAGGTTTTGCTCTCCGTGCCGTTCAGCAGGCGCTTGATGTTGGCGCGGTGCATAAACAGCACGGCGCTGGCCATCACCAGATACAGCAGGCGGAAAAACCACGGCTCCGGCACGATGAACACCGTGACGATCAGCACCACACAGCCCACCACCGAACCGAGCGACACATAGCCCGAGACACCGGTCAGCACCACGAACGTGAGCAGCGCCGGGATAAACGTGAACGGCGAAAGCGCCAGGCACGCCCCCGCGCCGCAGGCCACCCCTTTGCCGCCGTGGAAGCCCAGCCAGAACGGGAACATATGCCCCAAAACCACAGCCACAAAAGCCAGCAGGCCGCCCACATCGCCAAACAGCGCCATGCCGAGCCAGGCCGCCAGATAGCCTTTCGCGATATCCAGCGCCATCACCAGCAGAGCCAGGGGCTTGCCCACCGCGCGGGCGGTGTTGGTCGTCCCGGCGCTGCCGCTGCCGATCGTGCGGATATCCTTGCCCGTTTTGGCTTTCACCACGAGATAGGCGAACGAGATGGAGCCAAGCAGATAGGCAATAATAACGGCAGCCACTGCGCGTAAAATTTCCATAGACTAATCTCCCCCAAACCAACGCGCCGCTATTTACGGCGGTTTTCCTCCGCCTTTTCGTTATCCTTTTCGCTGCGGCCGATGACTTTCAGACGCAGCGGCGTACCCTCAAAGCCGAAGTTCTGGCGCAGCTGGTTTTCCAGATAACGCAGGTAGGAAAAGTGCATTAACTCCGGGTCGTTCACGAAAAACAGAAAAGTCGGCGGCTTAACGCCCGCCTGGCTGGCGTAAAATATCTTCAAGCGCCGCCCCTTATCGCCCGGCAGCGGGTTCAGCAAAATAGCCTCGTTCAAAACCTCGTTCAGGCGGGAAGACGGTATGCGCTTGGTCTGCTCCTCGGCCGCCTCGTCCACCAGATCCAAAATCTGGCCGGTGCGCTGGCCGGTAAGCGCCGAAACATATACCACGCGGGCATAGCTCATAAACGCCAGGTTTTCGCGCAGTTTGGTTTCAAACTCTTTCATGGTGCGGTCGTTCTTTTGCAGCAGATCCCACTTGTTCACCACGACGACCAGACCCTTGCCCGCCTCATGCGCATAGCCGGCAATGCGCTGATCCTGTTCCGTCACGCCGTCCTGCGCGTCCAGCACCATCAGCACCACATCGCTTCTGTCGACGGCGTGCAGAGCGCGCGCCACGCTGTAACGCTCCGTCGTCTCGGCAATTTTGCCGCGGCGGCGCATACCGGCAGTATCAATAATGCGGTAAAGCTCGCCGTTATGCTTAAAATCGCTGTCGATCGCGTCACGCGTGGTGCCGGCCATGTCGGCCACGATACTGCGCTCCTTGCCCAGCAGCCGGTTGGTAAGCGAGCTTTTGCCCACGTTGGGGCGTCCCACCACCGCAATGCTGACGATGGCCTCGTCCTGCTGCAGCTCATGCTTCGGCGGAAAATGCGCCACCACTGCGTCCAGCAGATCGCCGGTGTTCATGCCGTGGATAGCGGAAATGCCGATCGGCTCGCCCAGACCCAGCTCATAAAACTCGTAAATATCGCTCTCGTTGGCGAAGTTGTCCATTTTATTCACGGCCAGCACCACCGGCTTGCCGCTTTTGCGCAGGAAATCCGCCGCCTCGCGGTCTTCCAGCGTCAGCCCGGCGCGGCTGTCCGTCACGAAGATGATGACGTGCGCCTCCTCGATGGCGATGGCTGCCTGCTCCAGGATACGGGTCAAGATCTGGTCATTTTTATCGGTGAAATCAATGCCGCCGGTGTCAATGACGGTGAAATCACGATCCAGCCAGGAAGCGTCGCGGTAAAGGCGGTCGCGCGTGACGCCCGGCACGTCCTCCACAATGGCGTGGCGCGCGCCGATCAGGCGGTTAAAGAGCGTGCTTTTGCCGACGTTGGGGCGGCCAACAATGGCCACGATTGGTTTCATCTTTAAATTTCCTTTCAATTATAAGTGCTTACAATATCATACTACATTATACCATAATTTTGCCAATAATCAACCGCCCCCGCCAATAATCAAAAAACGACAAACCCGCTGAATTGTCTTGCCAAGCAATAACAAATATGGTATTATCGTATTAGGATTTTATTACTTAAAATTCTCAACACTCATGCGGACGTTGGCAAACCGGCAGGAAAGGTGGTAACTGGCTCGGTGCATACAGCCGCCCGGCGTTCGGCGTAAACTAAACTAATTTGTATAGGAGGAATTACATTGAAAAAACTGTTAACAGTTCTGCTGGCCGCGCTCATGCTGTTTGCCATGACCACAGCAGCGCTGGCAGCCGACGACGAAGTTAATGTGCTGGCTTCGGGCGGCAGCGATGTTGTCACTACTGCCAGTGTTGGCAATGGCGCAGTCTCCGCTATAACTGCCGGCGGCCAAACCGCCCCAGACGGCAGCACCGTGACCTTTGGCAGCGGCACGACGCTGCAATGGGCGCTGGCCGACGAGAGTATTGGCCGCAACGGCAACTGCTGGTGGGCAGGCGTTAAGATCGTCGCCCCGGCGGGCGCCTCGGCAGACGCCAAGTATCAGGTGGACGCCAACTGGTTCCAGACCCTCGGCGGCACGCCCACCTGGGACGGCCAGGAGGTCAAGAGCTTTAAGGCCAAAAGCGACGGCATGGAGGGCGACCAGCCGTATCTGACCGTTTGGGTGCCCGTGCAGCGCCGCTATTTTGACGCCTACGCCGCCAGCGACGGCACTTTGACGCACCAGTATCGCTTTGACTGGGACGCCGACGGCACCTATGACCAAAATCTTACGATCAAAGTTGCGCCCGAGGTCACGCTGGATAAGGCCAGCGTGCCGGTTCTGCTGACCGATGGCGAGGACGGCGTTTATTACGGCTTTGCCACTTTGGATAATGCGCTTACTCTGTTCGAGAAGGTGATGGACGAAGACGGCACCTATTCCTATCTGGAATTGCAGCAGGACGTTGACGTTTCCGCCCATAAGGGCGCGATCATCCTGCCGAATAACGTGACGCTGACCGGCGGCAAAGACGGCCACACCATCACCGGCGACCCGCAGAGCACCGCCGTTTACTTCACCGTGGCGAACGCAGGTTATGCCGAGCTGGAGAATTTGACGCTGCAAGACTTCGGCGGTGCGGTTGAACCCGGTGATCATACCGGCGTGGTGAAGATCGCCGAGGGCAACACCGACGCTGAAATTGCCGCCATCAACGTTAAGGTGCTGAACTTTAACCGCGCGGCCTTTGATATTCGCGGCGGCTCGCTTTATCTGGAGAACTGCTTTATCGACTGCGCCAATAAGAGCGCGAAAAAGCTGACCAAGGGCGTTTTGGTAGAAAACGCCGAGGCCGGTATCTTCGTCACCACCATTATCAACGCGCAATCCACTTATGACGAATGGAACACCAACGCAATTGAGACTTATGGCAACAGCGATGTTACCATATCCGGCTGCACGCTGGGCACCAAGGAAGCCCCGGTGAAGAACGGCGTCAGCGTTAATGCCGGCACCGGCAGCGGCGAGAATGCAACCAAAGTTAAGATTGACAACGACACTTTCGGTGCAACTATTTACACCAGCATTACAGCCGTCGACCGTGTGGTTAAAATGCATCCCGACAATAACGGTACCGGCACGGCCTATGTGACCGTACACGGCGGCTCTTTTGACGGCACTTTCCGCATTAATCAGGGCGAAGTGGCCGGCAAGGGCTGCACAATAGTAATTGCCGGCGGCTTCTTCAGCGATAAACCCGATATCGGTTATGTTTACCCCGGCTTTACCGTTGTAAACGCCACCTCTGACATGGACGGCAATGAGCTGAAGCTCCCCTACACCATCGGCGAGCTGGCGGCCAATGTTGCGCCCGCCGTGGGCGAAAGCACCGTTAATGAAGACAAAATCCCGGCGGATATGCCCGAGGCGGCCACCCAAGCTGCCGCAGGCGTTGAGGCATACCCGATGACGCTGGCGCAGGGCGCAAGCGATGCGGCCAAGAATATCACCGCCGAACAGGCGGCCAAACTGATTGAGGACGCGGGGCTTACTGTAAGCGAGGAAAAACCGGCCACTCTGCTGGCGCAGGCTTATCTGGAAGTCGCTCCGGTGGCGTATGACGCGGCAAACGCCAAGTTCACCGTCAGCATTACGCCGATGTACCGTCTGGTCGCCACTACGGCAGACATGGAAAACAATGAAACGCTTATTTTTGAGGGCGATGGCATTAATGCCAAAGAGGTTCAACCGGGCAAGAAGTTGGACGCGCTGAATAACACCAAGGTGGAAATTATCATTCCGCTGCCGCAGGGCTTCCCCACCGACGCCCCGCTTTTCGTCAACCACAAGGATTTCTGCTACACCACCGAGATCATCAGCAACGGGGCTGACGACACCCAACAGGCAGTATTGTTCACCAACCCGGACGGCTTCTCTGATTTTGAGATCACCGCTGCCGCCCCGGTGGCCAAAAACGGCAACACGCAGTATACCACTTATGAAGCGGCGGTGAAAGACGCTGCCAACGGCGACACCATTACTCTGCTTGTGCCGCCCACGGCAGAAAATCCGCTGACCGTGAACGGCAAGACCGTGACCCTGACGCCCGGTTATGCCGTTGATGAGAACAACACCATTGCCAAGCTGATCGAGGCCAAGGCCATCATCACCAACGGCACGGTAGGCGAAACTGCCGAGGACGGCAGCGTTACCATCACCAAGAAAAAGAGCAGCGGCGGCGGCTCCGGTGGCGGCGGCGGTGCTGCAACTGCCAACTACACCCTCACCTTTGACACCAACGGCGGCTCCGCTATCAGCAAGGTCACCGCGGAAAAAGGCGAGACCGTGAAGCTGGACGCTTACAAGCCCACCCGCGAGGGCTATACGTTTGCGGGCTGGTACACCGACGCGGCGTTGACCGATAAAGTCACTTCCGTGGAACTGACCAAAAACATGACCGTATACGCCAAGTGGACCGAGGGCGCCGAGCCTGCTCCCGCCAAGGAGACCGTGGCCGGCTTCACCGACGTCACCACTGACGCTTATTATGCCGACGCCGTTAAGTGGGCGGTGGATAACGCCATCACCAACGGCGACACCGCGACCACATTTGCCCCGAACAAAAAATGCACGCGGGCAGAAGCCGTGACGTTCCTGTGGCGCGCCGCCGGTAAGCCCGAGGCCGAAGCCAACGGCACTTTCACCGACGTGGCCGCTGACGCTTATTACGCCGATGCGGTGGCCTGGGCGGTGGATAACGGCATCACCAAGGGCATGACGGAAACCACTTTCGCCCCCGACGTGCAATGCAGCCGCGCCGAGATCGTGACCTTTATGGCTCGCATGGCCAAATCGGAAACGACCAACGCCGACACCGCGTTCACCGACGTTAAGGCGGCGGACTATTATTCCGGCGCTGTGGCCTGGGCGGTGGATAACAAGGTTACCACCGGCACGACCACGACCACTTTCTCCCCGAATGAGAAATGCAGCCGCGCGGATATCGTTACGTTCCTGTACCGTTATCTGGGCGAGGCGGAATAAGCCAAACCAAAATGAAAAGGGCGGCTCCCTGCGAGCCGCCCTTTTTTATGCAATTATTCCGCAGGATCAGTATCAGGCAGATTTTGCTTGCAGTCCAAACAATATATCACAATTTTTTTCTTCTCTTTTATACAGTTATCAATGGTATATTTTGTCCCCTTAGATTTGCCGTCCCAAAAGGCTATTACACAATCAGCATAAGCAATAATCTGTAAATTGCGTTTTAAGGGAGCTTGCCTTTTATATTTGGCATATTCCGGCAGGAACTCGGTTAGTTTGATATTGTGCCTCCGTGCATACTCTTTTGCACAAGTATCAATTCCCTTGGCGCCACCGGAAACAATTTCGGTTACACCGTTTGGCAAATATTTTGCCAAATCATCAATAAATAATGTCCTTGAGCCCACGATTGCCACTTTCATAATTTAACACCACCTTTAGTCTATGTATAGCCTAATAGTAGCACGCATAGCCTATAAATGGCAATCAATTTTTGTATCCTAACTTATATACCAGCCAAAGGAGAGTATAGTATGGATACAGTAGGGGCAATCAAAAACCGTATTTTGGGGCTTTGCGGCGAGCGTAATATATCCATTAACAAATTGGCTGATATCTGCGGGCTGCCGCCATCATCGGTGAAGAATATTATTTACGGCAAAAGCCAAAATCCGAAAATTCTGACCCTGAAAATGCTTTGCGACGGTTTGGAAATTACGCTGGCTGAATTTTTTGACACCGACGAATTTAACAATCTGGAGCAAGAGATACGCTGATATACAAAATAGGGCTGTGCCAATCAGCACAGCCCTATTTTTTGCATAAAAAAACGGCACGGCCAACTTGGCCATGCCGTTTAGTTTAGGCAAGATTATTCCGCCGGGGTCTCCGCCGGGGCTTCCTCGTCCTGCGTCGCGTAAACGACTTCCTCCGCCGGCCCTTCGTCGGCGGCTTCCTCGTCGTCCAGCAATTCCTTGATGGAAAGGCTCAGGCGCTTGGCTTCGGGATCGATGGAAAGCACCTTAACGTCAACTTTCTGGCCGGGTGTAACCACGTCCTCCGTCTTCTCCACGCGGTTCTTGGCCAGCTGCGAGATGTGGATAAGACCCTCCACACCGGGCTCAAGCTGGGCAAACGCGCCAAACGGAGCAGTGCGCATAACAGTCACGTTCACCACCGAGCCAACGGGATATTTCTCCGCCGCCAGCGTCCAGGGGTTGGGGATCAGCTGCTTCAGGCCGAGCGAAATTTTCTTCTTCTCGGCGTCAACGCCCAGCACGTAAACCTCGATCTCGTCGCCCTCTTTCAGCACGTCGGAGGGGTGGTTGATACGGAACCAGGCCATCTGCGAAACGTGCAGCAGGCCGTCCACGCCGCCCAAATCAATGAACGCGCCGAAGTTGGTCAGACGCGATACGGTACCGCGGCGGGTCTGCCCCTCGGCGATCTCCGCCCAAAGAGCTTCCTGCTTCTTCTGCTGTTCCTCCAGCTTCACGGCCTTGGTGGAAAGCAGCAGACGGTTTTTGTCCTTGTCGCACTCGATAACCTTGGCGGGCAGCTCCTGGCCGATATAGCCTTTGACGTCGTCCACAAACCGGGTATCGATCTGGGAATACGGCACAAAGCCGCGGATACCGACGTCCATCAGGACGCCGCCCTTAACGGCCTCCACGATTTTGCCGGTCACGACCTCACCGCTTTCCTTGGCCTCGGCCAGCTTATCCCAAAGCTGCACCATATCGACCATGCGCTTGGAAAGCACGGGATAACCCTCTTTGTTCTCCTTGCGGATCACGATAACGTCAAACTTGTCGCCGACATGGAATTTCTCCTTGATATGTTCGGCTTCCTCCGGCAAAAGCTGGTTGCTGGGCAAAATGCCCTCGGATTTGCTGCCGATGTCCACCAGCAGCTCGGTATCGCGTACCTGCACCACGGTGCCCTGCACGCACAGCCCACGATGAATATCCTTAATGCCGTGGTTAAAGAATTCCTCAAAAGAAACGTCATCGCCCATCTGCTCCAGCGTGCGCTCCGGCTCGGCAGGCTTCTCCGCCTTGGCCGGCTTGGCCTCGGCAGCGGGTGCAAAAGACATTTCCTCGGCAAAGTTGCGCTTAACCTCCGGCGCCTTGGTTTCTTCCTGCACTTCTTCCGATTTAACTTCCTGTTCCATTACTTCGTTCACTTCGTTGTTCTCCGTCATTTTAACTACTACCTCCTCAATTATCCATTCTGGCGTGCTGGCTCCCGCGCACACGCCCACGGAGCGTACTCCGTCAAATAAATCAGCAGAGAGTTCCGCCGCCCCCTCGATAAGGTACGAGGGCGTGCCGCTCGTCTGACATATTTGCTGCAATTTTTTGGTGTTGGCGCTGTTCTTGCCGCCGATTATCAGCATCAGATCGACTGACTGCGCCAACTTGGCCGCCGCCTGCTGGCGTTCCTTCGTCGCCCGGCAAATGGTATCCTCAGCGATGACCTCGCCGCCGCGTGCCGTTAAGACACCAAGCACCGCCGCCAGATTTTCACCGGTCTGCGTCGTCTGCGCCACCACACCGATTTTTGCCGCCGGGGGAAGCGCCTTGGCCTCCGCCGCGCTGTTTACCACCCAGGCAGTGCCGTCAGTCCAGCTTTTAATGCCCATGACCTCCGGGTGAGCCGCCTCGCCCACGATGACCACCTGATAGCCCTGCTCATACAGACGTTTGGCCGCCTGCTGCACCCGCTTCACAAACGGGCAGGTGGCGTCGATCAGTTCCAGACCCCGCCGCTTAGCCTCGGCATAAACCTCCGGCCCGGCGCCGTGCGAACGTATCACCACCCGGGATCCGGGCGCCGCCTCCGCCAGCTGCTCGATCACACTGACTTGGCTTGCCAGCCGCTCGATTTCCCGCGGGTTGTGGATCAGCGACCCCAGCGAATATACCGCATGAGACGCCGCCGCTTCCTCCGCCAGGTGCACCGCCCGCTTCACGCCGAAGCAAAACCCGGCGTGCGCGGCCACAATTATCCGCATAAGCCCTCCGCAGTTGCTAACGTATAAACAAACTTATGCCAATTAAAGCATATTCTACAATCACTTTAAAAATCCTGCCCCGGGGGCAACATTTTTTTTATTTGCTCGCCGGCATAAGCCGAAGCCTGCGCCGCGTCGAATTTACCCTGTTCGTTTTGGAAGCCGTCCAGCGGGAAAGCCGCGCCGATACACACTTCGGCTTTCGGACGGCCAAGCTTGAAAAAGCGCTCCGCGTGGCTGATCGAAAGGGGCAGCACCTGCGCTCTTCCCCGTGCGGCGATGACGAACGCGCCGTCCTTGAAGGGCAGCAGGGGCGCTTCGGTGCGGTTGCGCGTGCCCTCCGGGAAAATGCCCAGCACCTCCTGCTTTTTCAGATAGCCAAGCGCTGTTTTGATCGCCTTGATGTCGGCCTCGCCGCGCTCCACCTTGAAGCATTCGCAGTGGCGGATCAACCAGTCCAGCGGCTTGTTCCGCCCGTATTCGCTTTTGGCCATGAAATGCACGTGGCGCGGATACACCGCCAGCGCCATCAGCAGGATATCCGTCCAGCAGCGGTGGTTGCCGATGACCACCAGCGGCCCCGCCGCCGGCACCTGCTCACGTCCCGTGATCTTGACGCCGAACAGCCGCGCCAGCAGGCCGAACAGCCCCACCAGAAAATCATAGAGCCGCATTATTCCGCCTCCGCCAGCGCCAGAGCCTTGGCCAACACTTGCGGAATATCCAGCCCGGTGGAATCCAGATACACCGCGTCTTCCGCCTGCTTCAGCGGCGACGTTTCACGGTGGGAATCACGCCAGTCGCGGGTGGAAATATCCTCCCGCACGGCCTCGCGCGTCGTTTGCATACCCTTGGCGCAAAGCTCGTCATAACGCCGCTGCACCCGCTCGTCCAGGCTGGCCGTAAGATATATTTTGCAGTCGGCGTCGGGCAGC
>CANQPG010000045.1 GCA_947625705.1 uncultured Peptococcaceae bacterium | reverse complement strand
GGAGATCAGCAGCGCGTCGTCCGCCGGCAGGCCGATGACCTCCTCAATTTCGCGCTTCACGGCTTCCGGGTCGGCGTTCGGCAGGTCAATTTTATTGATAACGGGGATAATTTCCAGATTATTTTCCAGCGCCAGATACACGTTGGCCAGCGTCTGCGCCTCGATACCCTGCGCCGCGTCCACCACCAGCAGCGCGCCCTCGCAGGCAGCCAGCGACCGGCTGACCTCGTAATTGAAATCGACGTGGCCGGGCGTGTCGATCAGGTTCAGCTCATACGTTTCGCCGTTTTGCGCCTTATAATTGACGCGGACGGCTTTCAGCTTGATGGTAATGCCGCGCTCGCGCTCCAAATCCATATCGTCCAGCACCTGCGCTTCCATCTCACGGGCGGAAAGCGCCCCGGTGTATTCCAGCAGACGGTCGGCCAGCGTCGATTTACCGTGGTCGATGTGGGCGATAATGCAAAAATTTCTCACTTTATCCTGTGCGGTTGCCAAAATATGTTCCTCCTGAAATTAATCGGCCGGCCGGCTTTTACGGTGCAGCCGCCGCCGGATTATACGCATAATTTGCTCGGCCTCGGGCATTTTCAGCAGCAGCGAGAGCACCGCATACAGCGCCGCGCCCACGCCGATAGCCAAGGCGATCTCCACCATCTGCGCCAGCTTGCTGGCAAGCGGCAGGAAGCTTTCGCAGAGCGCTGTCAGCGCCCAGACCGCGCAGCCCATCACACCGGAAATAAATATCGTCTGCACGGTGGATTTGAGCAAACCCCAGCTGCCGATATCGCCGACTTTGACGTTCAGCAGCACGATCAGCACCACCATGTTGAAGATACCCGCCACCGAATAGGCCAGCGCCAGCCCGCCCTGCGCCATATAACGCACCAGCACCACCGACATCACCACATTCACCGCGATGGAAAGCACCGCCACCGCCACGGGTATTTTGGTGTTTTTCAGCGCATAAAACGCGCGGGAAAGCGTGTGAATGGCGGCATAGGCAAAAACGCCGATGGTATAAAACACCAGCGCATAAGCCGTCTGGTTGGTGTCGTCGGCGGTAAACGCGCCGCGGCTGAACTCATACATAAAGCGGATAACGGGCTTCGCCAGCGCCGCCAGCCCAAACGACGCGGGTATCGTCACGAAGATAACGGTACGCAGGCCCATCACCACGGTGCGCTTGAACTCGTCCAGCTCCATTTTGGCGGCAAGCTCCGTCATCGTCGGGAAGAAAGCGATACCCACCGTAATGCCAAAGAGAGTTATCGGCAGCTGCATTAAACGCTGCGCCGCGCGGAGCGCCGACACCAGCCCCTCCGAAAGACTGGAGGCCAGATTCTGGTTGACGAACAGGTTGAACTGGCTGGCCGCGAGGCCGATAAACACCGGCACGATCAGCAGCAAAAGCTCCCGCACGCCCGGGTGGCGCAGGTTGAAGCTGAACGTGTAGCGCACGCCCAGCCTAAGAATGGCGACGAACTGCACCAGAAAATTCAGCATGGCGCCCAGTACCACGCCGACCGAAAAGCCCGCGATACCGTAGCCGGGGAACATGCGCTCGATGGGAGCGGCCAGCAGCACGCCGCCCAGAATTATGCCCAGATTATACAGCACCGAACCGATGGCGGGCGCCGTGAAGTTTTTATAGGACTGCAAAATGCCGGTGCTGATACCGGAAAGGCACATGAAGATAACCTGGAAGAACATAATGCGCGTCAGGTTCACCGTCATCTGCTTGGTGGCGTCGTCGAAGCCCGGCACCAGCAGATCGACCAGCTGGGGCGCAAACATCAGGCCGATCGCCACGCCGATTGCCAGAAGCAGCATTATCCAGTTGAAGATAATGCTCAGCACGCGCCAGCCCTCGTCCTCCTCATTACGCGCCAGATAGCCGGAAAAAACCGGGATAAAAGCGGAGGAAAGCGCCCCGCCCACCAATATCATATAGAGAAAATCGGGAATGGAAAAGGCGGCGTTATACGCGTCGGTCAGCTCGTTCTGGCCGAATTTGGCGAAGATCAGCACGTCGCGCAGATAGCCCAGCACGCGGGAAGCGATCGTCGTCAGCATCAGCACGTTGGCCGCCGCCAAAAGCTGCGCGCCCCGGCCGGTTTTTTCTTCCGTCAAATCGCGCCCCTCCCCCCAGAGAACAGTATTCTAGAGTATATTTTAACACAAACAGGCCGCAAAACAAACACCTGCGGCCAAAATTTTGCAAAAAAACGCCGGGGGCTTGCCCCGGCTCGCTTAATCCGCCTGATTTTCCTCCGCCAGCACCGCGGCCAGCACGTCGCCCAAAAGCTGGGCGGCATATTCCACCTCGTCGATCGTGTTCTCCGTCGTGCCCATCTCCACCAGAATGGCGTGGTCGAAAACGTGCTGATTATACCGCCCCGTCTGCACGGAAACGCGCCGCAGCAGCCCGGGGTACATATCCTCCATTTTGGCGGCGATCCTTTCCATAAACGCCTCGTTCTGCTGCCAGTTGGGGTGCTCATAGCGTTTATCGCTGCCCACCACCAGCATGATCTTGGCGGCGCTGCGCCCGTTAATTACGGTATATGAGCTTTCCCGGCTGACCCCCGCGTCGCGGTGCATATCGATCAGTACGCTCAAATTCGGGTATTCCGCCAGCAGGCGCTCCGCCGTCTCCAGCGAGTTGGCATAGGATTTGTTCCAATCCGGCCAGTCGTGGATCGTCTCGTCCACATAAACGCCGACGCCGTAAGCCAGCAGCCGCTCGGCCAGCGCCGAGGAAGCCGCGTAGACCCCGCCGTGCTCGCCGTATACCTTGGGCGCACCGGAAAAAGCGGTGTATGTCTCGGAGCTGTGGGTGGAATATACCGCCACCCGCACCTCCTCCGCCGCGGCGGCCAGCTCGTCCTGATAGCGGTTCCAGAACAGCAGACCCTCGCTGTCGGGTGTAAATTTATCCGGCCATTCCGATTTATATTCCGCCGTATCGCCCGCCCCGCCGCCGAACGGCAGGCTGATATGCAGGCTGTTTCCCGGCAGCCAGCCCGCCTGGTGCAGCAGCAGCGCCGCCGCCAGCAGCATGAACAGCAGCCCGGCCAGCCCCCGGCTGACTGCGCCGCCCCGCGTATGCCTCATAAGCCTATCACTCCTCGTAAATGGTTATGACGCAGGGCGTGGTTTTATGCGGCAGCGGCATTTTGGCCGAAAAATACTGCCAAAAATTTGCCAAGTTGCTCTTGCAATTTGCGTTCCGTTATGATAGAATTAATTGGTCATAATACTGACCTTATATTTTGCTGACATTTTTTATGAAAATATACCACACTTTACGGGAGGTGAAACGAGAATGGCAAACATCAAATCCGCCAAAAAGCGCGTGCTGATCGCCGAAGCCCGCCGGGTGAAAAATGCGGCTGAACGCTCCAAGATCAAGACCGCTTTGAAGAAGTATGAGGCTGCTTTGGAGGCCGCCAACGCCGACAAGGACGAGACCCAGAAGCTGCTGATCAGCGTTATCAGCCTGCTGGATAAGGCCGCCCGCACCAATCTTATTCATAAGAACGCTGCGGCACGCAAAAAATCCCGCCTGACGCACAAATTCAACAAGAAGTTCGCCGCTTAATCGGTGAAGATAAAAGTTAAGCGCCCTGCTTTCGGCAGGGCGCTTTTTTTGCGCTTATCAGCTTGTTATTTCGCAGCCAGCACGGCGGCGGCCACCTTTTCGCCCATCTCGGAGCAGGAAACTTTCGTCATGCCGTCGCTGTAAATATCAACGGTGCGGATACCGTCGTTCAGCACCTGATTTACGGCGGCTTCCACCGCGTCGCTTTCGGCGTCCATATCGAAAGAATATTTCAGCATCATGGCGGCGGAAAGAATGGTGCCGATGGGGTTCGCGATGTTCTGCCCCGCGATGTCCGGCGCGGAACCGTGGATCGGCTCATACATGCCCACGCCCGTTTCGCCCAGGCTGGAGGACGGGATCATGCCGATGGAGCCGGTGATCATGCTGGCCTCGTCGGAGAGAATGTCGCCGAACATATTTTCCGTCACCACTACGTCAAACTGCGCGGGGTTCTTCACCAGCTGCATGGCGGTGTTGTCCACCAGCATATAGTCGTAGTCGATATCGGGATACTGCTCGGCAATTTTGTAGCCCAGCTCGCGCCAGAGCTTGGAGGTATCCAGCACGTTGGCCTTGTCGATCATCGTTACCTTTTTGCGGCGCTTGCCCGCCATTTTGAACGCGATATGCAGCAGGCGCTCAATTTCATGCTCGGTGTAGCTCATCACGTCGGTAGCCTTTTTCTCGCCGTCGATCACCTCGGTCTTATGCTCGCCGAAGTAAACGCCGCCGATCAGCTCGCGCACGATGACGAGGTCGATACCGCGCTCAACGATCTCCGGCTTCAAGGGCGACGCAAACGCCAGCTGCGGGAACAGCCGCGCCGGGCGCACGTTGGAATACAGCCCCATCGCCGAACGCAGCCCCAAAAGGCCGCGCTCCGGGCGGATATCGCCGGGCAGCTTATCCCACTTATAGCCGCCGATCGCGCCTAAAAGCACGCTGTCGCTGGCCAGGCACTTGGCAATGGCCTCCTCCATCAGCGGCACGCCGTATTTATCAATCGAGCAGCCGCCCATGTCCACGTCCTCGTAGTTAAATTTGTGGCCGAAGCGCTCCGCCACCGCGTCCAGCACGGCAAGCGTGGCGCCCACAATTTCCGGGCCAATACCGTCGCCGCGGATAACCGCAATATTCTTTTCCATGTTACACTCTCCCCTGCAAAATTATTTTAATGAATTAAGGTAATTCAGCCAGCCGCCCTTGGCGATGATGTTCTGAATGAACTCCGGAAAAGGCTCGGTCTGGTACGTTTCGTTTTTGGTCAGATTTTTGATGACGCCGCCGGCAAAATCAATTTCCAGCTCGTCCTCCGCCGCGATACGGTCAGTTTCGGCGCACTCCAAAATGGGCAGGCCGACGTTGATGGCGTTGCGGTAAAAAATGCGGGCAAAGCTTTTGGCGATCACGCAGGAAATGCCGCTGGCCTTGATGGCGATGGGCGCGTGCTCACGCGAGGAGCCGCAGCCGAAGTTATAGCCCCCCACCATCACGTCGCCGGGCTTAACGCGGTTCACGAAATCCGCGTCGATATCGGCCATGCAGTGGCTGGCCAGCTCCTGATGGTTGGCGGTGTTCAGATAACGCGCCGGGATAATCACGTCGGTATCGACGTTATCGGCATATTTATGGACTAAACCCTTGCTTTTCATTGCATAACCTCCTCCGGTGCAGAAATTCGGCCGGTCACGGCGCTGGCCGCCGCCACAGCGGGGCTGGCCAGATAAACTTCGGAGCCGGTGTGCCCCATGCGGCCGACAAAGTTGCGGTTGGTGGTGGCGACGCAGCGTTCGCCGTCCGCCAAAATGCCCATGTAGCCGCCGAGGCAGGGCCCGCAGGTGGGCGTGCTGACGGCGCAGCCCGCGTCCAGGAAAATATCGATATAGCCCAGCTTGATGCACTGCTTGTAAATCAGCTGGGTGGCCGGGATAATGATGGCGCGGACGCCTTTGGCCACCTTTTTGCCCTTAAGTATCTGCGCGGCCACGGCCATGTCGCTTAAACGCCCGTTGGTGCAGGAGCCGATGACCACCTGATCGATTTTCACGTCGCCCACCTCGTCGATGGTCTTGGTGTTCTCCGGCAGGTGCGGGAAAGCCACCGTGGGCTTGATTTGGCTCAAATCTATTTCATAGACGGCGGCATACTCCGCGTCGGGGTCGGCTTTGTAGACCTTGGGCTGCTTGATCTCGCGCTCTTTCAGGTAGGCGAGCGTCACCTCGTCCACCTCGAAGATACCGTTTTTGCCGCCCGCCTCGATCGCCATATTGGCCATGCACAGGCGGTCGTCGATCGAAAGCTCGGCCAGGCCATCGCCGGTGAACTCCATCGATTTATAGAGCGCGCCGTCCACGCCGATGGCGCCGATGATATGCAGGATAACGTCTTTGCCGCTGACGTAAGGGCTTTTCTTGCCGGTGAGGACGAATTTCAGCGCCTCCGGCACCTTGAACCACGCTTTGCCTTTCGCCATGCCCGCCGCCAGGTCGGTGCTGCCGATGCCGGTGGAAAACGCGCCCAGAGCGCCGTACGTGCAGGTATGCGAGTCCGCGCCGATCACCAGCTCGCCGGCGGTGACCAGACCTTTTTCCGGCAGCAGCGCGTGCTCCACGCCCATGCAGCCCACGTCATAATAATGCGTGATGTCATGCTTGGCGGCAAACTCACGGCACTGCTTGGACTGCTCCGCCGCCTTGATGTCCTTGTTCGGCGTGAAGTGATCCATCACCAGCGCGATTTTGTCCTTATCAAAAACGGTGGTGAAGCCGGCCTTTTCAAACTCGTTGACGGCCACGGGGGTGGTGATGTCGTTGCCGAGGCAGAGGTCGAGGTCGGCCATGATCAGCTGACCGGGCTTAACATTTTCCAGCCCGGCGTGGGCGGCCAGAATTTTCTGGCTCATTGTCATTCCCATAGAATACACCTCTTTTAATTATGCTTGAGTATACAGTCTATTAACAGCGCTCAAAAGTGCGTTCATCGACGCGTCGATAATATCGTTGTCAATGCCAGCACCCCAGTAAACCTTTTTGTCGTCGCCGTAAACGCCGACGTAAGCGATGGCCTGCGAGTTCGAGCCGGTGTTCAGCGAGTGCTCCTCGTAGGTCAGCACGTGCAGGTCGCGGTCAAGCAGCTGCTTCAGCGCCTTGGTGACGGCGTTCAGGCGGCCATTGCCGCTGGTCTGTATGCGGGTGGTCTTGCCGTCCAGCTTCAGCTCGATATCGGCGTACATAATTTTCTTATCGGTGAACGAATACTGGCCGAAGCTGAGCGGAGCGTCGATGTTCACATACTGCGAGAGGAAGATGTCGCGAATTTCCTCATGCGAAAGCTCCTTATGCAGGTGGTCGGAGACGCTCTTCACCGCGTAGCCGAAGTCCTCGCGCATGACCTGCGGCATATTGAAGCCGTATTTGGTCTGCATCAGGTAGCCGATACCGCCCTTGCCGCTCTGGCTGTTGATACGGATAACGTCGGATTCATATTCGCGCCCCACGTCGTGCGGATCCAGCGGCAGATACGGCACCGACCAGCCGTAGAGGTTGTTCTCCTCGTGATACTTCATGCCCTTGGCGATTGCGTCCTGGTGCGAGCCGGAGAACGCGGCAAACACCAGACGGCCGCTGTACGGCTGGCGCTCGTAAACGTGCATACGCGTCACTTTCTCATACACACGGGTGATGGACGGGATATCGCTGAAATCCAGCTGGGGGTCTACCCCGTGGCAGAACATATTCATCGCCAGCACCACGATATCCACGTTGCCGGTGCGCTCGCCGTTGCCGAACAAAGTCCCCTCGATACGGTCGGCGCCCGCCAGCATGCCCAGCTCGGAATCGGCCACACCGCAGCCGCGGTCGTTATGCGGGTGCAGCGAAAGAATTACGTTGTCGCGGTACTTCAAATTGTCGCTCATATACTCGATCTGGCTGGCGTAGACGTGCGGCAGGCTCATCTCCACCGTGGCCGGCAGGTTGATGATGACCGGCTTTTCGGCGGTGGGCTGCCAGATATCCAGCACGGCGTTGCAGATCTCCAGCGCAAATTCCATCTCGGTGCCGGTGAAGCTCTCCGGTGAATATTCAAAGCGGATATTGCCCGGCATAGCGGCGGCGTACTGTTTCAGCAGCTCCGCGCCGTCGGTAGCGATCTTGATGATCTCCGGTTTCTCCATGCGGAAAACCTGCTCGCGCTGCGCCACGCTGGTGGAATTATACAAATGCACGATGGCGTTTTTGGCGCCCTCAAGCGCTTCAAACGTCTTTTTGATGATATGTTCGCGGCTCTGCGTCAAAACTTGCAGGGTCACGTCGTCCGGTACCAAGTCCTGCTCGATCAGGGCGCGCAGAAACTCATATTCCGTCTCGCTGGCCGCCGGGAAGCCGACCTCGATCTCCTTAAAGCCGATACGCACCAAATGCTTGAAAAACTCCAGCTTTTCTTCCAAGCTCATCGGCACGATCAGGCTTTGGTTGCCGTCGCGCAGATCCACGCTGCACCAGACGGGCGCGTGATCGATATACTCCTTCTTCGCCCATTTCAGCTCGTTGACCGGCGGCATAAAATAGCCCCTTTGGTAACGGTCATAATTCTTCATACAATTTTCCTCCTTTGCTCTATGCTTAACCCCCGGTAAATTGGGGTTTTGGGCATTTGCAGCTAATTATATAATTATAATCTTTATGAGTATGTTTTGTCAACCGACCGGGCGGGATTTACCTGCCGCATTTTACAAATTTCGCCGCAAAAATCTTTCTTATTATACTGCAAGATAAAAACGCCGCCCGGTATACAGCCAACCCCCGGGCAAACTTGCCGAAAACACGCGCCCAGATAGCGCCAGCTTTGGCAATCCCCGGTAAAATTGCGCCCTCTGCCCCAAATGCCACCGCCCCTGCCATTTATTACCATTGAATTCGGCGGTAATGCCGGGCTATACTGGAAAAAAAACAAAAGGAGTGACCCATATGAAAAAGTCATGGACAAAGAAAATTATCGCGATCGCCCTGGCGCTGACCCTCTCGCTGGCGCTTTGCAGCACGGCCTTTGCCTCCGGCTATCCTTATCAAATCACCAAAAGCTGGTGGAGCTATAACTGGAGCAGCGGCTGGCAGAGCGGCAGCACGGCCACGCCCGGCAGCACCACCCAGAGCAGCCAGGACTTCTGGCAGCAGATAATGGATAAGATCGGCGCAGGCAAAGAACAGGGCACGACGACGCCCGCTACCCCCAGCACGCCGACGACACCGACGGACCCGACGCCGCCCGAGCCGGTGCCTGATCCTTCGACGGGGATCTAGTCAAGAGGCGTGTAGGACGTGTCCGTTGCCCCGTCGGTGACGGGTGTGGCGACCGTGCGATGACCTTCGGGTTCCTTTTCCGCATCAAATGGTTACAGGAAACCCACCTTGAAGGCGTAATCACGCGTGTCCTGCTATGATGGCCTTCGAAGCGAACCATGCAAGCCGGACCCAAAACGCTGAGTGCCGGACGTATGCAAAAAAACCGGGAATGTTCGAATCGCCCTCTACGTGAGTGCGGTGAGATAGGAGCAATTATGACAACGAGATGGCTTTCGCGCGTGATGGCCGTGGTGTGTGCGGGTGTCCTCGGATTGGCTGTTTTAGCTGGCTGTTCGACGGGCGCGGCCGTGAACAACGAGGAACAGACCGCGAACCGTGAATACATGGCGAAGGTCAATCTGACGCTCGACGAGCTGTCGACCAAGCTGGACCAATTCGAGGAAGCGGTGTCTCGCGGCGATTCGGTGACCATGCGGACCCAGCTTGAGAACGCGATGGGTTCACTCGAGGCCCTTTCCAAGATCGATGCCCCCGAAGCGATGAAGAACTTGCAGGAACAGTACGTGTCAGGCTGTACGTCGCTCGGTGATGCGTTGAATGCGTATGTCGATCTATACACCGAGATCGATACCGCCGATGAGGCCCATCCCTTCGATTACGCGACCTACGACGATCGCATTTCCGCCATTCAAGAGCAATACAACGAGGGACTGAGCAAACTGCAAGAGGCCGATAACGCCGCAACGGAAATGGAATAGCCGGTTTCTCCACCCATGGAATCCCGATCGGTCGAACTTCTCGCTCCCGCCGGTAACTCCGAGGCGCTCCATGCTGCGGTAACCGCCGGCGCCGATGCCGTATACCTCGGCATGCAATCGTTCAACGCCCGGCGGGGGGCCGATAATTTCGATGCGCGGACCCTCGCACAGGCCTGCGATTATGCGCATCTGCGCGGTGCGTCGGTCTATGTGACGTTGAACACCGTCATCCTGCCGCTTGAGCTCGATGATGCCTGCGCCTGTGCGCGTGAAGCTGCGGCAGCCGGTGCCGATGCGTTCATCGTACAGGACATCGGCCTTGCGGCGTACATCTCGCGCATGCTGCCGTCCGTGCGACTTCATATATCCACCCAGATGAACACGCATAATCGCGCGGGTATCCGCGCGGCTGCCCGCCTTGGGGCCAAGCGCGTCACGCTTGCACGGGAACTGAGCTTCGCGGAAGTGGCCGATCTTGCCGACGAGGCGCGCGCCCACGATATGGAGGTCGAGGTGTTCGCACACGGCGCTCTCTGCGTGTGCTATTCGGGTCAGTGTCTTCTCTCGTCGATGATAGGCGGGCGCTCCGCGAACCGCGGGATGTGCGCTCAGGCCTGCCGTCTGCCGTATGAACTTCGTGTAGGCGCGGCCGATGGAGGGCGAATCGTGGAGACGATCCCGACGGCGGGGGAGTTTCTGCTGTCGCCGAAGGACCTGGCGACGATCGATGTATTGCCGCAGCTGGTTGCGACCGGGGTGTCGTCGCTCAAGATCGAGGGGCGCATGAAGTCGGCCGACTACGTGTATGCGGTGACGGACGTGTACCGACGTGCGCTCGACCGCGTGCTCGCCGTCGAGCAGCAGGCTGAGGCGGGGGCCGCGGTCGGCACCGAAAGTGAAGGTGTGGTTCGGATCGGATCTGCAGCTCAAAGTGAAGACGTGGCCGAAATCGAAGCTGCGAGCGAAAACGAAACCGTGGCAGAAGGTGTTTCCGAAGAGGATCACCGGATTCTCGAAGAGGCATTTTCCCGTGGGTTCACGACGGCCTATCTGAGCGGCGATCGCGATAATGCGATGATGAGTTTCGAACGTCCCAACAACCGGGGCGTGTTTATCGGGCGCGTTCAGGGTATCGAAGGCGACCACGTCACGCTG
>CANQPG010000044.1 GCA_947625705.1 uncultured Peptococcaceae bacterium | reverse complement strand
GCGGTATCTTCCGGTTCGCCCTCAACGTGTTCATCGGCACCGTTGAGGGCGAACCGGAAGATACCGCCTGCGAAGCCGTTATTGACAAGGTGGCTGCTGCGGGTTATCAGAAAGTTGTGCTGCGTCCGCTGATGGTGGTGGCGGGCGACCATGCCAGCAACGATATGGCGGGCGACGAGCCGGATTCCTGGAAGAGCATGTTCAACGCTTCCGGTAAGTTCACCAGCGTTGACACGCAGATCGCGGGTCTGGGCCGTATCCCGGCCATTCAGGCGCTGTATGTGGCGCATGCCGCCGCGGCGATCGGCGAATAAAAAAAATACATAATTGGAGTTGGTAAAGATGAAAAACAAATGGCTTATTCTCGCTCTGGTGATGTTGGCGGCTGCGGCGCTGCTGGCTGGCTGCGGCGGTGGCGATGAACCTGCTGCCAATGCGCTGGAAGACGGCGTGTATACCGCCGATTTCAACACCGACAGCTCAATGTTTCATGCGAACGAGGCCTGTGACGGCAAAGGCACGCTGACGGTCAAAGACGGCGAGATGGTAATTCATATCTCTTTGCCCTCCAAGAGTGTGCAGAACCTTTACCCCGGCCTGGCGGAAGACGCCGAGAAAGAGGGCGCGGAGCTTTTGCAGCCCACGGTGGATACCGTGACTTACAGCGACGGCATGTCGGAGGAGGTACATGGCTTTGACGTGCCCGTGCCCGCGCTGGACGAGGAATTTGACCTGGCGCTTATCGGCACCAAAGGCACGTGGTATGACCACAAGGTCAGCGTCTCCAACCCGGAAAAGGTAGAGGAATAGACAAACGTAAAATTAAATCTTGCCCCTGCTGGAAAAAGGCGGGGGCAGATTTGTATTTACAGCCAAATTCTGTTATACTGTTGCTATACCGTCGATGTAACCTGAAAGGAACCTATTATGAAGCAAAAATTATGCCTGATGACGGCTTTTCTGCTGCTGATGCTGCTGCCGACGCTGTGCCTGGCGGCGCCGCCGGATCTGGCGGACGGCGAATACACGGTGGCGGTGGAGCTTGCCGGCGGCACGGGGCGGGCAACTATCGCTTCGCCCACGCGGCTGGTGGTGCAAAACGGCGAAGCTATCGCCCGCATTGAATGGAGCAGCCATAATTACGATTACATGAAGCTGGACGGCGAGCAGTATCTGCCGCTGGCAGGTGAGGAAAATTCGGTGTTTGAGCTGCCGGTAACGGCGTGGGACGAGCCGGTAGCCGTTCTCGCCGATACCACCGCGATGAGCGCCCCGCATGAGATCGAATATATGCTGGTGTTTGACAGCGCCAGTATCAGCTCCGGGCGGCAGCTGACGTACCTTTACGGCGTTCTCTGCCTGGCGCTGGTGGTGCTGGTGTTCGCTTATACCCGGCGGAAAAAGACCAAATAGAGGAAGAATGTTATGTTGAAGAAGTTTGTGACGCTGCTTGGGGCGGCTCTGCTGCTGGCAACGCTTACCGCCTGCGCGGGCGGCGAGCAGCCGTTCACATTGGCGGAGCGGGAGACGGATATCAGCCCCGATTTGACGTATGAAAGCAGTATGCCGCTGGCTTATGCCGCGGAATTTGCCGTGGATCGTTACGCGGGCGGCTATGCGCTTATCACCGTTTCCACCCAGGACAGGTATCTGGTGATACCCGAGGGGGCGGCGCTTCCCGAGGGGCTCCCGGCGGATATCGTGCCGCTGTATCAGCCGCTGGATAATATTTATATTGCCGCCTCTGCCGTGATGGATATGTTCGCGGCGATCGACGCGCTGGACAGCGTGCGCTTCAGCGCTTTGCAGGCTTCCGCCTGGTATGTGCAGCCGGCGCGGGAGGCGATGGAGGCGGGGGAGATCCTGTTCGCGGGCAAACATTCCACGCCGGATTACGAGCAGATATTGACCGAGGGCTGTGGGCTGGCGGTGGAAAACACCATGATCTACCACAACCCGGAGGTGAAAGAGCAGCTGGAGAAGTTCGGTATCCCCGTGCTGATCGATTATTCCAGCTATGAGGATAATCCGCTGGGGCGGACGGAATGGGTTAAGCTCTACGGCCTGCTGACGGGGCATGAAGCGGAAGCCGAGGCGGCTTTTCTCGCCGAGCAGGCGGCGTTTGAGGCGATAAGCCAAGCGGAGCCGACCGGCAAAACGGTGGCGTTTTTCTATATCAACGTCAACGGCGAGGTGAACGTCCGCAGCACCACCGATTACATACCCAAAATGATCGAGATGGCGGGCGGCAAATACATCTTCGAGGATCTGGGAGCGAAAGACGCGACGGCCTCCACCGTCACCATGCAGATGGAGGATTTTTACGCCCAGGCCAAAGACGCCGATTACATCATCTATAACAGCACCATCGACGGCGAGCTGAACGACCTCTCCGAGCTGACGGCCAAAAGCCCGCTGCTGGAGAAATTCCGCGCCGTGCAGCAGGGCAATGTTTTCTGCACTACCAAAAACCTCTATCAGGCGACGATGGAGCTGGGCACGTTCATTTCGGATATCAACCGCGTGCTGGCCGGCGAGACGGACGGCATGACGTATATTTATCAGCTGGAGTGAAGCAAATGAGCAAGGGAAAAAGATACGGCGCGGCGTTCGTGATACTGCTGGTGCTGGTGGCGGTGTTTCTGGCGCTGAATATCTGTATCGGCAGCGTGAACATACCGCTCTCCGATACGCTGGACATCATCAAAAGTGCGCTGGCCGGTATTTTTCACAGCATAACCGGCGCAGAGAGCGCGGCGGGCGGCGCAGGCGCTAGCAGCACCTATGCCGACATCGTGCTGGATATCCGCGCGCCCCGGGCGCTGGCCGCCGTCATTTTGGGCGGTGCCCTGGCGCTTTCCGGTTATCTGCTGCAAACGTTCTTCCACAACCCGATCGCCAGCCCGTTTACGCTGGGCATTTCGTCCGGCGCCAAGCTGGTGGTGGCGCTGGTGATGGTGGCGGCGCTGGGCTATTCGCGCCAGGTCAGCTCCTGGCTGCTGATATTGGCCGCGTTTGTCGGCGCGATGGTCTGCATGGGGTTTGTGGTGCTGATGTCGCGCGTCATCAACCAGATGTCGATGCTGATCGTCAGCGGCGTGATGATCGGCTATATCTGCTCGGCGGTCACGGATTTCGTCGTCACTTTTGCCGATGACTCCGATATCGTGAACCTGCATAACTGGTCTCTCGGCAGCTTCTCGGGCATAAGCTGGGATAACGTGGCGATCATGGCGGTCGTGGTGGGTGTGGCGACGCTCTGCGTGTTCCTGCTCAGTAAGCCGATCAGCGCCTACCAGATGGGCGAGGCCTACGCGCAGAACATGGGGCTGAACGTCCGCCTTTTCCGTATTGTGCTGGTGATACTCTCCAGCGTGCTGGCCGCCGCGGTGACGGCGTTTGCCGGGCCCGTCTCGTTTGTCGGCATTGCGGTGCCGCATTTGGTGAAAAGCCTGTTCGGCACGGCGCAGCCGCTTTTGATGGTGCCGGCCTGCTTTTTGGGCGGCGCGACGTTCTGCCTGCTCTGCGATCTGCTGGCGCGCACCATGTTCGCCCCCACCGAGCTTTCCATCAGCACGGTGACGGCCATGCTGGGCGCGCCGGTGGTGATATACGTGATGATCCGCCGCCAGAAGGAAAAATAACGCTTGGGTGAACATATATGGATAACTACTATTTTTATACCGATCAGCTGACGGTGGGCTATAACGGGGTGCCGCTGATCAAAAATATCCGGCTGACCCTCCAAAAGGGCGAGATTTTGACGCTGATCGGCCCGAACGGCGCGGGCAAAACCACCATTCTGCGCAGCATTATCCAGCAGCTGGAGCCGATCTGCGGCGTGGTCTGGCTGGACGACAAGGAGACCACAAAGCTAAGCCGGCATGAGCTGGCGCAGAAGCTATCCGTGGTGCTGACGGAGCGTGTGAAACCGGAGCTGATGACCTGCCGCGACATCGTGGCCACCGGGCGTTATCCCTACACCGGGAATTTCGGCCGCCTCTCCAAGAGCGATTGGGATATCGTGGAGGAGTCCATGCGTCTGGTGCATATCACCGAGCTGGCCGATCGCGATTTTGCCCAAACCAGCGACGGCCAGAAGCAGCGGGTGATGCTGGCGCGCGCCATCTGCCAGCAGCCGGACATCATCGTGCTGGACGAGCCGACCTCGTTTCTGGATATCCGCTATAAGCTGGAGTTTCTGGCGATATTGCAGAATATGTCGCGCACCCGGCAGCTTTCGGTGATCATGTCGCTGCACGAGCTTGATCTGGCCGGGCGCATTTCCGATAAAATTGCCTGCGTGCGCGGCGATAAGGTGGAGCGCTTCGGCACACCGGAGGAGATTTTCACCGCAGGCTATATCCCGCAGCTTTATCAGATGACGGTGGGCAGCTATGACGAGCTGACCGGCGATATGGAGCTGCCTGCTGCGGCGGGCGAGCCCAAAATCGTCGTCATTGCCGGGGGCGGCACGGGGACGAGCCTGTTCCGTCGCTTGCAGCGTCAGGGGCAGCCGTTTGCCGCGGGCGTTCTCTGGCAGAACGACCTCGATTATCCCACGGCCAGGGCGCTGGCGGCGCGGCTGGTGAGTGTTCCCGCCTTTGCGGCGCTGACCGAAGATAAACTGGCTGAAATGCGCTCGCTGATCGACGGCGCGGAGCAGGTCATCTGCACGCTGGGGCGGGAGCATATGCGCGGCGCGGCGGCGGGGCTAAAAGACCTTTTGGCATACGCCGAAAAGCAGGGCAAGCTGCCAAAATAATAACCGACAAGGGGGCAGGGCATTATGTCATTTATCAGTGTTTTTGACGTTTTGGGGCCGAATATGATCGGCCCTTCCAGCTCGCATACCGCCGGCGCGGTGAACGTGGCGCGGCTGGCGCGCCAGATGTTGGAGCCGCCGCTCGCCCGGGTGGAATTTACACTATACGGCTCTTTCGCCGAGACATATCACGGCCACGGCACGGATAGGGCGCTTCTGGGCGGCATTATGGGCTTTGCCACCGACGACGTGCGTATCCGCGATTCCTTTGCGATCGCGGACGCGGCGGGGCTTAAATACAGCTTTATCCCCAACTTCACCGAGACTGACGTTCACCCCAACACGGTGGATATCGCGATGACCAACGCGGCGGGCAAAACGCTCATCGTGCGTGGCGAGTCTATCGGCGGCGGCGCGGTTCGCATGGTGCGCATGAACGGCGTGAAAATCGAGTTTACCGGCGAATACTGTTCGCTGATCGTCGTGCAGCGGGATATCCCCGGCATGGTGGCGTATATTACCGAGGCGGTAAGCCGCCGCAGCGTTAACATTGCCTTTATGCACCTGTTCCGCGACGGCAAGGGCGGCACGGCATACACCATTGTGGAGACGGACGAGCAGCTGCCGCCGGATATTATCCAGGAGCTTCGGGCGCACCACGGTGTTGATGACGCGATAATAGTGCAGGCATGATCAAGGAGGGGCGGGCATGGATTTTACTTCTGCTAAAGAACTGCTGACGTTGTGCGGGCAGCATAATCTGCCGATATCCGAGGTTATGCGCCGGCGCGAATGTGACCTCGCCGGGGCGGAACCGGCGGCGGTGGAGCAGCGCATGCGGCGGGCGCTCGCAATCATGCGGGAGGCGGCGCACCAGCCGTTGGATAACCCCCAAAAGTCGATGGGCGGGCTGATCGGCGGCGAGGCGAAGAAGCTGTTGGAGCGGCGGGCTTCCGGCCTGAGCATTTGCGGTGCGGTACTTTCCCGGGCGATGACGCACGCGATGGCGGTGATGGAGGTCAACGCTTCAATGGGGCTAATCGTGGCCGCGCCCACGGCGGGTTCGGCGGGCGTGGTGCCGGGGCTGCTGCTGGCTCTCGCCGAGGTTTATGATTTTACCGACGAACAGCTGTTAGACGGCCTGTTTAACGCGGGCGCGGTGGGTTATCTGGCAATGCAGAACGCCACCGTGGCAGGCGCGGTGGGCGGCTGCCAGGCGGAGGTCGGCGTGGCGGCAGCGATGGCTGCTTCCGCGGCGGTGGAGCTGCTGGGCGGCACGCCCGCGCAATCGCTGGACGCTGCCAGCACCGTGCTGATGAATATGCTGGGGCTGGTCTGTGACCCGGTGGGCGGCCTGGTGGAATACCCCTGCCAGAACCGCAACGCCGCCGGGGTGGCCAATGCTTTGGCGGCGGCGGAGATGGCGCTCGCCGGCATTAAGCAGCATATTCCGTTTGATGATATGCTGGCCATTATGTATCAGGTGGGGAGGAGCCTCCCCGCGGAGCTTCGGGAGACGGCGCGCGGCGGCTGCGCGGCCTGCCCGGGGCTGTGCCAAAACTGATGGGAAAGGATTGACTTTGATGCAGGACATTACTTATATCGGCTGCTATGACGCGGACTTGGATTTGTTTGAGAGCCAGTACGCCGTGCCGCAGGGCATGGCGTATAACTCCTACGTGATTTTGGACGAGCAAACAGCGGTGCTGGACACCGTGGACGCCCGCAAGACGGACGAATGGCTGGCCAAGCTGGAAACTGCTCTGGCCGGGCGGCCGGTGGATTATCTGATCATTCAGCATATGGAGCCCGACCACAGCGCGGGTATTGCCCGCCTGGCCGAGCTTTACCCCGATATGCGGCTGGTGGGCAACAACGCCACTTTCCTGATGTTGGCGCAGTTCACCGGGCAGGATTACGGCGCGCGGAAGCTGCTGGTTAAGGAGGGCGACACGCTCTCGCTGGGCGCGCATACGCTCACGTTTTATATGGCGCCGATGGTACATTGGCCGGAGGTCATGGTAACGTATGACGCGGCGGCGGGGGCGCTGTTTTCTGCCGACGCTTTCGGGCGGTTCGGTGATACCGATCCTGCCGCCCCCTGGCTGGACGAGGCGCGGCGCTATTATATCAACATCGTGGGCAAATTCGGCGCGCCGGTGCAGACGCTGCTGAAAAAGGCAGCGGCGCTGGCTATCAATTACATCTGCCCGCTGCACGGCCCCGTTTTGGCGGGCGACGCGATTGCTTTGGCGCTGGATAAATACAACGTGTGGAGCAGTTATCAGCCGGAGGAAGCGGGGGTGCTGGTGGCATATGCTTCGATCCACGGCAACACGGCCAAGGCCGCACAGCAGATGGTGGAGAAGCTCCGCGCGGGCGGCGTCAGCGTCGCGGCGTATGACCTGACGCGCGATGATTGGGCGGCGGCGGTGGCGGACGCGTTCCGTTACAGCGGCCTGTTGCTCGCGGCCAGCAGTTATAACGCCGGGCTTTTTCCGCCGATGGCGCAGTTTCTGGCACGCCTGAAAGCGCAAGGCTACCGTAACCGCACGGTCGGCCTGGTGGAGAACGGCTCGTGGGCGCCCAGCGCCTTAAAGACCATGCGCCAGCTGCTGGAGGATATGCCGGGGCTGGAGCTATTGGAGCCGCAGGTGACGATACGTTCCGTACCGACGGCGCAGGTGAACGTCCAGTTGGACGAGCTTTGCAACGCGATGATTGCTAAAATTAATGCTTAAATACAAAAACGCCCGCCTAAATGGCGGGCGCTGCTGTTTCTCTAACCAACTATGAGTTACTACTGGTGCAAAAATATTTGCTTCGTGACCATAAAGCCCAGACAAGCGCCTGAAAGATTCGATCAGAACTTGCTGTACTCCTCCTCGCAGGAGCGCATGGCGAGGATCGTCCGGCTGATCAGGTCGTCCAGCGGCCAGCCCAGCATATCCGCCCCGGCCTGAATGACCTCGCGCGAGCAGCCCGCGGCAAAGCTGGTGGTTTTGAACTTCTTTTTCACCGATTTCAGCTCCATATCCTGCACGCTTTTGGAGGGGCGCATGATGGCCACAGCGCCGATCAGGCCGGTCAGCTCGTCGGTGGCGTAAAGCACCTTTTCCATCTCATGCTCCGGTTTCACGTCCACCGTCAGGTTATAGCCGTGCGAGACCACGGCGTGGATCAGCTCTTCCGGGTAGTTTTCTGCCCGCAGTATTTCCTCGGTTTTGACGCAGTGCTGCTCGGGGTACTGCTCAAAATCCAAATCGTGCAGCAGACCCACCAGCGCCCAGAAATCCGCCTCGTCGGCATAGCCCAGATCATTCGCAAAATAGCGCATAACGCCCTCCACCGTCACGGCGTGGCGCAGATGAAACGGGTCCTGATTGTATTTGGTCAAAAGCTCCCAAGCCGCGTCACGGCTGGGATATTCGGTTGGTATAGTCATGGTTTCCTCTCCTTAATTAATTACAGCTTGCCGTGCAGCTTCAGCATTTCGATCAGCATTTTATCGCGGTATTCGGCCAGGCTGGCCGCGTCATTGCCGATGGCGGCGGGGCGGTTTTGCAGCTCCTCCTCCACGCCGGCGCGGGCAGTGGCGCCGAATTCCGCCGGGAACTCTTTAAAATCGGCCATATCCTTAAGCCAAAGGTCGATCGAGGGCTTCAAATGCTGCATAATGCCGTCGATACCGCCCTGGCCGCCGCCCAGATGGAACACCAGCGATGGCCCCATAATGCCCCAGCGCAGCCCGGGGCCGAACGTTACGGCCTTATCTGCGTCCTCCACCGTGCAGACGCCGCGCATGACCAGATCGCAGACCTCGCGGTACAGCGCCATCTGAATACGGTTGCAGATAAAGCCCAGCGCCTCCTTTTGCAGCACGACGGGTTCCTTGCCGATCAGCGTAAAAAACTGCTTGGCGGTTTGGATAACTTCGTCGGTGGTTTTTTCGCCGCGCGAAATTTCCACCAGCGGGATCAAATGCGGCGGGTTATAGGGGTGTGCGCCGATAAAGCGTTCCGGGTGCTTGGCGTCCCGGGCGATCTCCGAGATCAGCAGGCCGGAGGTGGAGCTGGCGAAGATAGTCTCCGCGCCGCAGAACTCCTCGGCCTCGCGCACGATCTGCCGCTTGATATCGTAATTTTCCGGGCCGGATTCGATGATGAACTGAGCTTCCCCGGCGGCCTGTTCCATCGCGGTGGTGTAGTTGATACGCCCCATGATGTCGGCGGTTTCCGCGTCTTTCACCACGCCGTTTTTCACCAGTGCGGCAAGGCTTTCGCCGATACGCTGTTCGGTCAGCGTAAGCGCCTCCTGCTTAACGTCATAGACCGTGACGGACAAATCTTTCAGCGCAAAATAGAGCGCCCAGCTGTAACCGATAACGCCCGCGCCGATACAGGTAACTTTTTTAATTTCTGCTGCTTGCATGATTTATGCCTCCTTAAAGAAAAATCTGTTTAGCTACTATTATAAGTATTTTATGAAAAAATAGCAAGCGCCGGCGCCAAAACTGCCCGCGTTTTGCCGGGAAATGCGGTATTTGGATAAATATGTTGACTTTTCCGCTCAAAGGCAGTATAATCAATGCATAAATCACAAATGGGAAAATATGATTTTTCCAACATATTAATTGCTCCGACTTTTGTGGCACATACGCGACCCGGTGGTTTTGATACCGCCGGACACGTATTCTTGTTCCTGCTGAACAAGGGAATCGGGTGAAAATCCCGGACAGGTTTTCGTCATGCCGGGCATGGCGGATTCACTAGCTGTGAGTATGGAGCTCCTTTACTCAGCGCGAAAGCGAACCACTGGCTGCTGTAATGGCTCGACCGGGAAGGTTGTATCGGAGCGTTGGCAAGCATATTGCCTGAACATACAAGTCAGAAGACCTACGAAACGAGCTTTGATGTCTGCATCAAAACTTTTTTGGGCTTGCAAAAGCGGCGGTTAACCAACTGCCGCTTTTTTATTGCCCAAAGCCTGTCGCAAAACGGTAGCGTAAAAGCTGCCGTTTTTATTATGCCGAAAAAGAAGTCAAAAAAAGTCAAAAGGAGAGAAATGATGGAAGAGTTTACTTTAAGTACGGTGCTGCACACCGTGAGCCAGGCGATTTTGAACCCGGTGCTGATCGTGTTGTTTATTTTGATCGTGGTCAGCGTTTGGCAGATCGGCGACGTGCTGGTGGAATACTGGCTGGAGCGGCGCAAACGCTGCAAGGATATCCCGCGTCTGCTGAACGAACTGCACACGGCGGGCTATGCGGGGGCGGCGCAGGTCATTGCCCAAAGCGATCTCCCCAAGCGTCAGAAGCAGGCGCTGGCGCAGCTGCTGAACCGTCCGGAGTTGAACCGAGCCGAGCTTGAGGTGCTGGCGTCGCGGCTTTGGGGCGAAGAGGAGCAGCGCTATCAAAAGGCGCTGCTGGCGACCGACCTGGTGATGAAGCTGGGGCCGATGTTCGGCCTGCTGGGTACGCTGATCCCGCTGGGGCCGGGTATTGTGGCTCTCGGGCGCGGCGATACGGCGGCGTTGGCAGAATCGCTTGGCGTGGCGTTTGATACCACGGTGGCGGGCGTGATCAGCGCGGCGGTGTGCAGCGTTATCGCCAAGATCCGCAAGGGCTGGTATGACGATTATCTGCAAGGGCTGGAAGCGGTGATGGAATATATTGTGGAGGCGAGGTTCGGCAATGTTAAATAACAGACGACTTACCCGCCGCAGCGCCTTTGCCGAGGATTATGACCCGATGAGCGGCCTTGCTAATCTGGTGGACGTGATTTTGGTGTTCGCCTGCGGCCTGATGATAGCGATCGTGACGTTCTGGAACGTCGATCTCTCCAAGGTGCAGGATATCATTGATGAAAGCGAACTGAAAGAAGTCACCGATGTGGAGCAGGCGATCGAGAACGGCGATATTTCCGAAACGCTGCAAAACCAGGGCACGGCCTATAAAGACCCGGAAACGGGCAAGATCTACATTGTTATGCCGGAGGAATAAAAGTTATTTGCTTTTATATACACACTTTTAATGCGAGGGGAGGTTAGACATTTGACCGGTAATTCGTTGTAACTGATTAGTTTTGATTAAGAAAGGTGCGATTGTTGATGATGAAGCAAATTCTGGGCAGCAAGCGGGCGTCACGGGTCATCAGCTTTTTGCTGATGTTCTCGCTGCTGTTCTGCCAGCTGCCGACGGCGGTTTGGGCGGAGGATATACCTGCGGCCGCTGTGGAAGAGACGACTGATACTGGTGATATTAGCGATGTTAGTGATGTGACGGAGCCCACGGAGGGCGAAGCAACCCCGGCAGAGGACGACACCCCGGCAGAGGGCGACACCCCGGCTGAGGGCGAAACCCCGGCAGAGGGCGATACCCCGGTGGTGGAGGAGCCCCCGGTAGTGGAAGAGCCCTCGGTAGTGGAAGAGCCCCCGGTAGTGGAGGAACCCCCGGTGGTGGAGGAACCCCCGGTGGTGGAGGAACCCCCGGTGGTGGAGGAACCCCCGGTGGTGGAAGAACCCCCGGTGCT
>CANQPG010000043.1 GCA_947625705.1 uncultured Peptococcaceae bacterium | reverse complement strand
GTGACGGGCTTGCCCTGATACGCCGCGGGGATCTTCAAAGATGCGCTGTCTCCCTCATATGCCGTGATGCTGTATTCCTCTCCTTTCAGCGTGAAGGTCATTCCCTCCACATATCCGCATGCCGTGCAGACGCCGTCCTGCCCAAAGGAGTGGGCGGGGGAAATATCCCGCTCGACAGTTGCGCCGCATGCCGTGCAGACGCCGCGCTCTTTGCCGGGCTCTGTGCAGGTGGCGGGAACGGCGCAGGCGATCTGCGTGACGCACGCGCCGGTGCTGGCGGCCTATGCGGATAACAACCTGCTGGTGGCCAAGCACGAGGCCGGCGGGCGCACGGTGACGGAGGTTGCGGCGCTTTCTCCCGACGAAAAGGTGGCGGAGATCAGCCGTATGCTGGCGGGCGGCCAGGTTACGGCTACCACGCGGCAGCAGGCGGCGGAGCTGATCGCGGCGGGCGCCAAGCTGAAAAAGCAGTAAAAAAATTACATAAATTTGCCAAAACAAAATTGGTTTTTCCGGGTGAGATTGCTATTT
Source organism: uncultured Peptococcaceae bacterium (assembly GCA_947625705.1). Taxonomy (GTDB): domain Bacteria; phylum Bacillota; class Dehalobacteriia; order UBA4068; family UBA4997; genus Avidehalobacter. The sequence goes on along the minus strand of CANQPG010000043.1, from coordinate 10,850 downwards.
CAGCCGGAAATTTTTTTGCCAAATTGCCGCCGTTTCGCGCCGCTTGGCGGGGTGGTAATTTTGCATAGCTTTGCTGGATTTTCTCCGGGATAAAGGCTGCTTGCTCTGGTTAAGGTAAATGGTGAGGCCGCGGGCGAAGCGCCGCCGGCGGCCTTTGAACGCAACTCTAAATGCTTTAAGGAGGTGTTTGATTTTGCCAAAAATTGCCAAATATGCGGCTGATAGCGGCAAACGGCTGATCTACGCGCTGCTTTTTGTTTCTATTATGCTGCTGGCCGCGCCCGCTTATGCGTATGACGTGTTGGTGGGCGGGCAGTCGCTGGGCATTGTGCTGAAAAGCGAAGGCGCAGTGGTGGTGGGCTTTACGCCGGTGCAGCTCGCCGACGGCACTGAGGTCTATCCTGCCAAGGAGGCCGGGGTGAAGCTGGAGGATAAGCTGCTGGCCATCAACGGCCGCCCCGTCAGCTATAATCAGGAAGTGGCTGATCTGGTGAACGAATTGGCGGCAGAGGGCGAAACGATCGAGCTGACGCTGAAGCGCGACGGGCGTGAAATGCAGCTCACGGTTGAGCCGAAGCTCTGCGCCGAGACGGACACGTATCGCCTGGGGCTTTATATCCGCGACGCCAACGCGGGTATCGGCACGCTGACGTTTTATGACCCGCAAAGCGGCAATTATGCCGCGCTGGGGCACCAGATCGACGAGGCCGGAGCCGCCGGCGCTAACGGTTACGGCCGCGTTTTGGCGGCGGACGTGCAGTATGTGGAGAGCAGCCGCGAGGGCGAGCCGGGCGAGAAAGTGGGCGTTTTTGACGAGACGCACTTAAACGGCACCATTTTGAAAAACTGCGAGCTGGGTATCTACGGTAAATTGGAACAGCAACCGGAAAACTCGCTGTATCCCGAGCCGCTGCCGGTGGCGCAAGCGGACGAGGTGAAGCCCGGCCCCGCCACCATCGTGACGGTTTTGGAGGGCGAGGAGCTGGCGGAATTTGCGGTGGAAATTGAGCGCGTTATGCCGCAGAAGCACACCGCCGACAAGGGCATGGTGATCAAGGTGACGGACGAGCGCCTGCTGGCCGCGGCAGGCGGTATCGTGCAGGGCATGTCCGGCAGCCCGATCATTCAGGACGGCAAGCTGGTGGGCGCGGTGACGCATGTTTTTGTCAACGACGGCGCCTCGGGCTATGGCTGTTTTGCCGAATGGATGCTGGACGAGGCTTTGAGCCTGTAAGCGGGCAAGGGAGGCAATGCGCCTCCCTACATAGCTTATAGCGGCAAAGACGCGAAAACTGCTTGTGGAAAACCGCCGGATTTTGCAGAGGAAACAGGCATTTTGACGGCATAAAATACCTTGAGACGAGCGTTGACGAGCCGTGTTGAAGCCTTAGATTGTGGATAATAATTTGATAAGTTTTGCCGAAAACGCAGAATTTGTCGCGCGGAATAGTGGTTTTTCGGCGGAAACCTGCCGAGATAAGGCTCGTTTACTGAATGATTGTCAAAAAAAGTCGAATTTAAGGGGAATAAGGCAGTTTTTTAAAAGAATACAAAAAAGGAAAGATAAAAGGCCTGTCGAAAACTTTATTACAAGATTAATCTTCAAATTATTTTATTATTCTGCCAAAAATTAAAACGGCTCGGCGGCGGGCGCTCTCTGCCGGGCAAAATGGGAAAAGGAAGGGTTTTGACATGGGTGAGAAATTGAAAAACAAAATCAAGGTGTTGCTGGCTGATGATAACCGGGCTCTTTGCGACCAGATCCAGACGTTTTATGCCGGGCATGAGCAGATCGACCTCTGCGCGGTGACGTATAACGGCGAACAGGCGCTGGAAAAAATACTGGAGCTGAAACCGGACTGCGTGGTGCTGGATCTGGTGATGCCGCGCATTGACGGCGTCGGCGTGCTGGAAGCGCTGGAAGAAAAGCAGGTGGGCGAGCCGCCGAAAGCCATCGTAATGTCCGGCCTCGGGCAGGACGAATTGGTGCGCGAGGCAATGGACTTGGGCGCGAAAGCCTTTTTGATGAAGCCGATCGATTTTCAGGTGCTGACCAACCGCATTATCGCTTTGTGCGGCAAGGGCGGCCATGAGGTCAAAACGTATACGCCGGTCGTGCGCAATCTGGACGTGGAAGTGACGCGCGTTATCCAGCAGATGGGCGTGCCCGCGCATGTGAAAGGCTATCAGTATCTGCGCGACGCGATCATTCTGGTGGTGGACGAGATGAACCTGCTGGGTGCGGTGACGAAAGAGCTTTATCCGCTGATCGCAGAGAAATATGACACCACTGCCAGCCGTGTGGAGCGTGCTATCCGCCACGCCATCGAGCTCGCGTGGGATCGCGGCAATGTGGAAATGATGAACCGCTTTTTCGGCTACACCGTCAACATGGATCGCGGCAAGCCGACCAACAGCGAATTTATCGCCATGGTGGCCGACCGTCTGCGTATCGGCGAAAAGGTTATCTGATTCTGCGGGGTCAACTGAGCAGCTTGCTGTAAATATACTCCCTACCCAAATTTAATTTTTCATGCAGAAAAATGAGTGGTTTCGCTTTGCGCCGCTCATTTTTTTGTGCGCGGGGCAATATGCTTTAGCAGGAAAGGGGAGTGTGCAAGATGATCATGTTTACGATAACCAAGCCCAAACGCAAGCTGAAGAAGCTGTTTTCGGCGGCGGCACTGATACTGCTGTTGGGGGTGGTGGTGCCGGGGATATATTTTACGCTTTCCGGCGTGGGGGCGATGAGCCTGTTTGCCTCCGGTGAGGCTATCGGCGAGGACGCGGCAGGGCAGCCGACCGAACAGGCTGCGCCGTCCGAACAGACTGAACCGTCCGAACAAACGGCAGCGGAGCCGGCAGAACCGACAGAACCGACCGATCAGACGGAGCCGACGGAACCGACGGCGGCTGAGCAGGCAGAGACCGAGCCGACAGAAACTACCGAGCCTGCCGAGCAGGCCGAAGCGGAAAAGGCGGGTTTTTTGCAAAGCCTGCGCGCGGTTTTCTTCGGGGAGCAGTTAGAGGTCATACCGTATTAAATATGAACAGGCGGGCATAATTGTCGTACCTTCCCCGGCAGGAGTTTGGGGCGGGCTCGCGAATACTTCCATAAAAAGTAAAATACGGGCGAGAGGGGTGCGTAATTATGAACGCGGAAAACAAACGGATCGTGATGATCGTGCTGGACAGCGTGGGCGCGGGCGAAGCACCGGACGCGGCGGCTTACGGCGACGCCGGCAGCAACACATTGGGGCATATCGCGGCGCAGACTGCTGGTTTCAGTTTGCCCAATCTGGCGCGGCTGGGGCTGGGCAATATTCTGCCGCTTGATGGCGTTCCCCCGGCGGCAGAGCCTGCGGCTGCGTTTGGCCGGCTGCATGAGGTCTCCTGCGGCAAGGATACCACCGCCGGGCATTGGGAACTGGCCGGTACTCCGGTGACGCGGCCTCTCCCCACTTACCCGAACGGCTTTCCGCCCGATTTGATCGCAGAATTTGAGCGGCGGATCGGCCGCAAAACGCTGGGCAACGTGGTGGCTTCCGGGACGGTCATTATTCAGGAGCTGGGCGGGCGGCACCTGCGCACCGGCTACCCCATCGTCTACACATCGGCGGACAGTGTGTTCCAGATCGCGGCGCACGAGGAGGTCATTCCGCTTAACCGCCTGTATGAGATGTGCCGTATCGCGCGCGAACTGTTGGTGGGCGAGCACGGCGTGGGGCGGGTCATCGCGCGGCCTTTCGTCGGCGAGCCGGGGGATTTTCAGCGGACGTCCAACCGGCGTGATTTTTCGCTGCTGCCGCCCGCGGGCAACGTGTTCATGCGCTTGCAGCAGGCGGGCATACCGACCGTGGCTATCGGCAAGATCCACGATATTTTTGCCGATCAGAATATTGATTTCAGCTATCCCACCACCGGCAACGCCGACGGCATGGAGAAGCTTTTGAGCGCGCTGGACAAGCACCCGGCCGGCTTCATCTGGGCGAATTTGGTGGATTTTGATATGCTTTACGGCCACCGCAACAATGTGGCGGGCTATGCGGCGGCCTTGCAGGAGTTTGATGCATTCCTGCCGCGGCTGCTGGCCAAGCTTGCCCCCGGCGATCTGCTGCTGATCACCGCCGACCACGGCAACGATCCGACGACGCCCTCCACCGACCACTCGCGGGAATATGTGCCGCTGCTGGCCTACGGGCTTAAGCCCGGGGTCGATCTGCAAATTCGGCCTACCTTTGCCGACGTGGGGGCGACAGTGACCGATTATCTGGACGCGGCGGCGACGCTGACCGGCACGTCCCTGCTGCCGCTGCTGGCTAAAGAGGAGGCGTAGGGCATGGCCGGGCATGATTTTGTGATGTTTGATTTGATCGCCAAAAAGCGGGACGGCGGCGAGTTTGACGCGGCGGAGATCGAATTTTGGCTGCGGGGCATGCTGGACGGCTCGATCCCCGATTACCAGACGACGGCGCTTTTGATGGCGATTTACTTCCGGGGGCTTTCGGAGCATGAGACGTTTTTGCTGACCGACGCAATCGTGCGCTCCGGCGAGGTGCTGGATCTGAGCGGGCTTCCCGGCTGCAAGGCGGACAAGCACTCCACCGGCGGCGTGGGCGATAAAACGACGCTGATCGCCATGCCGCTGGCGGCGGCCTGCGGTTTAACTATTGTGAAAATGTCGGGGCGGAGCCTGGGCAAAACGGGCGGCACGGCGGATAAGCTGGAAGCCGTGCCGGGCTTTCGGCTGACGCTTTCGCCGAAGGAACTGCGGCGCCAGGCAGAGGCGGAGCGCCTGGTGCTGATGACGCAGAGCAATAACCTGACCCCGGCGGATAAGCGGCTTTACGCCCTGCGCGATCTGACGGCCACGGTGGATTCGCTGCCGCTGATCGCCGCCAGCGTGATGTCGAAGAAAATTGCCGCCGGGGCTGACGTGATCGTGCTGGACGTGAAATTCGGCCGCGGCGCTTTTATGCCGGACGCCGAAAGCGCCGTCAGGCTGGCCGAGCTGATGGTGAAGCTGGGGCGGCAGGCGGGGCGGCAAATTGCCGCGCTGATCACATCGATGGAAGCGCCGCTGGGGCGCGCGGTGGGTAATGCGCTGGAGGTCTGGGAGGCGGCGGAAACCCTTAAAGGGCATGGCGTGCCCGATCTGCGGCTGCTCTCGCTGGCGCTGACGGGCGAGCAGCTGTATTTATCCGGGCTGGCGGCGACGCGGCGTGACGGTTTCCGTTTGGCAGGGCAGGCATTGGACGACGGGCGCGGGCTGGACAAATTCCTGCGCTTTCTTCAGGCGCAGGGCGGCGATACCGCGAAACTTGAGCAGGGCGGCTTTTTGCAGGCGAAAACGCAGCTGGCGGTTTCTGTACCGCGGGGCGGCTATTTGCAGGCGGTGGACGCGGCACAGGTGGCGGGTATCGTGCAGCATTTGGGCGCTGGGCGGCTCAAGCTGGAGGATAAGATCGACTATCAGGTGGGCGTGTGGTTTGACAAGCAGCGCGGCGATAAGATCGCGGCGGGTGAATCGTTGGCGCATGTCTATGCCGAAAGTGAGGAACAGGCGAAAGCGGCGGCAGAGGCACTTTTGGCGGCCTGCACGTTTGGCGATGTGCCGCCGGAGCTGCCGCCTCTGATTTACGGCGCGGTGACGGCGGCGGGCTTTATTCCCTGGGCGGAGTTGCAACAAGATTATCAATAGCAAATGGGCATAACAAAACCCGGCCGTGGGGAACCTTGGCCGGGTTAATTATTGCTTTTGACGGGGCATTGATAATACTTTCCACGTATTTAGCGAAGGTCATGGAGTGGAAAGTTTTATCAATGCCCCGCTAGCGTAGGTGCGTAGGGCTCCGATAAATTTTTCCGCTTCATGACCTCCGCTTTGCTGCGCTAAATTTCGCGAAAAAAATTATCTAAGCCCAAACTTTTGCAGATTTTGGAGGGCATTGATAATACTTTCCACGAAATTTGCGCAGGTCATGTAGTGGAAAGTTTTATCAATGCCCGAAATTTTGGCGGTATCCATGAGTGTGGGGTGGTGGAGAAACTAGTTCCTAAGCGAGTGAATGGGCGCGGGAATACGCCCGCCGCGGGCGACAAATTCCTCGCTGCTTTCCTGATGCACCGGCTGGACGGGGCCGCTGCCCAAAAGGCCGCCGAATTCCACCATGTCGCCCACTTTTTTACCGGGGGCGGGGATCAGCCGCACGGCGGTGGTTTTCTGGTTGATCATGCCGATGGCCGCTTCGTCCGCGATGATGGCGGAGACGGTGGCGGCGGTGGTGTCGCCGGGAACGACGATCATATCCAGGCCGACGGAGCAGACACAGGTCATCGCTTCCAGCTTGTCAAGCGTCAGCACGCCTTTTTCCGCCGCCGCGATCATGCCCGCGTCCTCGCTGACGGGGATAAACGCGCCGGAAAGCCCGCCGACGTAAGAGGTCGCCATCACGCCGCCCTTTTTCACCGCGTCGTTCAGCAGGGCGAGGGCCGCCGTGGTGCCGTGGGTGCCGCAACATTCCAGACCCATTTCCTCCAAAATAGTCGCCACGCTGTCGCCCACCGCGGGGGTGGGGGCAAGCGATAAATCGACGATACCAAACTCGGTATTCAGCCGCCGGCTGGCCTCCTGAGCCACCAGCTGCCCCATGCGCGTCACCTTGAACGCGGTTTTTTTGATGGTTTCGGAGACGGTGCCGAAATCGGCGCCTTTCACTTTCTCCAGCGCGTATTTCACCACGCCGGGGCCGGAGACGCCGACGTTGATGACGGTTTCCGGTTCGCCCACGCCGTGGAAAGCGCCCGCCATAAAGGGGTTATCCTCCGGTGCGTTGCAGAACACCACCAGCTTGGCGCAGCCGAAGCCGGCGCGGTCGGCGGTTTTTTCGGCCAGCTGCTTGATGACCTGACCCATTTCGCGCACGGCGTCCATGTTCATGCCGGCCTTGGTGGTGCCGATGTTGACGGAGCTGCAAACGCGCTCGGTCTGCGCCAGCGCCTCGGGGATCGCGGCGATCAGCGCGCGGTCGCCCTTGGTGTAGCCCTTATGTACCAGCGCCGAAAAGCCGCCCAAAAAGTTGACGCCGGTGGCCATGGCCGCCTTGTCCAGCGTGATGGCCAGCTTCACGCAGTCATCGGGCGTAAAGGGGTTGGCCAGCAGGGAAATGGGGGTGACGGAAATGCGCTTGTTGACGATGGGAATACCGTATTCCAGCTCGATATCCTCACCGCATTTGACCAGATTGGCCGCCTTGCCGGTTATCTTGTCATAGACGCGGCGGCAGACGGTGTTGATATCGTCGCCGACGCAGTCCAAAAGGGATATGCCCATGGTGATGGTGCGGACGTCCAGGTGCTGGTCGTCCACCATATGAATAGTCTCTAAAATATCGCTGTGTGCAAGCTTAGTCATGGCGCGGCCTCCTTAAATCGTGTGCATGGCGTTGAAAACGTCCTCACGCTGCACGTGAATGGCATAGCCGGCCCCGTCGCCGTATGCCTGAAGATCAGCCGCCAGATCCTTGAATTCGCCCTGCATTTTGGCGGTATCCACCAGCATGATCATCGCGAAAATATCGTTGTTCATGATGGTTTGCGAAATGTCCAGAATGTTCACGCTGTAAGAAGAAACGATTTTGGTAACGTTATAAATGATACCCATGTTGTCCTTGCCCAGCACGGTGATGATTGCTCTCATGGTTCTGCCTCCCAAATATATAATAATTTATTTTAACACAAAAAAGCCCCCGGCACAAGGGGGGGAAAGTTAGACGTTGAGAAACGGCGCAGGATATGTTAAAATTAGAGTAAATTTTGCAGTAAGGAGCAGGGATATGGCAAACTCTTGGCCGAATTGGCGGAATTTTGACGCGGTTATTTTCGATATGGACGGCACGCTGGTGGACTCCATGCACTATTGGCATACGCTGCCCGAGGATTGGTTCCTGCGGCGCGATCTGACTGTGCCGCCCGATTTGGACGTGCAGCTGGGCATGGTCGATCTATGGCAGGCGTCGGAGCTTTTGGCGGAGCAGTATTCGCCGCTTTCCGAGACGGCGGAGCAGGTATACGCCGAGCTGGGCGACACCATGACCCGGCATTACGCCGAGGATATTCCGCTGATGCCGCACGCACGGGAGTTTTTGCAGCAGCTTTCCTGCGCGCATATACCCGCCTGCATTGCCACCATGACCGACCGGCCGCAGGTTCAGACGGTACTGGAAACTCACGGTATCGGCGGGTTCTTTCAGTTTATCCTGACCACACCGGAGGTGGGGCACGGCAAAGACCGACCGGAGATTTTTCTGGAGGCTGCACGGCGCTTCGGGAGCGTTCCCGCCCGCACACTGGTGTTTGAGGACTCTCGCACTGCGCTGGCCACGGCAATTACGGCGGGCTTCCCGGCGGTGTGTATGCGCAACCCTGCCTATGACTACACCGAGCTGGACGCGCTGGCCTCGCGTATCAATGCCAAAATGTGGTATCTTGACGATTTTTCACCGCTCTTGCGTATTGACAAAATTTAGCCGGTATGCTATACTTATGATGTTAATGAGAGTGATTTGCAACAAAAAGCGCTCTTTTTAGCAAAATTTTGCGTATATAATAAGGAGGGAACTCATCATGAGCGAGCTTAAAGGCAGCAAGACCGAGCAGAATTTGCAGACGGCGTTTGCCGGCGAATCGCAGGCGCACACCAAGTATCGCTATTATGCGGCGCAGGCCAAGAAAGACGGCTATGTGCAGATCGCCAACATCTTTGAGGAGACGGCGGGGAACGAAAAGGAACACGCCAAATTGTGGTTCAAGCTGCTGCATGAGGGCAGCGTACCGGATACCATGACCAACCTGAAAGACGCGGCGGCGGGCGAAAACTATGAATGGACGCAGATGTACGCCGAGTTTGCCAAGACGGCCAAAGAAGAGGGCTTTCCGCATATTGCCGCTCTGTTTGAGGGCGTGGGCAAGATCGAGAAAGAGCATGAGGAGCGTTACCGCAAGCTTTTAGCCAACATCGAAAAGGCAGAGGTTTTTGCCCGCGCGGGCGAAACAGTCTGGATATGCCTGAACTGCGGCCATATCCACGTCGGCGCAACGGCGCCGCAGGTTTGCCCGGTTTGCGCGCACCCGCAGGCGTATTTCCAGATCCGCTGCGAGAATTACTGATCGAAAGGTTAATATGACGGCAATATTGCCAACAGAAATTCCTCGGCTTAGGCCGGGGAATTTTTTTTGTGCGCGTCCAGCTCAACTTTCAGCGTCCGCATGGTTTCGGTGATGATCTTCAGCTCCTGCTGGGTGCAGCCCGCGAGGATCTTGACGGCCTCCTGCTCATAGGCGGACTGCGAGTTGGCCATGCTGTCACAAAGCAGTTCGTCCGCCGTTACGCCCAGGGCGTTGGCAATGCTGACAAGGGTGGGAAGACTTAGTTTCGTCGCGCCGCGCTCGATGTGGGAAACGTTTGAGGGCTCCTGCTGCGACATTTCTGCCAGCTGCTGCTGCGTTAAGCCCTGTTCTTTGCGGAGACGGCGAATACGCACCCCGATGGCTGCATAGTCTAGTATCATGATATTACACCTCTTGACAAGTAAATTTTTGCATATTTGTATTGTGTATCCCTTTAGGATATGTTAAAATATAATTAGTATCCGATTGGGATATAAATTAATATTAAAGGAGTGGAAAAAATGAAAAAAAAGCTATTATCAATGCTTAGTGTTGTTTTGATGTTCAGCCTGCTGCCGTCATTGGCGCTGGCGGAGGAGGCGACATCAACAACGCTGCCGGGCGCAAGTGTGGACGGCGTTATTACGCTGACGGAGTCAGGAACCTATACCCTGAGTGCGCCGGTAAATTCGTCTATCGTTATTGCGATGGCGCAACCGTTACTTTGAAGCTGAACAATCAAAAAATTACTAACACTGCGGGTTTAGATACCATTACGGTAAATAAAGGCGGCGTTCTGATTATTGATGGGAGTGGCTGTGTAGACAATATTACTCATCAGAGAGCGGCGATTTACAACAATGGTGAGGTTACCCTGAATGGCGGCAGTTATACACGGAGTGGAGAAGCAGAGAATACTACTGATGACTCTGGCAATAACAGCTATTACAACATTCTGAACCATGGCGTAATGGAAATTAATGCTGGTGTAAGCGTGACCTCTACTGGCCATTTCTCCAGCTTGGTAGCCAACGGTTATTATGATTATAATAATTCAGCAGACCCCAGAAAGGGTTATGTTTCGACTGTTGGGCAGGCCAATCCCAGCTTAACTATCAATGGCGGCACGTTTGACGGTGGCCTTAACAGCGTTAAGAATGATGATGGAGCCACTCTGGTTATTGAGGACGGCACGTTTGCTAACAATACGCAGCATGTAATTTTTAATGTTAATGAAGCAACTATTAATGGCGGTGAATTTGGCAATACCGGGAACAGTACTGCCGTGCTGTACAATCGTAAGTATGATGACGGTAATGACAAAGGGCAGCTTACAGTAAACGGCGGTAAGTTTGTTGCCACGGAAACGAGTAAGGTTCTCATGGTGTATGATAATAACACTGAGACTGTTATTAACGGCGGTACTTTCTCGGAAAACACCTCTGTTGCAACTTTCATTCCTGAGGCCAGCACGCTGGTTGACGATGGAACTGGCAACTTTACGCTGGGCATTAACGAAAAAACCTGCGTGGCCGCTATTGGCAACAAGGGTTACACCTCCTTGGAAGAGGCTGTGACAAAGGCTAACGCTGGCGACTTTATTACCTTGATATAATCATGCAGATTTTGATACAAAGCCGAGGAAAAATTAAAAAGTGTGCCTTTGCGGTGTAATTTTTCCC
>CANQPG010000042.1 GCA_947625705.1 uncultured Peptococcaceae bacterium | reverse complement strand
ACCCGCGCCGTGCCGGTAGATTTAAGCTCGCCGGCCAGCTGCACCGCCCACTGCCGCGCCGCCGCCGGCATACTGCCGAAACGCCCGGCCAGCACCGCCCCGCACGCTTCCCGCCACGGTTCAAGCACCGCCGCCGCTTCACTTACGTCATATTTTTCCGGGTCAGTTAACGCCGCCGCCAGCAGCAGCCCCGGGGTGTCTTCATCATGCAGCTCGGCAAGCAGCCGCAGCAGCAGCGTGTGCTGCCTGTCATCGCCCGCCAGCCGCCGCACGGCGGCAGCCAGCAGCGGTTTCCGCGCCTCCTCCGCCGCATACGGCCAAAAAGCCGCCAGCATTTCATATGCCGCCGGGTCAGGGATGGCGTCAAGCCATTGCTCCGGCCAATGCTGCTCCCAGCCGCAGGCCGCCGCTTCCGCCCGCTCGTCCTCGCTCATCTGCCGCCAAAATTTGGCCAGCCTCGCCGCCGCCGGGGGATTTTTGCGCCATTTGGCCAGCATGGCCGGTTTATAGCCGCCGAATAACATACCATGCCCTCCCCGTTCAGCGCCAAATTCCCGGCAGATACGCCAGCGCCGCCTGGGCGGAGATCGCCTGCACGGCAGTCGCCCACACCAGCGAGCCGATATCCAGCACCACGGGCAGCACGTATTTGGAGCTGGTGAAGATGGTGTTCAGCACGGCCAGATCGGGCGCCACGCCGATCAGCCACGGCAAAAACCATTTATAAATGAAGTAAAGCACCGCTGCAAAGAAAAAAAGCTCCAGGCAGGCGCCCAGCACCCGGCTGACGAAGCCCACCAGCGGTGTGGCGTTCACCACCCGGCCTGCCGCGTTCACCAAAAAACGCACCAGCCAGGTCACGATCGACGTCAGCAGAATGAACAGCACCAGCTCGGCCAGCCTGCCTGCCGCCGTTTCGGTGAAGAACCAGCTCGCCATCAGCTGGCTTTGCTCGGTGCCCGTTGCGCCGTAAAGCGCCAGCCCCAGCTTATCCGCCAGCGCCGGCAGCAGCAGCGGCGTCAAACGCCGCGCCACCATAATGCCCACCAGCACCCCGCCGATGTTGCCCAAAAGCTTGATAATGCCGTGCCGCCAGCCGTCCAGCACGCCGATCAGCAGCAGCACGAATAAAATCAGATCGCCCATTCTATCCCTCTCCTCACAACCGCAAACTGTCACAAAATCTTATCAGGGGCGCACCTGCCCCTGCCCGTTGATCAAATATTTATACGTCGTCATCGCGATCAGCCCCATCGGCCCGCGCGCGTGCAGCTTCTGGGTGCTGATACCGATCTCCGCCCCAAAGCCGAACTGCATACCGTCGGTGAAACGGGTGCTGGCGTTCACGTAAACCGCCGCCGCGTCCACCGCCGCCTGAAAATAGGCCGCCGCCGCCGCGTCCTCCGTCACGATACACTCGGAATGGCGCGTGCCATAGCGGTTGATGTGCGCCGCGGCTTCTTTATAGTCGCCCACCACCTTGCAGGCAATGATCAAATCGTTATATTCCGTGGCAAAATCTGCCTCGGTGGCCGGGGTCACTGCGATACCCGCCTTGGCCAGCACCGCGCAGGTTTCCGCGCAGCCGCGCACCGCCACGCCCGCCTTTTGCAGCGCCAAAACCAGCCGGGGCAGCAATGCAGCCGCAATTTCCCGGTCGATCAGCATGGTTTCGGCCGCGTTGCAGACGGACGGCCGCTGCACCTTGGCGTTCAGCAGAATTTGCTCCGCCCAGTCCGCGTTGGCCGTTTTTTCAATATAAATATGGCAGTTGCCCGCCCCCGTTTCAATGACCGGAACGGTAGCCTCGCGCAGCACGGCTTGGATCAGCCCCGCGCCGCCCCGCGGCACCAGCACGTCCACAAACTCCTTCAGGTGCATCAGCTGATTGGCGCTTTCCCGCGCCCCGTCGGCCACCACCTGCACCGCGTCCGCCGGCAGCCCCGCCGCCATAACGCCGCGCCGCAGCGCCTCGCCCACCGCAAGATTGGAGCGCAAAGCGTCGCTGCCGCCCCTGAGGATCACCGCGTTGCCGCATTTCAGCGAGATACCCGCCGCGTCCGCCGTCACGTTGGGACGCGCTTCGTAAATGATACCGACCACGCCGAGCGGCACCCGCTTCTGAATAATTTCGATATCCTCCGCCGCCCGCCAGCGCCGCATTTCCTCGCCGATCGGGTCAGGCAGCTCGCGGAGCGCCAAAAGCCCCGCCGCCATATCCTGCAAGCGCGCCGCAGAGAGCGCCAGCCGGTCAAGCATCGAACGCCGGACGCCCTTTTGCTCCGCCGCCGCCAAGTCTGCCCGGTTGGCCGCCAAAATTTCCGCTTCCGCCGCCAACAGCGACTGCGCCATTGCCGAGAGCGCCGCGTTCTTCTGCGCGCTTGCCGCCTGCGCCAACGCCAGGGAAGCCGCTTTCGCCCGCCGCCCCATTTCGTATACGCTTAAAACCTCCGCCATGCGATACTGCCTCCCTTGTCACAAGCTGCCGTTAGGCATTGAGCCAGCCCAGAGCCGCCGCCAGCAGCACCACCGCGCCCAAAACAATGCGATACCAGCCGAACACCTGAAAATCATGCCCCTTGATATAAGCCATCAAAAATTTGATCGCCAAAACCGAGACGATGAACGACACCAGCATACCCACGGCCAGCGTCAGCGCTTCCGTCAGCGTGAAGCCCAGGCCGAATTTCACCAGCTTCAGGAAGCTCGCCCCAAACATCACCGGGATAGCGAGGAAGAACGAAAACTCCGCCGCGTCGCGCCGGTTGACGCCCAAGATCATCGCGCCCAAAATGGTGGAGCCGCTGCGGCTGGTGCCGGGAACAAGCGAGAGCACCTGAAACAGCCCGATACCGAACGCCGTGGGATATGATATCCCCTCCAGCGACTCGACGCGGAAGCTGCGGTGCTTGTTGAACTGCTCCAGCAGGATAAAGAACACGCCGTAGATGATCAGCGCCCAGGCCACCACGCCCGCGCCGCGCAGGTGTTCGTCCATCCAGTCGTCGAAGAGAAGCCCCAGCACGGCGGCCGGCAGGCAGGCCACGATGACCTTGCCCCAAAGGTTGGCCGCCGCCCGCTTTTCGGAATAGCTCTTCCGCGCGGAAAACAAATTCAGCTTGTCAAAATAAAGGTAGCAGACCGCGAGGATCGCCCCCAGCTGGATCACCACCAGAAACATATTCCAGAACTCGTCGCTGACGTCCAGCCGCAAAAGCTGGTCAAACAAAATTAAATGCCCGGTGCTGGAGATGGGCAGCCATTCGGTAATGCCCTCCACAACGCCGAGGCAGATAACCTTCATAAATTCCCCAATCGTCATCAAAAAGCCCTCGCCCCTTTCCTATCACAACCCAGTTTATTCCTCGCGGATATGCGCGCCCACCTGCAAAAGCTTGCCGATAATGTCCTCATAGCCGCGGTAAATATGATCCACCTGCTCAATCACCGTCTCGCCCTCCGCCGCCAGCGCCGCCACGATCATGGCCGCCCCCGCGCGCAGATCCGTCGCCGCCACACGCCCGCCCGTAAGCCGCGGCACGCCGTTGATGACGGCGGTGTTGCCGCGCACGGTGATATCCGCGCCCATTTTTATCAGCTCCGGTACGTGCATAAAGCGGTTTTCAAACACGGTCTCCTTGATACTGCTGCACCCGCCCGCCAGCGTCAGATACGCCATGAACTGCGCCTGCATATCCGTCGGAAAGCCGGGATACGGCAGCGTTTTGATCTCCACCGGCAGAATATCCTTGGCCGGCAGCACGCGCAGGCCGTCGATGTCGTCGATAATGCGCACGCCGCTGTCGTTCAGCTTGGCGATGATCGGCTGCAAATGGCTGGTGATAACGTTTTCCAAAAACAGCTCGCTTTTGGTGATCGCCGCCATCAGCATAAAGCTGCCCGCCTCAATGCGGTCAGGGATCGTGGTGTGACGCGCCGGGTGCAGCTCCTCCACGCCGAAAATGCGCACGACGTCCGTCCCCGCGCCCTTGATCTTCGCCCCCATCGCGTTCAGGAAGTTGGCCAGATCAACGATCTCCGGCTCTTTGGCGGCGTTTTCGATCACCGTGTTGCCCTCGGCAAGGGAGGCGGCCATCATGATGTTCTCCGTAGCACCCACGCTGGGGAAATCCAGATAAATGCGCGCGCCATGCAGATGATTGACCCGCGCTTCGATGTAATTGTCGCTGATGGTGATACCCGCGCCCATCGCCTCAAAGCCTTTCAGGTGCAGGTCGATCGGCCGCGCGCCGATCGCACAGCCGCCGGGAAGCGGAATACGTGCCTGCCCCAGCCGCGCCAAAAGCGGCCCCATCACCAAAAATGAGGCGCGCATTTTCTGCACCTCTTCAAACGGCGCGGTGGTGTTCGATAGCTCCGTCGCGTCAATAGTCAGCGTGCCCGCTTCGTAGGAAGTGGCCGCGCCGAGATAATTCAAAACGTCGCACATAAAACAAACGTCGGTCAGCCAGGGCGTTTCTTCAATTTGCGATACGCCCTCGGGCAGCATGGCCGCGGCGATCAGCGGCAGTACGGCGTTCTTCGCCCCGCTGATATGCACCACGCCGGAAAGCTTGTGGCCGCCCTCGATCACGATATTGTTCACAGGGGTTACCTCCTGAGTTTTCGGTCTGAAGTCTCTTCTAATATGAAAGTCTTAACCATGTTTAATTCGCCGCCAAATGTTCTTTTCCTGCTATGAACGCCGGCAGCGGCGGTTTTTTTAAGCGACGGGCGGGAAAACCACGCTGATCGTCGTCCCCTCGCCCTCGGCGCTGGCCAGCTGCAGCTCCGCCCCGTGCTGGATCACGATATGCTTGACGATAGCGAGCCCGAGACCCGTGCCGCCGCTGGCTTTGCTGCGGCTTTTGTCCGCGCGGTAGAAGCGCTCGAAAATGCGCTCCTGGTGCTCCGGAGGAATACCGATACCGTTATCGGCCACGGCAAGCGTAACGCCCGCCGCGTCCTCGCTCACGCTGACGCGCACAAAGCCCCCCGGGCGGTTATAGCGGATCGCGTTGTCGCAGAGGTTATAGATCAGCTCCTCTAAAAGCTCCCGCCGCCCCAAAACCTGCGCATAGCAACCGGAAACTGAAATATCCACGCCGGCCTTTTCGGCGTTGAATGCCAGCATACCCGCCGTATCCTGCGCGATCGGCAGCAGATCCAGCGGCTGCATTTCCTCGCCCGGCTCAGCCTCGTCCAATTCGGAAAGCTTGATAATATCGCGGATCAAATCGATGAGCCGCCCCGCCTCGGCGTGGATCTTGCCGGCAAACTCTTTCACGTCCTCGTCTTTCGCAATGCCCGTTTCGATCATCTCGGCATAACCGGAGATGGAAGTCAGCGGCGTTTTCAGCTCGTGCGACACATTGGCGGAAAATTCCTGCCGCTGCCTAAGGTTTTCGTCTTTCTGCACCTGCTGGCGGCGCAGCGTTTCAATAAACGGTAAAAGCTCCGGGTACGGCGCGTTTTTCTCCAGTTCGTCCAAATCTTTCGCCATATCCACCAGCGGCGAAAGCAGCCACGCCGAAAGCCGTTTCGCCTCGATAAACAATGCCAGCAGCAGCACTGCGCCCGCCAGCAGCGGCAGCCACGGGGAAGACACGCCCTGCCAAATAAAGCACGCGGTCAGCGCCGCCCCGGCCGCGCCGAAGCACACGCCCACCAGCACAAACAGCCAAAAAAGTTTCTTCGCCATTAAATATCCCCAAACATTCAGTCGATTTTATAGCCCACGTTGCGCACGGTTTTGATCAGAGCCCCGCTTGCCCCCAGCTTCTGGCGCAGCGTTTTGATGTGCATATCCACCGTGCGGCTTTCGCCCTCAAAATCGGTGCCCCACACCTTATCCATAATACGCTCGCGCGAGAGAACTATGCCGCTGTTTTGCAGCAGCATTTTCAAAAGCTCGTATTCCTTAAAGGTCAGGCTGCAAATTTCGCCCCCGGCAAATACCAGCCGTTTGGCGTCGTCCACCACGATGTCGCCGGCGGCCAGCCGCGTGGTCTCGGGCTTCTTCACGCGGCGCAGCGCCGCCTTAACCCGCGCCACAAACTCGATAATACCGAACGGCTTGGAGATATAATCGTCCGCGCCCTCGTCGAGACCTCGCACGGCGTCAAGCTCGCTGCTTTTGGCCGTCACCATGATGACGGGGATATCGCGGGTGCGGCTCTCCGCCCTAAGCTTCTTCAGGATACTGAAGCCGTCCTCGCCGGGCAGCATTATATCCAAAATTAAAAGCTCCGGCAGCTGTTTGGCGCACTCCGCCCAAAAATCAGCGGCGGCGGCAAATTCTTTCACCGCAAAACCGCTGTTCTTTAAGGCATAGCTCTCCATCTGCCGGATATTTGCATCGTCTTCCACAATATAGATCATGCTGTTCTCACCCAAGATAATTATAGCGGTTATCCGGGTAAAGCACAAGTCAATTTTTTATTTGGGCAGCGCGTATTTCTGCTTGAACGTGCTGTAAAGCTTGGTATATTCCAGCTCGCCCGAGGCTTTCAGGTTGTTCAGATACTCATGGGTGTCAAAGCTGTCGTGCCGCATTTCGATCAGGCAGACGGCCACGTTGCTGCAATGGTCGGAGATCCGCTCCAAGTTGGTCAGCACGTCCAGATACACAAAACCCTTTTCCAGCGAGCAAAGACCTTTCTGCATACGCGCGATGTGGCGGTTTTTCAGCTCGGCGCAAAGAAAGTCGATGACCTCCTCCAACGGCTCCACCTGCACGGCGTTGCGTAAATCCTCCGTCTCAAACGCCCGCAGCGTCAGATTCAGCGTCTCGGTCACCGCGCCCTGCAAAACGGCCAGCTCCCGCCGCGCCTCATCGGAGAAGCTGATCCGCTTTTCGTGCAGCTCCGTCGCGGAATTAAGCAGATTGCAGGTATGGTCGCCGATACGCTCAAAATCGCTGATGGTATGCAGCACCTTAGACATTTTGCGGCTGTCGTTCTGCGATAAGCTGCGCCCGGAAAGCTGCATCAGATATGTTCCCAGCTTATCCTCAAAGCTGTCAATGCGGTCCTCATTATCCTCGATCCGCTGCACCAAGGCGCCCTCGTATTTATCGAACAGCGCAAAGCTCAAAGCCAGGCTTTCCGCCCCCATCTGCCCCATTTGCAGCGTGCGCTTATCAGCCTGCTCCAACGCCAGGCCGGGAGTGAGCAGCAGGCGCTGGTCAAGAATTTCCGGCGCGTCTACACCGGCCACGGCGGAAGGTTCGTCCTTGATCGTCAGGCAGACCAGGCGTTCCAGCTGCTTGGTAAACGGCAGCAAAATCAGCGTACAGGTGACGTTGAACAGGCTGTGTACCACGGCAATATGCCAGGCGTCGATCGGCGCGTTGAAGAAGCTGAACTGCACCACCGAATTAAGCCCGTAAAACGTCAGCAGGAAGATAACGGCGCCGATGATGTTGAAATACAAATGGCCAAGCGCGGCACGGCGGGCGTTTTTGCTGGTGCCGATGGAGGAAAGCATGGCCGTCACGCAGGTGCCGATGTTCTGCCCCAGAATGATCGGCACGGCGGCGCTGTACGTCACCATACCGGAAAGGGTCAGCGCCTGCAAAATACCGACGGAAGCCGCCGAGCTTTGCAGTATTCCCGTCATCAGCGCGCCCATCAAAAGCCCCAAGATCGGGTTGCTGAACAGCAGCAGCAGATCGGCAAACTGCGGCATATCCGCCAGCGGCGCCACGGCGTTGGACATCGTGAGCATGCCGAACATCAACAGGGCAAAACCCAGAAAAATGCCGCCGATATCCTTTTTGCGCGTGCTTTTGGCAAACATCAAAAGGCAGATACCCAACAGCGCGATGATCGGCGAAAACGAGGACGGCTTCAGCATATTGATCCAGAAACTGTCGCTCTCGATACCGACCAGGCTCAAAAACCAGGCGGTGATCGTGGTGCCGATGTTGGCGCCCATGATCACGCTTAACGCCTGGGATAACTTCATAATGCCGGAGTTCACAAAGCCTACCACCATTACCGTGGTGGCCGATGACGACTGGATAACCGCCGTCACCGCCGCGCCCAGCAAAACGCCTTTTACGGGACTTGACGTCATCTTGCCCATCAGCTTGGTGAGGCTGCCGCCGGCCTGCTTTTCCAGCCCCTCGCCCATAACCTCCATGCCGTAAAGGAAGAACGCCAGCCCGCCCAGCATGGTCAGTATGTCAAAAATACTCATGTTTTCCCCTTAAAATCCTTTTTGCAAACCTTTTTCCCTCTATTATATTCCTGTTAAGTGTAGCGGCAAAAGGTAAAATCCAGCCAGGGTTTTGTGTAAAATATATGTAAAATTTATTTTACCCCTTGACAATGCCGCCATAATCTGTATAATTGTATTAGTTGCTTAATACAGTTATACAGCGGCACGGCGTTTGTGGCAGTCGCCGTGCGGGTATAACGGCAGCACAAAAAAACATTGCGGAAAGGAGCAGACAAAATGGCTTGGAGCTTTGACGCCGACCGCCCCATTTATTTGCAGCTGGTGGAGCATATCCAGCAGAAGATATTAAACGGCGAATATCAACCGGGCGAGAAGCTGCCCTCCGTGCGCGATCTGGCGGCGGAGGCGGCGGTGAACCCCAACACCATGCAAAAGGCGCTAAGCGAGCTGGAACGCGGCGGGCTGGTGTTCGCCCAGCGCACCAGCGGCCGGTTTATCACCGACGACGCGGCCAAGATCAGGCGTCTGCGCCGGGCGGCGGCGCTGGCGCTGGCGCGGCGCTTTCTGGCCGATTTAAAACAGCTCGGCATAACGCCAAACGAGGCGGCGGCGCTTTTAGAGGCCGCCCAAACATCTGATACGAGGAGTGATGATAGTGAGTGATATTATTCTGGAATGTCGGGGGCTTACCAAAACCTACGGCAAAAAGACCGCGCTGCGTGATCTGAACTTCACGCTGCCCGCGGGCAAACTTATCGGCCTGCTGGGGCCAAACGGCAGCGGCAAAACGACGCTGCTGAAGCTGATCAACGGCCTTTTAACGCCTACCGAGGGCGAGCTGCTGATCGACGGCCACGCCCCCGGCATTGAGACGAAAAGTATCGTATCTTACCTGCCGGAGCGGACGTATCTGGACGACGGGCAGAAAGTCAGCGATACCCTGAAATTCTTCAGCGATTTTTACGCGGATTTTGAAACGGAGCGCGCCCGCGCCATGCTGGCCGATCTGAATATCGACGAAAGCGCCCGGCTGAAAACACTCTCCAAGGGCACGAAAGAAAAGGTGCAGCTGATCCTGGTGATGAGCCGCCGCGCCAAGCTTTATTGCCTTGACGAGCCGATCGCGGGCGTTGACCCCGCCGCGCGGGATTATATCCTGCGCACCATCATCAACAATTATAATCCTGAGGCCAGTGTGCTGATCTCCACCCACCTGATCGCCGACATCGAACAGGTGCTGGACGAAGCGGTGTTTTTGCAGAACGGCAGTATCATCATGCAGAAATCGGTTGACGATATCCGCTGCGAGGACGGCAAAAGTGTGGACGCATTGTTCCGGGAGGTGTTCAAATGCTAGCAAAGCTGCTTAAATACGAATTTAAGGCCACCGGGCGCACGCTGCTGCCGGTCTACGCCGTGCTGATCGTGATGTCGCTGCTGGTGAAATTCACCACCATGGATAACACCGTCGGCTATACCTACAGCCTCAGCGATTCGCTGCTGGGCATTATCCAGGCGGTCATCGTGCTGGCCTACGGCTGCATTATCGGCATGGTCTGCGTGGTGACGGTGCTGCTGCTGATCCAGCGCTTTTACAAAAACCTGCTGCGCGACGAGGGCTATCTGATGCACACCCTGCCCGTGAAGCCCTGGCAGAACATCATGGCTAAATTGGTTCCCGCCGTGCTGTGGAGTCTTTTGAGCCTGTTCATGGCGGTGCTTTCCGTGCTGATCATCGGCATGGATCCGGCCGACTGGGCAATGTTCTTCAGCGGGCTGGGCGACGTTCTGTACCGGCTTTTCACCGAGTTCGGTATCCACGGGCCGCTGTTCATATTGGAGGGTCTGCTGCTGGTGTTCGCCAGCATGGCCAACGAGATTTTGCAGGTCTATGTGTCGCTGGCCGTGGGGCACACCGCCAACAGCCGCCGCATTTTGTGGTCGGTGGCGGCGTATATCGGCATTACGCTGGTCATCTCGTTCATCACCATGCTGGGCTTCCAGCTGCTGGATATGACCGGCCTTGCCCAGACGATCTACGATATGTTCTACGGCCATTATTTCGCCGCCACGCATTGCGGTATGTGGTTCTTCATCGTCTACACCACGCTGGTAAACACAGTATTCTTCGGCTGCACCAACCATATCCTGAAGCATAAGCTCAATCTGGAATAGCCCGGGGAGGGATCGGCATGAAAAAACTGCTTTATCTGCTGCTGGCGGCGCTGCTGTGCGCGGGGCTTACTGCCTGCGCGCCGCAGCAGTCGGATACCACGCTTAACGGCGAGGCCGGCAATTATTACGACGACCTGACCTCGGAAGCCGGCGAGGACAGCTTCACCGTCACCGCCACGGCGCACATCGAAGACGAGCTGACATTGGTGTATATCAACGCCGAAGCAGAGACCGAAGTAAGCTATGAGCTGAACCTGCAAAGCCTGAACCTGCAAAGCAACAGCGGCCTCACGCTGTACCATAAGTTCCCGGACGGCCTGATGTTGGGGGTAGCGGGCACGCATGTCGAGGATCCCTCCAAAGCGACCGGCTCGTTCCCGCTCTCCGAGGGCAAAAACGCCCTGATATGGTACAGCGAGAAAGGCTCGTCCGTCGACTTTACGCTGACGCTTAGCAATCTCGACGGCGTGGAGGTATCCTGTTTCGACGAAGGTTTTGACGACCTGCCGGAAATCGAGTTGGGCTTTGTTGACCGCATTACCACCGCACAGGAGATCGCCGTTATCGAACCGAGCACCGGCGAAGCGCTGCATTCCCTGACCGCACCGGAGGATATCGCGGACTTCATCAAGACGCTGGATATGGATAATTGGGAATGGCAGCCCAACCCACCGGACGCGGAACAGCTGGGGATCATTCGCTTTTTGCAGGGAGCAGACATCGTCTGTCAGCTATACTGTTACCGGGATTCCCCCTACGTCACCCTCCGGGGCGGTGCGCTTATCAGCAGCACCTTCAATGTACCGGACGAGACCATGAGCGCCCTCGCCGCTTATTTCGCGGCATAAGACTTACGCGCAATTTGTCGCCGAATAATCGGCTTGCGGCTATTGACTTTTGCCCCCAGGTATACTATAATAATAGAGCGCTCATAAGAGCGCCTATATCGCGGAGTGGAGCAGTTGGTAGCTCGTCGGGCTCATAACCCGAAGGTCGTAGGTTCAAGTCCTGCCTCCGCAACCACTGAAACCCTGAAAGCATAAGGGCTAATAGTGACAAGTAACTATTTTGCCGCAGAGGGCGGCGTGACAATGTGTCACGCCGTTTTTCTGCGTCCG
>CANQPG010000041.1 GCA_947625705.1 uncultured Peptococcaceae bacterium | reverse complement strand
GTATAAGCAGCCGCCACCACGCGCTTCAGCGCGGGGCTTGCCGCCACCGAGCCATAACGGAAGTGGATAGTACCTGCCACCTGTTTGTTCGCCGCACACGCGGCCAGCTGCGCCGCAATTTCGTTGCCGTTAAACCAGGCGTTGTCGCTGGCCTTGGCTTCCAGCGTTTTGTAATCCGCCAGGCCGATATAAAGCTTCACGCCGGTGTTTTCGGTGACGTCACACCACCAGTCCAAGAGAGCGGTGAAGTCCGCCGTTTTGTGGCCGCGCTCCCAGTAGATCTGCGGCGCAATATAATCCAGCCAGCCCTCCTCCACCCAGTGTTTGCTGTCGGCATACATACTGTAATAGGAGGAATAAGTGCTGGTGGTGTCGCTGCCCGCGGGGTTCAGCGTCTTGCTCGCCCAAATGCCCGCCGGGCTGATACCAAACGCCATATCCTGCCCACTCTGTTCGATATGGTTATGTATCCCGCTCACCAGCTTGTTCACGTTATCGCGCCGCCAGTCGCCGATATCGGCAAAGTCCGCGCCGTATTTGGCATAGGTGGCCGCGTCGTCAAAATCCGTGCCGGGGTAAAAATAATCGTCCATATGTATCCCGTCGATGGCATAATTGTCCATCAACTCGTCGATACCGTCGATGACCAGCTGGCGCACTGCCGGGATACCGGGGTCAAAATAATAATTGTCCTTGTATTTGACGACCCATTCCGGGTGCAGCTTGGCCGGGTGATCCGCCGCGAGCTTATCCCATTCCGCCGCCGCGCGGGTGATACGGTACGGGTTGATCCAGGCGTGCAGCTCCAGCCCGCGCCGGTGCGCGCCCTCCACCCAATAGAAAAGCGGGTCAAAATCATTTTCCGGCGCTTGCCCCTGCGTCCCCGTCAGATAAATGCTCCACGGGTAGCGGTCAGAAGTATAGAAAGCGTCCGCACAGGGGCGCACCTGCAAAAACACCGTATTGAAGCCCATATCCGCCGCGTTATCGAGAATTTCGTCCGCCTGCTGCTTCAGCTCCTGCTCGGAAGCCGTCGGCTGCTTGGGATAATCCAGATTGATCACGGTCGATACCCAGATACCGCGCATTTCCGCGTCCGCCCCAACCTTGGGCGCGGCCACGGCCACCGTATCCTCCGCCGCCCCCGGCAAAAAGGGCAGCGCCAAATAGGCCAGCACCGGGCAAAGCAGCGCCAGCAGCAGTAAATTCCGCCAAAATTTCATCATCTTTCCTCCTTAAAAACAAAACTATCACCCCGGCGGTAACCCGCCGTAGTGATAGTATAACATATTTTGCCCGCCACTTCCATAGCAGAAAAAGATTTTTACAGTCCGCCGCCGCAAAAGCTTGCAGGTAATTTACGGTAATTGCCGTGCGTCCGCCGCCCGCCTGGCCACCACCACAAACCGCCCGTTATCCCCGCGATAGCTGCAAGTGGAAAGGGTCAGCAGGCTGTCGCCGAAGCTTGCCGTCACTCCGGTATCATAAAGCGCCGCCAGCGAAACCCTGTCAACGTATTCGTTAAACTTATCTTCCGCCGTCAAATCAGTGTAATGCCAATAGCGAAAGGCTTCTGCCTCGCTCTCCGACGCGGCCTCGGCATAAAACGCCGCCAACACCTCGTATTCACCTTGCTCATATAGGGTATCGAAGCTGACCTTTGGGTGCTGCTGCCAAAAATCACGCTCGGCATAATCCAACAGGGCGGCAAACATCGCGCCGCTTTTCATGTTATGCCCATAGATGATGTAGTTGCCGCAGCCATCATAACAGGCCGCGTCCAAAAACGGCGTGCCGCTTTTGGCATAGCTGCCGTCAAAGGCGCGCCGCAGATAATATTCCGGATCGTCCGGAGTGTACATGACGGGGTAATTCAGCGTCGTCCCCGCCACGCACAGCCAGCCGAACATATCGGGGTTTTCGGCATAAAGCGCGGCATACCCGGGCAGCATTCCGCCCGCGTTCTCCCCATCAGGCGACGCCTGCGCCGCCACCTCTGCCAGCCGCGCAAAGGCCGCCTCCTCCCGCGCCGCCGCGCCCCAATATGCCGCCAGCTGCCAAAGCGACACGCCGCATACCGCCAGCAAAACCGCCGCCAAAAGCCGCCTTGCCCCTCTGCTCATGCCGTCTACCGCTCCTTATCGCGCTGCCTGCGGCCAAGCGCCAGCCACAGAAGCCCCGCCGCTGCCGCCAGCAGCAGCGCCAGCCAAAGACCGGGCAAGGCCGTGTCGCCGGTGTTCGGCGTATCAGACGCACCGGGCAAGCCGCCGCTTTTCTCACCGCTGCCGTCGCTCTTGCCGGGGTCACCGTCCTCGCCATCACTTGGGTCGTCCGGGTCATTCGGATCGTCCGGGTCGTCCGGGTCATCAGGGTCGTCCGGATCATCAGGGTCGTCCGGATCATCTGGATCGTCCGGATCATCTGGATCGTCCGGGTCATCTGGATCATCTGGATCGTCCGGCGGGTCGGGATCATCGCCGTCATCAGGGTCTGGAGGCGTCGGTTTCGTGCTCAGCTGCTCCATTTTGGGCGCAGCGTCCACATCATAAACATATTTCCCCTCCAGCAGCAGGGGCACGCTGACCAGAAACGGGCTCACGGCATAGTAACCGCTTGCCGCCCGCTCCTGCACCAGCAGATACAGCCCCGCCGGCAAATCGCTGAATGTCGCCTGGCCGTCACGGCCGATCTGCTGCTCGTCGCCGCTGATCGTCTGTGCCTTGGCATAAGCCGCCAGCCGCCCGGCCAGCGCTCCGTCCGGAGCGGTGAGGGTTTCGCTGCTGTCCTTAAAAGCGTCCGTAAGCGCAAAGCTAAAATTGCCGTCCGCCTCCTGCGCCCGCCCCACCTGATAGAGCGTCAGGCTGCCCCCGGGCACGGTCTGCGTGGTGCCCGATACCAGCATGGTCACGCTGATGGAGCCCGCCCGGCTCAAATCAGGCACGGCGATGGCCGCCCGCGCCGCCTGCGGCCACAGGCAGAACAGCAGCAGAGCGCCCACCGCCAGCATGGTCAGCTTATTTTTCTTCATCAGTATCATCTCTCCTCCCGGGCGGAGCCCCGCCCGCACCGCGCCGCTTTTGCCGCCAAACCGCATACCCGCCGATCACCCCTGCCAAAATCCCCACCGGCAGCAAGGCACGCAGCAGCTGCCGCCGCGCCATGACCTCAGGCGCGTCCAGCTCCTGCATCAGCGCGCCGTCTGCCCCCTCCGGTGCCGCAATGCGCCGCCCGCGCACCAGCAGACGGTGGCTGTTGATGCCGTAAGGCGTGCAGGTGACCAAAGTGCAGAAATCCGCCTGCGGGTCAATGCCCAGCGCCGCTATGTCCTCCGGCTCCACCGTCAGAATTTGGTCGACCTGATAGGCCAGCGTCTCCCCCAGCACGTGCAGATAAAACACATCGCCCGGCTCAAGGCGGTCAAGATCCGTCAGCAGCCGCGCCGAGGGCAGCCCCCGGTGTCCGGAAAGCACCGTGTGGGTGCCGGGGCCGCCCACCGGCAGGCTGGACCACGCCAAATGCCCCATGCCGATCTGCAGCACCGCCTCGTCCGTGCCGTGATAAATGGGCAGGGTGCAGTTGATCTGCGGCACCTCCACATACCCCATAACGCCGGTGCCCGTCACGTCAAGCCGGCTTTGATACGCCGCCTGTTCGTCCTCGTTCAGGGCGCGCCCGGGCGAGTTTGCCGGCAATTCACGGTTATAAGCGGCCGCGTCCGCCAGCATTTGCGCCCGCGTCGCCGCGTCCAGGCCGGCAGCCTGCTCGGCATACCCGATGATGGCGCGGGATTGGTGATAAGAATTCCAGCAATCACTCAGCGTGGGGTACAGCAGCAGACCCGCCCCCAAAGCAAACAGCAGCAGCGGCAGCGCGCCGCTCACGCCGCGTTTCAGCCCCCGCCGCGTCCTGCGGCTCACTTGCGGTTGCTATCCGGCTTTTGGCGGCGGCTCAAAAGCACTGCCAAAAGCACCAGCGCCGCGCCCAGCGCATAGAAGATCACCGTGCCCATGCCGCCGGTGGAGGGCAAAACCGTGCCGGTGGAGTTCTCCACTGTCACCGTCCGCGCCAGCTGCCCCGTGGCCGTGTCATCTGCCGCTTCCTTGGCGATAACCACCTTTAGCGGCTCTTTCACGGGGTTATACCCGGCGGGCGCTTTGGTCTCCTGCAAGTAATAGGTTCCCGCGGCCAGCCCCTTAAACGCGGCAGCGCCGTTGTCGTCGGTCGTATACCTGGTCGCGTCCGTTTCCGCCGCCCATTTGACCTTTTTATCCGTGTCGTCCCACTGATAATAGCTCTTTGTGCCGTTTGCTTCCTTATACAGGATAAACTCCGCGCCGGCCAGCTTCGTATCCGTCTTGCCAGCTTCATATTTATCGATCAGCAGGTCAAAATCGTACACCTTCACCTGCTCCTCCGGCGTTTTGCCGGTGGCGGTGCCGTACGGGTCGTTGGCATACACCAGATAAGCGCGGTTATTCTCCGCCTTGGCCGTAAGCGCAGCCTCGCCCAGAACGGCGCTGTACTTCACCACCAGCTTAACATCATTGTCCTGCCGGTAGGCGCCCGTAACTGCCGGCACATTAAGCAGATCAGCGCACGTTATGGTCAGTTCCCGTTTGTCTGCGTTATACGCCACATTGAAAACGCCGTCAGCCAGCGGGGTTTCGGCGCCGTCTTTCACCAGACACACCTTGGCGCTGGCCGCGGTATATGTCAGCCCGTCAGACAATTTATCGTGGAAAACGTATTGATACGCCGCGTAATTCATCAAGTCGCTCGGCAGCGTGCCGCTCAGCGTAAAATACACCGTGTCCCCCACGTTGACCGAGACGTTTTCCTGCGGCGTGCCGTTTGCCGTATCAGAGGCCATTTTATCCAGCGTCGGCAGGCTCACCTTGGGCGAAACAGTGACGATCGCGTCGCCCTTCGTCGCCAGCACCACCAGCGAGTTCACCTTTTCGGTATTATCCGAAAATTTGGTAACGTCGGCAAATAGCCAATAGCCCTGCGCCACCTGGGCGGTAAAATCACCGGTATGCTGCGCCGCCGTCATGTCCGGGGTAATGGCCGGGCTTGCCGCCTTAACGGCGCGATACACATTGTCGGCAAAGCCCTGCGCCTCGGTGTCGCTTATGCTCTCCATAAACTTAACCAGATTTTCTTTCGTCACAGTCGGCCTTTCCGTAGCAGGTGCAACCGGTTGCCATGCCGCCACCTTATCCTTATACGCGTCGGCCTGCGCCAGCAAAATCGCGGTAAGCGCCGCGGCGTCATCGCGGACGTGATAGGAATAGTTATAGCACGCCTTATCATGCCCATCTGGATCAGCCGCGTGATGAGCATGAGCCGCCGCTTCCTGCTTCAGGCTGACGTCCAGCGTCAGCAGCTGATACCCCTCCCACGTCCTTGCCGTCGTATCGGCCGCCGGTTCGCTGAGCAACAACGGCATAACAGCCGCCGTGCCGCCGAAATGCACCGTACAGGTTGCCGGCGGCACATACCCCGCCGCCCACGCGGGCAGCGCCAGCACCAGCGCCAACACCAGCGCCAGCAGCAGCCCCGCCGTCCTTTTGATCTGTTTCATAGCAATTTCTCCCTCCGTTTGATCGAGCATATTTCTTCTGCTTATCGCTTAAAGCCCCATTTTTGGCGCCGCGCCCAAAGCCACGCCGCCGCGCCGCCCACCAGCACCAGCCCGCCTGCGGTATACGCCGCCGTGCCGCGCCCGCCGGTCTCCGGCATGGCCGAGCCGGTGATGACCAGCCCCAGATCAAGGTTGGTGTAATTCTCGGCAAACCCGGCGTCGTCCGCCGCAATTTCCGCCAGCGTGCGCAGCCTGACTGCCGGCTTCTCGGCGCTGAATTTGATAGCATAGGCATAGTCGCCGGCGATACCGTCCGCCTGCAGATCCTTAAGCGCCACGCCGTCATTATCGCGGGTCATATCCTGCCCCTGCTGATAAGCGGCGGCAGCGGTGTATTGCTTCAGACTCTCGCCGGCAAACGCCACGATGTATTCGCCCGCCGCCAGCCGTTTAAATTGATAAGCGCCGTCTCCCCGGTGGTAAGGGGCGCTATCGGCGTATTGCCCACGCCCGCCGCACATTTAACATAGGTATCGCCGTCTTTCCTGAACAGGGTGGCGGTCACGCCGGGGAGCGTTGGCTCGCCGGCGTCCCGGATACCGTTCAAATTCCGGTCATACCACACCAGCCCGCTGATCGAACGCGAAACCACCTGCGTAAACACCCGGTTGGAGATCAAGGGATCCGTGCCGCTGTCGGGCACCCAGCAGGTCGCAAAATTATTATAGATATCGCCCGCCTGGTTGTCCTGCGTGCCGATGGTAAATTTAAGCTCCACCCGCTGCCCCTTGCTCAAATTGTTCACCTTAACGTAAAGGCCGGTGATCGAGCTTAAAAATTCTTCTTCGTTATTAATCTTATTTTCAAATTCTTGGTTCGGCGTAAGCTTGCCATTTTTAACGCTGCCCAGAGGATAAAGATACTGCTCCTCCGTTCCGGGAACCTTCTCGCCCGCCAGCAGCGCTTCCACAGCCTCTTCCTTCTCCCCGCCGAAAGGGCGAACCTTGGCATAAAGCTCCTTATACGGCACCGTGCTGTAATAAACATCGGCGGTAACGGGGCTTGCGTTTGGGTCTTCGCTCCGCGTCAGCAGCTCAACGCCGCCCAGGCCAACCTCGCCCTTAAAAGCAGAATTACGCACGTCGCCGTCACAGGGCAGCAGGTCATAAAAATAAATGGTTGAAATAGTTGCCGCGCCGTTGTTAACATAGCTGACGGTGTATGTGATTTGGCCGTTAAGCTCCATATAGCGCCGGTCAACCGCCTTGTTCAGATAAGCGCCGCCGCCCACCACCACGCCCACCGGCACATTATCCATGTTGCCGGCGGTTTCGCTGTATGCCCGGTTATCCCCCGCGCCGCTGATGTAAACGCTGGTTTTAACGCTGTCGTTGTTTGCCAGCTTATCGATGGAGGCAAAGTCGGCGTTAAACGTGATATCCGGCAGATGGATACCCACCGGGGCGTCAAGGATATGGAAATTAACGCCGGTATGGTTATCTTCCGCGTAAACCTTAATGGTATATGTTTTGTTATCTTCAGCGGCGGTGAACGTCACCTCTGTCGGGTTATCCTTGTCGGTGCTGATGGCTTCTCCATTCATAGCAAAACTGCCGGAGGCCACATAAAGCCTTTTGGCGTCCGCCGTGCGCTCGCTGTCCAGTTCCACGCGCACCGTCAGTTCGGTTTTGGGGCGCTCGGTCTGCTGGGTCGGCAAATCGTTCACCAGGGTTTTAATATTATTCAGACGGTAAGCCACCACTGTCTGCCCCGCGCCCGGCTCGTAAATATGCGCGCCGCTGCCGGCCGCCTCGTCGGCCACATTGATATGTACCTGGCTTTTATAGCTTAAGATCAGCAGGCTGTTGCCGCCAAGAGTCCCGGCCTCGTGCCCTTTTATCTTCTGCCCGTTTTCGTATTCCGCTTTCACGTAATATATTTTGCCTGTGCCCACGGGATTGGCCAGCTCGCCCTCAAAGGTTTCCGGTTTTGTCTTGTCCTGATACGGCGGCTGATACCCCGCCAGCTCGTTTTTGCCGCTTTGTGTGTTCCATTCGCCGTTTGCCCATGTGATATCCTCCAGATCATACGACCACGTGCGGAAGGTGTTGACGGTGGCCACCGTTTTGCAGACCAGATCAGGGTCGTCGCCGTTCACCTTAACGGGTATCCGCATGTATTGATATTTGCCGCCTAAAAGGTCGCAGCCGCGCATCTCCATCAAAACGCCGATACACTTCATTTTTTGCGGCGTGCCGTCAATGCTCACCGTTATCATGCCGTTTGCGGCCGGCATATGCTCGGAATATACCAGATCCTCCTCGCGCACGGTATTCATATATTGCAGAACCTCCGGCTTGTTGGTGTCATACCCATCGGGATAATCCGGGTCGGCGGCGTACAGAAAGCGCACGCTGCCCGGCTTGTTCCCATCGGCAAGGCTCTGAGAAACGGCGGGGTCGCCGCGCACGCTCAAAGCCCGGCTGTCAAAAAGCTGCAAAAGGTTCATCGATTTGGTGTGGTAATCGCTGCCGGAAGCCATCATGCCATAGCTTATAAGCCATATCTCATCGCCCGCAAAGGTATTGCAATCATAAGATTCCGTCCAGTATTCCGTCCCCAAAAAGCCATCGGTGACGGTTTTCGGCTCGTTGCCGTTTTTCGTTTTGCCGTTAAAAGAGCTGCCCTTGGTCAAATTACCGGGGGCATAAAGCACGATTGACGTGTTAAGTTTATTATCCTTTTGATTAACTTCATGCGCTATTTTGGTGGTGTCGTTATCTTTAGCCGCCAAAACCTGCCCGGCGCGGGTTTGCAGCTTCAGGTTGCTCACTTCTATGTGCAGCGGCAGCTCTTCCACGCTTTCCTGCTGCACGCGAGGAAACACGCTTAAAACCTGCACGCACCCGGCGGAAAAGCATTTGGCCCATTTTTCATAATCCGTTATATTGCCGCTGTTGCCCGCGTCACGCAGGGGAAAATGCTGATTGTCAAAGTCAAAGTCATAATCGCTTACCTTAAAATTATACGTTGTGCCGCTGCCGTTGCCGCCGATCTTCTGCGGGTTCACCAGCGTGCTGAATCCGCCCGTTTCGCCGTTCACGCCCGTAAGCTCCCAATCGCCGCCGTAATAGCAGCCGTCATGATAGGCTTGATAGCTGCTGGGCGCGCCGCCCTTGGCGTAATCCGAGCGTTCCTCGCCGTCCCAGTATAAATTGCGGCCGCCGTTCCCCAAGCCGTCCCTGGGCGAGCTCCATTGCCCGCGCGGCGGGGCGATAGTACCGTCCGCCTTGGTATACGCGGGGTCGTTGTAGCTGTATTTGTATGCGGTGTGCGCCGGAATGTTCTCGTTATAATCCCATAAGATCGGCGTATATTTCCCGGCGGTATCGCCCGCCTTGCCGGTCAGGTCAAGATCGAACGTGATATCGCCCACCGGCAGTGAAAGCCCCTTAAGCCCCTTGCCCGCCCGGTTGGCCGCAGGATTGTTGTCGGTATCGTTATACAGCTGCAAGGTTATGCCGTAACAGGTTATGCGGCCATAACGATAATTGGCATACCGCGCCCTGGTCTCGTCATTAAGCGGCTGGCCGTTCTCCGTATACTCCGCCGGGTCGGCCTTGCCGTGGTTCTCGGGCAGCGCCGCCAGCCGCTCCAGCTCGGCGCGGTCAGCCTCCGCCACCAGCTGCCCCCTTGCAAAATCAAACCAGTTTTTATAGCTCATGTCGCTGTTCTTCTTCAGCTGCAGGTTAAAATTCGTCCCCGCCGATACCGTAATCGTGTCAGAGCCGTCTGCCGTAACCGTATTGTTATTTACGGGCTGGGCGGGCGAAACCTTGTTGTCCTCGTTGGTTTCCGGGCCGTAATTATCCGCGTTGCCGTCCAGCCACACCCGAAACATCGGCGTAAACTCCTCGCCGTTATCGGCGTTGCGCACCTCGATTGCCGCCTGATATTCCCTGGTGGCGTTCAGAATACTATCATCTTCGCCGGCAGTCTCCTCCAGCCAACCGGTAAAACGCTGTTTAACAATAGTATTATCGCCCTTTACCTTATAGCTTCCCCCTGCGGCCAGGCTGCCCCGCAGCTGGCTGTTCAAAGATATCTCCCGCTCTTTATCCGCCTGCGTAAAGCCGTGTTCATTGCGGAAAACGCTGCCGTCAGCGTTCCGCTGCGGCTCATAAAACTTGCCGTCCGCAGCCATAACCATAATAACGTTATCATCTTTGTCCAGATATTCCACACAGCAGTTTGCGCTGAGCTTCAGCATGGCGTCCGGCTTAAAGCGGGCGGCGGTGGCCGATTTATACAGCACCATTTCAAAAAACACATTGACCTTTTTCTGGGGCGTAATATCGCTCCGCTGGCTGAAGATGGCGGCAAGGTTGTACTGGATAACGTCATACGAGCGCACGATCTTGTTATGATCGCTGCTGTCGTTGCCCGGCGTATCAGAAGCGTCAAAGTTTTCAGTGCCGTCCTTGATCGATTGGATCACCAGGTTCTTCACATAGCCCTTTTCCACCTTCTTGCTGACGAACACATACGGGCAGGGTGCGCTCACCTTAAACGTAAAGCCCTTGTAGCCCTCGTTCGGGTCAAGGTCGACCGCCTGCACGGCGTCAGATATCTCGGTAAGCGCCGTGCCGTCCGCGCTGCCGTTGCTGGAAAAAACCTTCAGCTTGCGTGCGCCCGCCGCGCCGCCCAAACGCGCCTCCGGCTTTATATACTCCAGCGCGACGACCGCCTGTTGGCTGAAAGCCTTCTCCATCTCCGAGGTGGCCAAATTATAAGTATTGTCCGCCTCGTTTAACTCCACCCAGTGGATCATATAACACTGCACGTCATTATAAGCTCCCACCGCTTTTTGCAGTGCGTCGGCGTCCGGGTAAAAGTTCTCGCCCTCGTTTATCCTGCGAATAAAGGGATAGCAGTTCGGCGTCACCGTCACGTCCTCCGGCAGGGTGATGACGGCCTTAACAGCGGCGGTTGCCGCGTCCCCGGTGTCATACACCACCCAGGTGTCGGCGGCCTCCGCCGCTTTTGCCGGGTATATGCCCAGCCCGGCGAGGTCGGCAATATCCCCGCTCTGGCTGATACCGCCGTCCGCCGTAACCGCCGCGTTCTCCGCTGCCTGCGTCGGTGCCGGCTCCACCGTGCGGAAACATTCTTCGCCGTGCTGGTGCGCCGCCGGCTGCAAAAGGCCGCAGGTAAGCGCCCCCGCCGCGTCACAGCACTCCGCCGTGTGGGTATGCGCCGCAATTTCCGGCAGCCCGCAGCTAAGCTCGCGTTCGGTAACATAACAGCCATCGCCGTGCGTGTGCCCCTCGCTTTCCGGGATATCGCAAAGCAATTCGCCGCGCTCGGCGGCATAACACTCCGCCCCGTGGCTATGCTCCTCGCTTTCCGGAATATCGCAGGTAAGCTCGCCCTGCTTCGGCTCATAGCAGGTATCGTCATGCGTATGCCCCGGCGGCAATTCACAGGTCAACACCTGCCGTTCGGTATAACAGCTGTCGGTATGCGTATGTACGGCAAGTTCGGGCAGACCGCAGACCAGCTCTCCCGCCGCGTTACAGCAGGCGTCATCATGCGTATGCAGAACCTGCTCCGACCGGCCGCAGATCAGCGCGCCGTCTGCGTTATAACAGGCGTCGGTGTGGCTGTGCGGTTCAAACGAACAGTCAAATACCCGGCAATCGCCCTCATGCCCTGCGGCCAGCACGCAGCCGGGGGTCGCGCAGAACGCCGTGTCATTCCTTTCCGCCAGCGCCGAAGCCCCGGGCGCCAGCGCTATAACCGCCGCCAGCAGCAGCGCCAGGCAGCGTCTGAATATCCCGTTTCGTTTCATCTTATCCTTAACCTTTCCTGTTAAGCCGCATTATAATAGGTGGGTTTTCCGCCTCGCCATAGCCGGCGCCGTAGATCAGGCGGTATCGCGCCATGTTTTTGGCCTTAAAACGCCCCGCGCAGACCGGGCAGCCGCTTTTGCGGCTGCTCTGCGCCGCCCGTGAATACACCACAGCCTGCCAGACGTGGCCGCTGCCGCATTGCCACCAGACCCGCTTATGGCTGCCGACCGTCACCTGATCCGGCGTAAGGCCGCCGTTAAGCGTCGGGTGCCATTCCGCCGCGATCTTCGGCTCCAGCGTCGCCAGATCGTTGAAACCGGGCAGCACTTTCTTGTTGGCGCAGTAAGGGCAGCCGCTGCCGCTGACGCGGGATTTTACCATCGCCTGCCAGGTATGCCCCTTATCACAGATCCACCAGGCCGCGTAATGGCTGCCCTCCAGCACGTCCGCCGGGGAAACATTACCGTTCATGGTCGGGTGTCATTCCGCCGAGAGATCCGGGCG
>CANQPG010000040.1 GCA_947625705.1 uncultured Peptococcaceae bacterium | reverse complement strand
AGCCACATCTGGTACTTTAAGGGTATCCCCAGCCGCATGGGCTTGCTGCTCAATATCTCGCCCCGCGTGCTGGAAAAGGTGCTTTATTTTGTTTCGTATATCGTGCTTGACCCCGGCGACACCGATCTGGAGTTTAAGCAGGTGCTTTCCGAGCAGGAATATCGCGAGGCGCGCGATCAGTACGGCGACCGTTTTGACGCCGGCATGGGCGCGGAGAGTATCAAGAAAATTTTGCAGGGCGTCGATCTGCAGGCGCTGGACGAGGAGCTGCGCACCGAACTGAAAGAGGTCAGCGGCCAGCGCAAGGTGAAAGCGATCCGCCGCCTGGAAGTTGTTGAGGCGTTTTTGCAGAGCGGCAACAAGCCGGAATGGATGATTTTGGACGTGGTGCCGGTGATCCCGCCCGAACTGCGCCCGATGGTGCAGCTGGACGGCGGGCGCTTCGCCACCAGCGACCTGAACGACCTTTACCGCCGCGTGATCAACCGCAACAACCGCCTGCGCCGCCTGCTGGACTTGGGCGCACCGGATATCATCGTGCGCAACGAGAAGCGTATGTTACAGGAAGCGGTGGACGCGCTGATCGACAACGGCCGCCGCGGCCGCCCGGTGGTGGGCCCCGGCAACCGGCCGCTGAAATCGCTCTCCGATTTGCTTAAGGGCAAGCAGGGGCGCTTCCGCCAGAACCTTTTGGGCAAGCGTGTCGACTATTCCGGCCGTTCCGTTATCGTCGTGGGGCCGGAGCTGAAAATGCACCAGTGCGGCCTGCCCAAGGAGATGGCGCTGGAGCTCTTTAAGCCGTTTGTGATGAAGCGTCTGGTGCATGACGGCATGGCGCAGAACATCAAGAACGCCAAGCGCATGGTGGAGCGCGTGCGCCCCGAGGTTTGGGACGTTTTGGAAGATGTTATCAAAGAACACCCCGTGCTGCTGAACCGCGCCCCCACGCTGCACCGCCTGGGTATTCAGGCGTTTGAGCCGATTTTGGTGGAGGGGCGTGCGCTGAAGCTGCATCCGCTGGTCTGCACGGCCTATAACGCCGACTTTGACGGCGACCAGATGGCCGTACACGTACCGCTTTCCGCCGAGGCGCAGGCCGAAGCAAGGGTGCTGATGTTATCCTCCAACAACATTTTGAATCCGAAAGACGGCCGCCCGGTGGCTTCGCCGACGCAGGATATGGTTTTGGGCTCTTATTACCTGACCATTATCCGCGATACCAACAAATATGAGCCGGGCAAGGCGCACGTATACAGCGGCTTCAACGAGGCTTACCGCTCCTATGTGAACGGCGATCTGGATATGCACGACTGGATCGAGATACCGAAGCCGGCGGAATGGGATACCGTCTGGATCGACAAGGATACCGAGATCCCGTTCCCCAAGGACGAGCATGGCCGCTATAAGCGTCTGGTGACCAGTCTGGGTCGTCTGATCTTCAACTATGAAATTCCGATGTCCCGCGAGATGGGCTTCTATAATATTGAGTGCGGCAAGAAAATGCTGGGCGTGCTGGTCGACCGCTGCTATCGCCGCCAGGGTATCAGCAAAACGGCGGAATTTTTGGACGGCATTAAGGCCGTGGGTTACAAATATTCCACCAAGGCCGGTATCACCGTCGGCGTGGGCGATATCTTGATCCCGCCGGAGAAAGCGGAGATTATGGCCAACGCCGAAAAAGAAGTTCTGGTCATTGAGGATCAGTACGAGATGGGCTTGATCACCGAGGAGGAACGCTACCGCAGCGTCATTAAGATCTGGGAGGGCGCGACCGACGACGTCACCAGCCACCTGATGGACAGCCTTGACCCCTTTAACCCCATCTTCATGATGGCGAACTCCGGTGCCCGCGGCAACGTGCAGCAGATCCGCCAGCTGGCGGGCTTGCGCGGTTTGATGGCCGACCCGACCGGCCGTATCATCGACCTGCCGATCAAGGCGAACTTCCGCGAGGGCTTATCCGTGCTGGAATTCTTCATCTCGGCGCACGGCGCCCGCAAAGGCTTGGCCGATACCGCCTTGCGTACCGCCGACTCCGGTTATCTGACCCGCCGTCTGGTGGACGTGGCGCAGGACGTTATCGTGCGCGAGCATGACTGCGGCGACACCGAGGGCATTTGGGTCAAGGAGATCAAGGGCATTGAAAAGCTCTCCGAGCGCATTGAGGGGCGCTATCTGAACCAGGATATTATCAATAAGGAGACCGGCGAGCTGATTGCCCACCGCGACACGCTGGTGGATATGGCGCTGGCGGATAAGATCGTCGATTATCTGCACACTCTGCCCGAGGCGGAGCAGCAGGTGAATATCCGTTCGGTTCTGACCTGCCGCACTCAGCACGGCGTGTGCAGCAAATGCTATGGACGCAACCTGGCCACCGGTGGCCATGTGGATATCGGCGAGGCCGTGGGCACCATCGCGGCGCAGTCTATCGGCGAACCCGGCACCCAGCTGACCATGCGTACATTCCACACCGGCGGTATCGCCGGCGGCGATATTACCCAGGGTCTGCCGCGCGTTGAGGAAATTTTTGAAGCGCGTAAGCCGAAAGGCCAGTGCCTGATCGCCAAGGAATCGGGCAAGGTGCAGCTTTTTGAGACCGAGGACGGCAAGCGCGGCGTGCGTATCCTGAACGCGGAGACGAATGAACCGGAGGCGGAATATCAGATACCGTACGGCTCTAAGCTGGCGGTGGCCGACGGCGAGGTGATCGAGGCGGGCTCTGAGATCACCGAGGGCTCGATCTATCCGAACGAGCTTTTGGAGGTGCGCGGCGTACAGGGCGTGCAGATGTATCTTTTGCAGGAGGTGCAGAAAGTCTACCGTATGCAGGGCGTTGACATCAACGACAAGCATATCGAGGTCATTGTGCGCCAGATGCTGAAGAAAGTGAAAGTGGAGGACGCGGGCGACACTAACCTGCTGCCCGGCGTTTACGTGGATAAATTTGAGTTTGCCGAGGCGAACAAACGGGCAGTGGCCGAGGGTAAAGAGCCTGCTACCTGCTCCGATGTGCTGCTGGGTATCACCAAGGCTTCGCTGGCGACCGATTCGTTCCTTTCGGCGGCCTCTTTCCAGGAGACGACGCGCGTTTTGACCGACGCGGCCATCAAAGGCAAGCAGGACCCGTTGCTGGGCCTGAAAGAGAACGTCATCATCGGCAAACTGATCCCCGCCGGTACGGGTGTGGCTTCCCGCCACACATACGATCTGCACAACGCCGACGCGCCGGTGACTATGCCGGAGCTGGCGGATTTTGCGGTGGAGCCTGCGGCGGAGACGGAAGCACCGGCGGCAGCGGAAGTGACCGCCGAAGCGCCGGTTGAAGCTGCGGCTGAAGCCACGGTTGAAGCGCCCGGCGAGGACGCGTAAAACTGATTAATACAACGAAACGCAAGGATAAAAACGCAACGCGAGGTCAATGCCTTGCTAGAGCCGGTAGGTAGCCCGGCCGTCCCGCCTATTCGCGCGGGGTAAGTAACCTGCCCCCTCCGGGTTGTCCGTTCTTTGCTCATAGCCATAGGAGGGGTGTTATGAGCAGGACAAAGCTGGTGAGCGCCCAGCTTACGGTGTTTTTTGAGGAGCCATTCTGGGTGGGCGTTTTTGAGCGGAATGAGAACGGGAAACTCTCGGCAGCCAAAGTCACATTTGGCGCGGAGCCTAAAGACGGCGAGATTTTTGAGTTTATTCTGCGGCATTACGGCGCGCTGCAGTTCAGCCCCGCGGTAGCGGCGGAGCTAAAAGCAGATATACGCAGTCCCAAGCGGCGGCAGAGGGCGGCGCAAAAGCAGCTCTCTGACTGCGGCGTGGGGACAAAATCGCAGCAGGCGCTGAAAATGCAGCAAGAGCAGAACAAGCGGGAACGTCAAATACAAAGCCGCGAACAAAAGACGGCGGCGGCAGCGCGGCGTTTTGCGCTGAAACAGCAAAAGAAAAAAATAAGCATAGGGGCAGATAGTTTTTATGCCAAAGCATGAGTTTGGTATTATGCCGCTGCCGCCATCTTCGGGCGAGGAATTTGTCGATTACGCGCCTGCGCAGTATCATTGCCTTGCAGTGGAAGACGACGATTTGGCAGTAGTGGTGCAGCCTTTGAGGGCGGTGCGTTGCTATTGGCACAGTATGACGCGCCCGGAATGGGGGCTGGCGCTTTGGGGCATAACCCTGATACCGCCGGAGGCGCTGCCTGCGTTTATCGAAATTGTTGGCCGGGAGAAGCGGCTTGACGCTTTGGCGGCGCTGCTGCGGCAGGCGGAACGCGAGGGCAAGTTTGTCATTCATTTTGGCATATAAAAAGAGAGGAGGGCGAAAGCTCTCCTCTTTTTGTGCTTATTTGGCGGTGGCTTGCCTATTTGCCTTGAATATGCTAAAATTGGTATATAATAACCAACAGAATGGCGGAGGTGCATAGTATGCGGAAGAAACTGGTGTGTTTGGCGCTGGTGCTGGCGGCGGTGTTGGCGCTGGCGGGCTGCGGCGAATACAAGGACGAGATCAAGCAGATCAACGCGGGCGTGACGGCGCTGGGGAATTTGACCGGCGGGCGGATCGTCGTGACTACGGACGTGCAGGCGGAGCAGGGCAACATTGCGCTTTATGACAGCGCGTATGTGTCCGATTACCGCTATCAGATCGACGTTAAGACGTTCAACTATCAGGTGGAGAAGCGCGACATGGACGGCGACCTGCTGGAGCCGCCCTATAAGGTGGAGGACGCGCACAAATATGACCTGACCACTGGGGCGGAGGACGAAACGTATGAGGGCAAGATCGGCGATTTTCCCGATCTGCTGGCGTTTTTCTTCGGCGCGGGGCTGAAAGGCGGCTATGTGGGCAGTGTGGAGCCGTTGACCGATGAGACGCACCCCGACTGGCAGGGCTTCCACGTCGTCAAGAGCGAGAAGTATATTGAGCGGGTGAACAGCAGCCGCGACAAGGACGGCGCGGACGGCATTATGCTTTCCAGCTATGTCGATTACTGGCTGGACGAGGCGGGTGTGCTGGTGCGCATGGACTATGTGAGCCGCGACGCGGTGACACAGGTCATCGGCGCGGACGAGAACGGCGAGGGCGGCGAGACGCTGGAGGACGTCATCAACCAGAAGTATGTGTTTGAGCTTTCGGACTATGAGCAGAAAGAACAGCAATAATAGTATGTCTTATGTAAGCCATAACACTTAACCCCGGCGTCAAAGGTGGAGAGCCATAATACTTAATCTAAACGGATTTAGCGGAGCGCAGCGGAGGTCATGACGTTTAGGTTAAGTATTATGGCCGGCATAGTGGCTAAGAATTATGGCTGGCAAAATTGAAAGGAGTGATAATGTATGAGTATGAGTGTTAGTTTGGTAAAAAGATTTTCGGTGTTGGCGTGTGTATTGATGTTACCGTTAAGTATGTTTGGGTTTTGCTTGATCTGGCTGGTTAACGACGTGTCATCAGCGTTTCTGACGTATCTGTGGTTTTTTATGCCGCTGATCATTCTCTCGCTGCTGATCGTGGGCGGCGTTTGCGGACGGCGGGAAATGACGCTGGCGCTTTGCGGCGTGGGCCTGGCGCTGTTCCTGTTCTATGCGGTGGTGACGTGTGCGAGTCTTTATGCGGTGAACACCGGGTTATTGCCGCTGCCGACCTGGGATTAAGCGAGGTGACTTATGAAAAAGTTATTGGCAATGCTGCTGCTGGCGGGGCTGGTGCTTGCCGGCTGCGGCAATGAGCAGACGGTGGAAATACCGGGCAGTGTTGGCGGCGAGCAGACGCTTCTGGGCGCGGCGCTGGCGGATTGGACGGCGGCGGCGCAGCATAATTTCCTGAACGCTGAAAGCGTGAGTATGTCTGTTCCGCCGGACGCGGAGTTGATAAAAGCCTTCTGGGATACGGCGCGCATGGATAATTGGATTCATCTGCCGGAGTTTGCCGAGGGCGAGCAGCCTGCCGATGTGGCGGATTATTGGTTTTTGTTTCTGGTGAAAGATGTTGTCGGCTTGGACGAGAACGGTTATTGGGTCTGGGCGGAGGACATCGACGGCGAAGAAAATGCCGGCGTCCCCAAGGAGGAAGTGGACGAGTTTGTTCACACGCATTTCGGTGACGTGGCGCTGCAGCATGAGGTTGGCACGGTCAGCAAAATGTACAGCTTTGATGGCGAGAACTATTATAATGAATCGCTGGAGAGTTTTCCGAAGGCTTATTACGGGCTGACGGAGCTGCTGCTGGCCGAGGGCACGGACGGCCAAGTGGTTTATACCGCGCTGCTGAATGATTACGATATCGAGTACAGCGAGACCGCCGAAAAGGCAATAATGGCGGCCTACGGCGA
The DNA here is from genome assembly GCA_947625705.1 of uncultured Peptococcaceae bacterium. Taxonomy (GTDB): domain Bacteria; phylum Bacillota; class Dehalobacteriia; order UBA4068; family UBA4997; genus Avidehalobacter. Next base: position 5,750 of record CANQPG010000040.1, on the reverse strand, counting down.
CCAGATCGAGAGCGGCGAGCTGACGTATGACGAGGCGGCGGCCCAGATGGTGATGGGCGGGCAGACCGACGAATTTGAGGTGGTCGGCAAGCTGGAAGTGAAGTTCTATCTTGACGATAACGGCGAGGTGGTGTATCTTGCCGTGAGCCGGCATTATGACCCGGAGTATAGCTTGCTGGGATAGATTAGATAGCCATAATACTTAACATAAACGGATTTAAGTGTTATGGCTTGTAGGGTTGTTAGTCATAACGCATAGCCCAGCGTCATGACCTTCGCTAAATCCGCTTGGACTATGCGTTATGACTTGGCCCCAGTGTTATTATCTTCGCTAAATCCGTCGAAATTAAGTGTTGTGGCTTGTAGGTTTGAAAGGAGTGAGAGTGTATGAGTATTGGTCTGGTTAAGCGCTTATCGGTGTTGGCGTGCATGTTGATGCTGCCGATGTGGATCCTCGGCGGGTGTTTGGTCTGGCTGGTGGATTTCAGCGGCTTTTGGGGCTATTCGCTGGGGTATTTCTGGTATTACGGGGCGCTGGCGGTGTTGGCGCTGCTGATCGTGGGCGGCGTCTGTGGGCGGCCGCGGCTGACGCGGGCGCTTTGCAGCTTGGGGCTGGCGCTGTTTTTGCTTTATGTATTGACGGTCTGCCTGGGCGCGTATGGGCTGCACAGCGGGGCGGTTTCACCGTATCTGGGGGCGACATTCTCGCTTGCCGAGTGGCGTATGTGAGGGGGAGGAACTCCTTATGAAAAAAATTTTGGCAGTTTTATTGCTGGCGGTGCTGGCGCTGGCCGGCTGTGCGGAAGATCAGGCGGAGACCCCGGCGGCAAGCCGTTTGGCGGAAGTGACCGATTTGACGGCGGCGGCCTGCGCTGATTTGCAGCCGGGCGATAGTGTGGATATTGCCATCACCCCGGAGCTGAAAAAATGCTTCTGGGAGGGCTCGCGGCTGGAGGATTGGTTTCAGCTGCCAGAATTTGACGAGGGCAATGCGCCCGCGCACCCTCTCGAATATTGGATAATGCTGCTAAATGAGGGCGCGGTGGACATTAATCGTATAGGCGGGCTGGTTATAGAAAGCCCCTGGGCGGAAACTCCCGATTACGAGTATGGCTTGATGGGGCGACCTCTTATTACGGTGGTGCAATTTGATGAATTTGTGCATACGCATTTCGGCGATGTGGCGGTGGAGCATGAAATTCATGACGGCAAGTATTATTATTGCGACGGCGAGAAATATTACAGCCGCACGGCGGAGGGTACATACCCCGATTATTATGGGCTGACGGCGCTTACGGCGGAGCAGCGCGAGGACGGGCGTCTGGTTTATACCGCGCAGCTTGATAGTTACGGGTTTAACGCTTTGAACTTCTTTTACGCGGACGAGGGCAGCGACCCGGCGGTATATGACGAGTGGTTTGCGGAGAGAATGGCCAACGACGAAATGGATCCGCAGGATCTGGCGGTGCTGGAGGTTTACGGTGACCAAATCGCCACCGGTGAGCTGACGATGGACGAGGCGATCACCCAGATGGTGATAGACGGGCAGACCGAGGGCTTTATAGTGGGCGGCGGGCTGACCGTTACCTTTTATATTGATGAACAAACGCAGGAGCCGGTTTATCTGGCGGTGAGCGATTGGAGCGTGGGGGATTGACCCATGAACAGCAACCAAGTGAAATATATTGCCGTGACGGTGCTGGCGGGGCTGGTTTGGCTGCCGGGCAGCCTGCTGCTGCACCGATTGCAGATTTTGGCGTGGTGGACGTATGAGCACGGCCTGGCCGCGTTTCTGCTGGAGATCGGGCTGCTGATCGCGCTCTCTATGCTGATGTTTATGCGCATGGTGTATCAGGGCAAGGTAAAGGTGGACTTCAGTATGCGGGTGAACAGCGTGAGCCTGGGGGTGTTTGTGCTGGCAGCGCTGGCGCTGCGGCGGTTTGCCATGGACACCTTTTTAGACAGCTTTATGCTGACGGTGATCATCACGACGCAGCTGGCCTGCGCGCTCTATTATGACGTGATCCGGCGGCGCAGAATAATATGATAAGGAAAATGCAGCCGGATATACCGCCGGCTGTATTTTTTAGCCCTATCCTGGGGATAATTTACAAAAAAATCCTGGCTTGGGTGCAGAAATTGCCGCAAATAGTGTTGACAAGGCGGGATTGGCTTGGTAAAATTATAAAGTACGCTATTCTGGGGGGTTAATGCAGAAATGGATTTAGCTGGCTTACGTACTGCCAAAAAGCGCGTAGGCGTGAAGCAGACGATCAGAGCCCTGGAGGCTAATTCTGTGGCGTTGGTTTATCTTGCCGGAGATGCTGACCGGCAAGTGACCGCCGAGGTCATCGCACTTTGTATCGTCAAAGACGTGGAAATTCGCCGCGTCGATACAAGGGCAGAGCTTGGCAGCGCCTGTGGCATTGACGTTGGGGCGGCCGTCGTGGCCGTTCTGAAACAAGAGTAGCGCGCGAAAAGTTTTTGGCAAATCGGTCGGGAACGGGCTGAGATGCCGCGGGTTGCTTTTCAAAATATCTTATTTCATTATCCGTTGGATAGGCTTGTGCGAAAAGGCTTGAGCTTGCCAACACAAGCTTATGTAATGGGGAAGGAGGTGGCGGTTTTGCCTACAATCAGTCAGTTAGTTAGAAAAGGTCGCCAGAGTGTGGATAAAAAGTCTACCGCGCCGGCATTGAAAGAATGCCCTCAGAAGAGAGGCGTTTGCACCAGAGTTTACACCACTACGCCCAAAAAGCCGAACTCGGCTCTGCGTAAGGTGGCTCGTGTCCGTCTGACCAACAACATCGAAGTTACCGCATATATTCCCGGTATCGGCCATAACCTGCAGGAGCACAGCGTGGTTTTGGTACGCGGCGGCCGTGTGAAGGACTTGCCTGGCGTACGTTATCACGTGGTACGCGGCGCGTTGGACGCAGCCGGCGTTACCGGCCGTATGCAGGCTCGCTCTAAGTATGGCGCGAAGCGTCCTAAGGGCAGCGCCAAGAAGTAATAACCGGACACGGGAAAATATATAAGGAGGAAACAAGATGTCTAGACGTGGACGTGCGCCGAAAATGGACATTCTGCCGGATCCGGTCTATAACAGCGTTATCCTGACCAAGTTCATCAATCAGGTTATGCTGGACGGCAAAAAGGGCGTGGCAGAAAAAATTGTTTACGGCGCTTTCGATATTATTAAGGATAAAACCGGCAAAGACCCGATGGAGGTTTTTGACGAGGCTATGAAGAACGTTATGCCGGTGCTGGAGGTTAAGGCTCGCCGTGTGGGCGGCGCCAACTATCAGGTGCCGGTGGAAGTGCGGCCGGAACGCCGCCAGACCCTTGGTATCCGCTGGCTGGTGACGAACACCAGAAAACGCAGCGGCAAATCCATGCAGGAGAAGCTGGCCGCCGAATTGATGGACGCTGCCAACAATATGGGCGCGTCTGTTAAGAAGCGTGAAGATACCCATAAGATGGCGGAGGCCAACAGAGCTTTTGCTCATTACCGTTGGTAAGCCAAGCCCGAATTTTTGGAGGAAAAAATGCCAAGACAGAATTCTTTGGAAAACACCAGAAACATTGGTATTATGGCTCATATCGACGCAGGCAAGACCACCACGACCGAGCGCATTTTGTTCTATACCAACAAAGTGCATAAGATTGGCGAGGTGCATGACGGCGGCGCGACTATGGACTGGATGGTGCAGGAACAGGAACGCGGTATTACCATCACTTCTGCCACCACCACCTGCTTCTGGAAGAATAACCGTATCAACATCATTGATACGCCCGGCCACGTTGACTTCACGGTTGAGGTCGAACGCTCGCTGCGAGTGCTGGACGGCGCGGTGGCGGTGTTCTGCTCTGTTGGCGGCGTTGAACCGCAGTCTGAGACCGTTTGGCGTCAGGCTGACCGTTACGGCGTGCCTCGTATCGCATATATCAACAAAATGGACAGAACCGGCGCCGATTTTATGCGCGGCGTCAATATGATCAAGGAAAGACTGGGGGCTAACCCCATTCCGATCCAGCTGCCGATCGGCTCTGAGGACAAATTCGTTGGTATTATCGACCTGGTAACTATGCGTGCCGAGATCTACAAGGACGACATCGGCAAGGTCATCGAGGAGACCGACGTTCCCGCCGAGATGATGGATATGGCGCTGGAATACCGCGAAAAGATGGTGGAAGCTGCCGCCGAAAGCGACGAAGACCTGATGATGAAGTATTTGGAGGGCGAGGAGCTCACCAACGACGAGATCAAGATGGGTCTCCGCAAGGGCACGATCGGCGTAACGCTGACCCCCGTGCTCTGCGGCTCGTCCTTTAAGAACAAGGGCGTGCAGATGCTGCTGGACGCGGTTGTCGATTATCTGCCCTCTCCGGTGGACGTGCCGGATATCACCGGTATCAACCCCGAAACCGGCGAGGAGGATTCCCGCCCCAGCTCCGACGACGCTCCGTTTGCGGCGTTGGCGTTCAAGGTGATGACCGACCCGTTTGTGGGTAAACTGACGTATTTCCGCGTATATTCCGGTACGCTGAAAGCCGGGTCTTACGTTTATAACTCCACCAAGGGCAAGAAAGAGCGCGTGGGTCGTTTGCTGCAAATGCACGCCAACGCCCGTGAGGAAGTGCAGGAAGTTCATGCCGGTGATATCGTCGCCGGTATCGGCTTCAAGGACACCACCACCGGCGACTCCCTCTGCGACGAGAACCACGAGATCATTCTGGAATCCATGGAGTTCCCGGAACCCGTTATCGACGTGGCGATCGAGCCCAAGACGGTGGCCGACCAGGAGAAGATGGGCATTGCCCTCGCCAAGCTGGCTGAGGAAGACCCGACTTTCAAGGTTCACACCGATACCGAGACCGGCCAGACCATTATTGCCGGTATGGGCGAGCTGCATTTGGAAATTATCGTTGACCGTCTGCTGCGCGAATTCAAGGTGGAGGCCAATGTCGGCCAGCCGCAGGTTGCTTACAAAGAAACTATCCGCAGCAAGGTCACCGGCGTCGGCAAGCATGTCAAGCAGTCCGGCGGCCACGGCCAGTACGGCCACTGCGTGGTGGAATTCGAGCCTGCCGAACCCGGCACGGGCTTCGTATTCGAGAACAAGATCGTCGGCGGCGTGGTGCCGAAAGAATTTATCGGGCCGATCGAGGCCGGTATCAAGGAAGCCATGCTCTCCGGTCTGCTGGCCGGCTATGAAGTAGTGGACATCAAGGCCACGCTGGTTGACGGCTCTTACCATGAGGTCGACTCCTCGGAAGTGGCGTTTAAGATCGCCGGCTCGCTGGCGTTCAAGGACGGCTGCTCCAAGGCCAGCCCGGTGCTGCTGGAGCCCATCTTCAAGGTGGAGGTCGTTGTGCCGGAGGATTATATGGGCGAGGTCATGGGCAATGTAAGCTCGCGTCGCGGCCGTATCGAGGGCATGGAGGGCCGCAACGGTTTGCAGGCTATCCGCGCGATGGTGCCGCTGGCCGAGATGTTCGGTTATGCCACCGACCTGCGTTCCCGTACGCAGGGGCGCGGCACCTATACCATGCAGTTCTCGCACTTTGAGGAAGTGCCGAAGAACGTGGCCGAGACCATTATCGAGAAACGCAAGGGCTACTAAACCGGATCACGAAACTTTTAGTTTTTTTAATAAAAAAACAATAATAATGGAGGAAGAAAAATGGCAAAACAGAAATTTGAACGCACCAAGCCGCATGTAAACATCGGCACCATTGGCCACGTT
>CANQPG010000039.1 GCA_947625705.1 uncultured Peptococcaceae bacterium | reverse complement strand
ACAGCTATGGCTATCTGGCCACCGATCTGGTGGGCAAGGCCGGGCTGGAAAAAACGATGGAGCGCTTTACCGACAGCGAGGGCAATGAGATCGGCCTGCGCGGCCAGCACGGTTTGCAGCTTTTAGAGGTGGATTCCGGCAATCGGATTTTGCGCACCATATCCAGCGAGCCGAGCGTTTCCGGTAACTCGCTGATGCTGACGCTGGACGCCAACATTCAGCAGGCGATGGAAGACGCGTTGGCCGAGACGGTGCAGCGCATATCGAAGACGCGTCCCAAGGCGCAGGCGGGCGCGGGCGTGCTGCTGGAGGTAAAAACCGGGGCGGTGCTGGGCATGGCTTCTTATCCCGATTACAATCCGGAGGATTTCATCACCGGCCTTTCCCCGGAGCTTTCCGCCTATTATTATGACGAGACGCTGAAGCCCACCTATAACCGCGCCGTTTCCTCAGCGTATCCCGTCGGCTCGACGTTTAAGGTATCCACCGCTATTGCCGCGCTGGTGAGCGGCGTTATCGACCGCAACACCACCGTTTACTGCGGGCCGGAATCCTGGGACGAGGATATCGCCAAATGCCCCAAGGCGCACGGCACCGTGAATTTGCAGGGGGCGCTGGCCGTTTCCTGCAACACCTATTTTGAAAAGGTGGCGGCCGAGGCCGGCATCAACAGTCTGTATGACACGTTCAAAAAGCTGGGCTACGGCCAGCTGACGGGCATTGAGCTGACCGGGGAATCGCGCGGGCTTTTGGCCAACCCGGAGTATAAAAAGCTGAATTTTGAGGGCGACGAGGCCGTTTGGCACCGTTATGACACCTATTACATGGCGATCGGCCAGGGTTACAGCTATTACACGCCGCTGCAGGTGGCGCAGGCCGTGGCCACGATCGCTAACCGGGGCGTGCGTATGCAGCCGCATTTGGTGGATAAAATTGTCAATTATCTGGGCGAGACGGTGTATCAATGGGAGCCGCGCGTGATGGACGAGATCGCCGTCAGCGATTACGCTCTGAACGCTGTGTATGACGGCATGGTGGCCGTAACGCGGCAGGGCGGCACGGCGTATTCGCTGTTCGGCAATTATCCCGTGACGGTGGCCGCCAAAACCGGCACGGCGCAGACCGGCCTGGTGGGCGACGACAAGAACGAGGACTATCACGGCTGGTTTATCGCGTTTGCCCCGGCGGAAGACCCGCAGGTGGCGTTTGCCGGCGTGGTGGAATACGGCTATCACGGTTATTCCTCGGCGGGCGCGGTATGCAAGGCGGCGTTCGACGCGTATTTCGGCTTTGACTCTAAGGCGACGACGGCCACGGTACACTCCAATGTAGTGGAATAAGGGAGGGATTTTCCGGTAATTCTGACGCATTTAACGCTTAAAAACTGAATATTGCCGCAATTTATGTGAATACGGCCGATCATGGCGCAATTTGGCGCAAATCTCCCGGCATTTTCCCAAGGAAAACCCCATATGCTTTGAGAATTTTTCAGGCAAAAGCAAGCGACGAATTTTTCTTGAAGGGGGTACTGCGATTTGGTTATCACAGGCGAAACTTTAACAGAAGATACGGCTTTGGTGGCAAGGACGCTGCGCTCCGGCCAAAAGGTGCGCTCGGCGGGCAATGTGCTGGTGCTGGGCGACGTTAATCCCGGCGCGGAGATCATTGCCGGCGGGTGCGTGGTGGTGATGGGAACGCTTCGGGGCGTGGTACACGCCGGCGCCGAGGGCGACGAAACCGCCACCGTGACGGCGCTAACGCTCCTGCCGACCCAGATCCGCATAGCTTCCTGCATCACCCGTCCGCCGGACGGCCAGCCCACCCCGGACGTTTACCGCCCCGAGGTGGCCAGGCTGAAAAACGGCGAAGTGGTGATCGAAAAATACGTCGTCAGCAAATAAGCTGAAATTAGCGAGGAGGAAGTGTTATGGGAGTTGTATATGTCGTGACCTCCGGCAAGGGCGGCGTCGGCAAAACCACCACCACCGCCAATATCGGGGCGGGTCTGGCCAAGATGGGCAAGCAGGTGGCCATGCTGGATACTGATATAGGTCTCCGCAACCTTGACGTGGTGCTGGGGCTGGAAAACCGTATTGTTTACGACGTGGTGGACGTGGTGCAGGGGCGCTGCCGCCTGAAGCAGGCGTTGATCCGCGATAAACGCTTTGAGAATATGTATCTTTTGCCGGCGGCGCAGACCAAAGACAAAACCGCCGTCTCCGAAGCGCAGATGATCGAGCTGATCAAAACGCTGCGCCCGGAATTTGACTACATAATCATCGATTGCCCGGCCGGTATTGAGCACGGCTTCAAAAACGCCATTGCCGGGGCGGACAAAGCTATTGTGGTGACGGCGCCGGAGGTTTCCGCCGTGCGGGACGCCGACCGCATTATCGGCCTTTTGGAGGCGCACGGCCTTTCCGAGCCGCATTTGATCATCAACCGGATCCGTCCGCGCATGGTGGAAAGCGGCGACATGATGTCGGTGGAGGATATGCTGGAGATATTGGCGGTGGAGCTTTTGGGGATCGTCCCGGACGACGATTCCATCGTCACCAGCACCAACCGGGGCGAGCCGGCCGTGCTGGACGAATTCTCCCGCGCGGGACAGGCCTACCGCAACATCACCAGACGGCTTTGCGGCGAGGACGTGCCGCTGTTGGATCTTTCGGAAAAAGACGGCTTTTTCAGCCGGTTAAAGACGTTATTCGCAGGGCGTTAAAGGAGGCGGCGCAATATGAGTTTTTCGGAATTACTGACCAGATTCTTCCCGAAAGAGGAAGCAAGAATTAAACCGCACGGCAGCAAGGAGATCGCCAAGGAGCGCCTGCGTCTGGTGCTGGTGCAGGACAGAGGCAACAGCATACCGGACGACATGCTGCTGCGGCTCCGCTCGGAGCTGATCGACGTGATCTCCCGCTACATGGTGATCGACGAAACGCAGCTGGATATGGGCTTTAACAAGAGCGAGGGGGAAATCGCGCTGGTGGCCAGTATCCCGGTGGTGCGGATAAAGCAATAGAGCAGATTTGTGATATTTTTGGGGATAGATTGGGAGTTGCAACGTGTTTGAAAAAAAAATGCTGAAGAATTTGGACTGGCCGTTTATCGTCCTGCTGCTGGTGCTGCTGGGGACAAGCCTGTTCGTGCTGGCCTCGGCCTCCGGCAACGTGGTGGACGGCAAGCCTTACTATTTTGTGCAGCGTCAGGCGGTGTGGCTGGTGCTGGGCATTATCGTAGCGGCGGCGGCGGCCTGGTTCAATTACCGCGATCTGGAGCGTTTTATTAAACCGGGCTATGTGCTGATGCTGCTGCTGCTGGTGGGGGTGCTGTTTGTGACGCCCAAGCCCGGCGTAGAAGCCAGCCGCTGGTTTTATATCGGTTCATTTTCGTTCCAGCCGTCAGAGCTGGGCAAGCTGGTGCTCATCGTGGCGCTGGCCGCATATCTGGCGCAGAATCAGCACCGTATCCGCGAATGGCGCGTCTTTTTCGGGGCGCTGGCGCTGACGTGTGTGCCCATGCTGCTGGTGATGAAAGAGCCTGATCTGGGCACCGCGCTGGTGTTCGGCTTCATCATGGTGGCCATGCTGTGGCTGGGGGGTATTCCCCGGCGGCGCATACTGGTTTTGCTGCTGATCGTGGCTCTTCTGGTGGGCATGGTGTTTGTCGACCTCTGGTTTGCCACCGACGGCTTTACGCATTTGGCCGATGAACTGCCGCTGCCGCTGCCGATGCACACTTATCAGCTGAACCGGCTGATCATCTTCGTTAACCCGGAGATGGACCCGACGCACACCGGCTATCAGATCATACAATCCAAGGTGGCGATAGGCTCCGGGGGGCTTTTTGGTAAGGGCTACGGCGAGGGCTCACAGGTACAGAACAATTTTCTGCCCACCCACCATACCGACTTCATCTTCGCGGTGGTGGGCGAGGAGCTGGGCTTCGTGGGGGCGCTGATCGTGCTGGCGCTGTATCTGCTGCTGCTGCTCTGCGCCGTGCGGATAGCCATGCGGGCGGCGGATACGTTTGGTTCGCTGATCGTCTCGGGCATTGTGGCCATGCTGCTGTTCCAGATCTTCACCAACATCGGCATGACGGTGGGGCTGATGCCCGTCACCGGCATTACGCTGCCGTTTTTCAGCTACGGCGGCACCAGCCTGCTGATCAACATGCTGGCGGTGGGCATGATACTCTCCGTCAACATCAGAAGCAAGCTCAAGCTGTTTTAGCGTTCTAAAAGCAAGACCCTTCGGCATAGCAATATAGCGTAAGCTATTTGCAGGTCTGGAGGGTTTTTTATGGGCATGATCAGGCACAGGGGGCGGTTTTGGGGGCTGCTGTTGTTGGTGACGATGTTGTGTTGGCCGGCCATGAGCTACGCGGAGGAGCTTCCGGAGATCGACGCGGCGGCTTACGTGCTGATGGCGGCGGATTCCGGTGAAATTCTGGCAGCTTCAAATGCCGACGCCAAGCGATACCCGGCCAGCACCACCAAGATAATGACGCTGGTGCTGGCGCTGGAGGCGGTGGAGCGCGGCGACGCCAGTTTGGACGACACCGTGACCACCAGCGAATACGCGGCCAGTATGGGCGGCTCGCAGGTATACCTTTATCCCGGCGAGACCAGAACGCTGGATGAAATGCTGATCGCGGTGGCCGTCGGCAGCGGCAACGACGCCAGCGTGGCGGTGGCCGAGCATATCGGCGGCAGCGTCGGCAATTTTGTCGATATGATGAACAAACGCGCGGCAGAGTTGGGCATGAACGGCACGCATTACGCCAACCCGCACGGCCTGCACGACCCGGAGCATTACACCACCGCGGGCGATATGGCCATTTTGGCGCACCATGCCATCACCGTGCCGAAGCTGCTGGATTACACCGGAATTTACGAGTATCAGTTTCGCGGCGACCCGAAGCCGCTGGTGCTGTGGAACACCAACCGTCTGCTCAAGTGGTATGAGGGCGCGGACGGCCTGAAAACCGGCTACACCTCCGAGGCCGGGCGCAATCTGGTGGCCACCGCCAAGCGCGGCGATATGCGGCTGATCACTGTGGTGATGGGAGTGCAGCCGCTGCACGGGCATTTTACCGAATCAATGAAGCTGCTGAACTATGGCTTCAACAATTATGCCTACAAGCTGCTGTACCCGGCGGGGGCGGCGGTCTGCGCGGTGCCGGTGCAAAAAGGCGCTGTGGCACAGGTGGACGCGGTGCTGGACGCTAACGCCGGCGTTTTGAGCAAGGCGGGCGAGGGCGGCGAATATACCACCAACATCAACGTGACGGAATTTCCCACCGCCCCGGTGGAGCAGGGCGCTGCGCTCGGCGAATTGCAGATACTGAAGGACGGGCAGGTGGTAAACACGCTGCCGCTGCTTGCCAAAGAAAGCGTCGAGAAAATCAGCTTAACGCAGGCGTGGCGAGAGATATTCAACTCGATACTGACGCTGTAATAAGCAAAAGCCCCCTGGCACGGGGGCTTTTTTTTTTGCGCGAAATTGTTTTTATAAAAAAACATTAAAATCATGTGGCAAATCGGCTGTTTCTATGGTATTCATTTATATAGAGCAAAATATGGCGCTTTAACGGAGGGTTAGTGTGGTATGAAACGGAAATTTGCCGTATTGCTGATTTGGTGCCTGCTTATGCTGCCGAACTGTGCAGCTGCGGCGGCCGACAGCGTTCCCCGGCTGATTGTTAACGGATATTCCCAGCCGGCAGCCTTGCAGGTAGTAAACGGCGTAACCTATATGCAGATCACGGCGCGGTTGGATTTTACCTGTTCCGGCGAAGTCAGCGGCGAGACGCTTTATTGCGCATGGGATAATGCCGCCAAGGCAGTTATTTTGACCCGCGATGACGGCAGCCGCGCGGCACGTTTTCCGGTCGACAGCAGCATTGCCTGGATAAACGGGGAAAAACAGTCAATTCCGCACGCGCCCTTTATCAGAGACGGCAGGGTATGGCTGCCTTTGCGCTCGGCGGCAGAAGCTATGGGTATGCGGGTCAAATATATCCCGGCGGCAAACTGTATTGTTATCTGGACGCCCGCCGCAATGCGATCTGCGGTATCGGACAGCGAAGCATTGGCGGCGGCGCGGCAGTCGGCAATTACCGCGCCGCGTATCTGCCTGCATGACCGGCTTCAGCACCAAGGCGAAAATCCCAAGGCGTTTACCTATACATTTCCGCGCGGCCGCAGCGATTTGTTCTGCTATACCTACGGCGATATCGAAACTGTTTATGCCGTGCAGGACGGCGCGGCTTGGGCAGTGTGGCAGTCACAGACGGAAACCGGCGCCGCCTGGGGCGATAAACCGGACTTCGGCACTTGGCAGGCGTGGTTCTTCGATTACCCCTTTACCGACATGGTACGCTACGGTTTTGTCGAAAATGGACAAGTTACCGAACTGGGCGCGCTTGAGGCCACAGGTTCGGTCAAAATAACCGCCATACCCGGTGAACTGACCGAGTGACCGAAACGGTATTTCTAAGCCGATTCGATTGCATATGTGTAGCCGGCGTCGGTGATGGCCTTAATGGTTTCTTCCAACGATTGACCGTCTTCGGTGAGATAACCGGAAGCAAAAATCGAATCCACCACCCGCAGCAGCATTTTTTCCTTACCCTTAAAATATACCTCACGCCCGGCCGAGCAGCGAATATCGGTTTGCGGTACCAGCAGCCTGGCCAAACACAGCACTTTCATGCAGTATTCGGTGGTAAGTTTCGGGTTTTTGGCATTGCCCAGCGGCGTGCCGGGGATCGGCAGCAAAAAATTGACCGGCAGTGCCTGCGGGCGGATCTCCCGCAGCTCCAGCAGCATATCCACCACATCTTCGTGGCTTTCGCCCATACCGATAATACCGCCGCTGCAAATCTCAAAGCCCAGGCTCTGCAGCATACGGATATTGGCTATACGCTGGTCAAAGGTGTGCGTGCTGCAAATATGGCTGTAATAAGCGCGGCTGGTGTTCAGATTATGATTGATACGGTCAAGCCCGGCGTCTTGCAGTATCCGCGCCTGCTTTTCCGTCAAAAAACCGATGGAACAGCAAATATGCGTGCCGTCTTGCTTCATTTTGCGGATACGCTTGGCCAGCTCCTCAATTTCCGCGTCGGTAAACTGCATACCGCTGAGACCGATACAATGCATGGCCAGATGATTTTCCTTAACAAAATCATTATCCTGATAAAGCTCCTGGTCATCGACCCATTTATATTTATCAATAGCAGCCTCCGACCGGCACTACTGGGCGCAATAGGCGCAATCCTGCGAACAGTTGCCGCTGCGCACATTGGTCAGAATGTGCACACTCACATGATTGCCCTTATACTTGCGCCGCAGCTCTTCGGCGCGGGCAATCAACTCCTCCAACTGATCATCAGGCGTGTCCAGTATCCTTAGGGCTTCCTCGCGGGAGATTACCGGATCCGCCTTGGCTTCGGGTGTTAAATTCATAAAACGGCCTTCTTTCTGTATGGTTTCATTAATACTTATCATTTTAGTAGACATTGATATAAATGTCAAGCAAAAAATTTATTTAGGTTTACATAAATATCTTGAGGAGCTGCCGAGTTATTTGGATTTTGTAACCGTGCCGCCGGAATATAAGTACCGTCAGGGCATAAAAAAGCCGCCCTTACGGGGCGGCTCTTCTGCAATTATTCGGCAATCCGCCAGCCAATGTGGCCAAAATAATTTCTATATGTTTCATCGCACAGCCACTTGCCGTCAACCAAACGCAAACGCAGCGGATAGTAACTGTAACCGAAATAAACACTGCCGTCAACGCCCATCATAACGATGATCTGATCCTTGGTGTTTTGCCAAACTATATAATCGTCCGGCTGCTGCTCCTGCGGGCGGAAGCTTTTGTCCGGCAGCCATCTCCTCCTGACCGGAGATAACATCTTCTGCTTATGGCTGCAATAATTAGCGGTCAGTTTGCAAATGATTTGGCAAGTTTGCCGCCGAAGCGCAGTTATAGTGTGGGAGGGTGTAAGATGAAAAGAGCCGATATATTATTAACAGCTATGGTGCTGTTGCTGTTGCTGTCGTAATCGAATAAATGAATTTTGGGGAGGGGGCAATTTTTATGAAAAGGATTGTTTTATTAATGTTTCTTGGCATTTTGTGGTTTATGCCGCAAAATGTGCGTTCAGAGGAAATTGCTCCCCCTGATTTTCTGGTGCGGATATCGTTGCTGTCTTATGATGAGCGAGATTATACCAATAAGCCCAAATTTAATTATCCGCCCGGCACACCAACGGATTATTATGTTAAGGGTGAAAAATACCAAACCGACTTACCCGTGCTGATAGAAAACGGGCATACCTTACTGCCGCTGCGTTTGGTAGGTGAGGCTTGCGACGCGGAAGTAAGTTGGCATAATGACCAAAAGCAAGCTGCCGTGCAGCTTGGCGGGCAAAAAGCCATTGTGCAGCTGGGCAGCAAAAATTTGCTGATCGACGGTAAAACCCTGAATATGGGCGCTGCACCTACGGTACGCGGCGGCGTGGTATATCTGCCGCTGCGGGCGATCGGTGAGGCGCTGGGCAAAGAGGTCTTTTATTGCAGCAGATTACATCAGGCTTTTATCATGGTATATGATAAGGAGCAGGCAAGCTATGAAAGTCGGCAGAATTTCAATCAGCTGATGGAGCAAACCTATCTTGACAAGTATGGTGACATTTGGGATATTGGTTCTCAAACGGTGGTTACGGTTAAGGATAATGATATATATACCGATGGCGCCGGTTTGTTTGAGCAGGCATTTGTCGGTGATTGCTGGCTTGCCTGCACTGCCCAGCTTGAAGAAGCATTGGGGTGCCGGTTATTGGGGCTGGCCATGCCTCAAGGCGCGCCTCATTATATAATCGCTTGCTATTATAATGCAGAAGCGCTGCAAGATGTGCGTATTCTATGGGACGGACTGCCTTACTATGAGGTTTCGGACGATGGTTTCGTTTATGAGAATTACTGGTATGCGACAGAAAGTTGGACCGAGCGACGCATTGGCAGCACGCCGGAATATATCGACCATTGCCGCTTCTTTCGGATAGATTTGAATACGCCACCGGATAAATATTTCATTCCGGAGTATTTAGGTGTAACAAACTATCATTATGGCTTTGCTGACTATACTTATGAAAATACTGACGGCATGCCCCGGTATATTGTGACCGAGGACGCTGTTTATGCGCATGGTTACCGTGACGCCGTCACCAAAAGAGATTATCCGGAATGTTGGTGCAAAATTTTCCTTGATGGCAGCGGCCATGAAGAAATGATTGAGCCGCCGCCGGCAGACGAGTGGTTGTATCAGGTGTTTTAACCGGCATAATAAATAGGGCTATATTGGAGCAAGAAAATTAAAAAAGTTACAAAAAAAATGTCACCAAACGCGCTTGTTTTGGAATATATAGGCAGGACGATAAATAAAGGCGGAATTTTGCCCGGAAATCATATTACGAGCCGGAGGAAGTATCGGTGTAGGAATGCTTAGATTACCCAGCAGATCAGCCATGTTTATCGTTACTATTTACATTTTTTAAGGAGGGTTCCTTTATGAAAAAGAGAACTTTATTAGCTATGATCCTTTCATTGGTCATGTGCCTGGGGATTGCTATGCCGGCCTGGGCGGCTGAAACATATCCGGTGTATATCCAGCGCGCCGACGGCGAGGAGGGCATAAGTACGCAGGCCATAAGCAAAGGCGGGGTGACGTATCTGCCCCTGCGGGCGCTGTTTGAGGGCTGCGGCGCTTCCGAGGTGACATGGTATCCCGCCACCAAAACCGTAACTGCCGTGCGCATGGACGGTGCGTGGTTTGAGCTGGATATGCGTAAAAACACGGCGGAGTTGACGGCTCAGGGTAAAACGGAAAAGCTGACCATGCCGCACAAGGGTTATATCCAGAACGGCAGGGTGTATCTGCCGCTGCGCTTTGTGGGAGAGGCGCTGCACTGCGGCGTGCTTTGGGACGAACACACAAAGAGCATAACGGTGAAAAACGGGCTGGTCAAGCTGCATGACGCGCAGGGGAAAACCTATTATGTTGACCTGATAAACGGCGCTTTTTACCGTAACCTTGGCGTGACGAAATGGATCGAAACGGAGTATTTGGGCAACTGCGGCATATCCGACGACCTGAAGCTGAATAAGGCGGCCTATGCCACGCCGGATAACTGGCAGCTTGAAGCAACTGTGGGCGGCAATTACATTTTGCGGTGCGATTATATGCTGATGGGCGGCATTACCCATACGATCTATTTTGCTTCCTGCGTGAATACGGCTACGGGCGAAGCGCATTATGCCGCCGAGGAGGAGGGCGTGTTCTGCGAACAGCACGGCGATAAGATATACGTTCTGGATAAGGACGAGTGTCTGGTAACTATCGACGACAAAACCGGCCAAACCGCTAAGTTCGATTTACCGGCGGCACTTAAAGATGTGCCCGGCGGCGCGGATATCAAAAACATCGTTGTTTTGGGCGTGGACGGCGATTATATTTTCTTCCGCAGCAACTGGCGGCTGAACCTGCTGATGTTCGACGCCGCCAATAAAAAGCTGACGAACATGAAAGACGTGCTGATAACCGACGAGGTAAGGCGGGCGGCCGGGCACGCGGCGGACGACCCCTGGTGGAATGGTATTGACCCGTTTTCCAAGCAGATCGAGGGGCCGTTTCTGCATTTCGTCAAGCTGGAAAACGGCGTTCTCTACGTGACGCTGCGCACGTATCTGGACTTTATAACCGTGCCGCTGGAGTATAAATACCGTTAAGGCATAAAAACAACTTGACTGCGTCTGCCGCATATAGTATTATTATATTGGACTGAACAACAAACAGAAAGCGGGGTGCTGCATATGCCAGCCAAAAAACTGATAATGCTGTTTGCCGTGCTGCTGCTGGCAGCAGGCTTATTGTGCGCGTGCGGCAGCGAGCCAAACAATGTTGCCCAAAATAATACCGAGCCGGTCAAATTATCGCCCGATTTAACATTGGCGGACGGCGCCCCGGTCATGGTGCATTATTTTGCTGACGATAAGCTGCTGGTCGGTTATTATCGATATGGCGAGGCAGCGGAAGATAACGCCAAATTAAGCGTTATGGCCAAGGGCGTCAGCACCGTACCAATTTATGTCGGCCATATTGGCGACAACGCCTTTTTTGACGTTAAGATACGCGATCTGGGTGATAAAATCGTTCTCCATCAGGCATTTGAAAATGATTTTGCCCTGCTGATAGACCGGGAGAGCCTTGAGGTGACAGAAGTTTCGGCAGAACCAGACCGCCGTTTTGTCGAATATATCGACGCGGACAGGCGCGCCGTCCTGCGGGATAACCGGCTGGAGGTTCTGGACAGCACCGGCGCCTCGACCGTTGACTATGATCTGCCGCATGCGGTGATCGATTACGCGGTGTGCGGCGATATGCTGGCTATGCTGGATATAGACGGCACTTGCAGTGTGGTAAATACGGCGGACTCTCTGACCACGAAAATCACCCCCAGCGCCTATCCCGACGGCTGGGGTGGATATACCGGGGTCGATTTTACCGCCGACGGCAAATATCTGGTCTTTACTGTTTGGTGTGAGGCCGACACGGCATTTCAGGTCGTTGACCGCGAGACCGGCGAGGTTATTGCCCAGTATACCGCAGCTAACGCGGAAAGCCGATTGCTGGCGGTAATGGACGAAAGCCTGGTTATCCTCGACGGCGAAAAACTCAATGCCACTCTCGTTAACTGGCATTATCTTACCGATCAGGCGGAGGATATGCTGCGCTCCACGGATATCTATGACGACGGAGCATACATTGCCGATGCTGCCGTAAACAATGCGGGCAGCCGCCTGATCTGCATTTTGCAGCATGACGGCGAGTCGGCATTCTATACGCAGGATATCACCGAATAATTTGCTGAACATAAAAAAACCACCCGTTGATCGGGTGGTTTTTTACTTTGGTGCCGAAGACCGGACTTGAACCGGTACGAAGTTTCCCTCGACGGATTTTAAGTTATAAACCGCGTTATAACCGCTTATTCCTCTAAGGTAATTTACGAGTAAGCAAAAGTAACAAAACTCCTGCTAAAAGGTTATATTTTAGTGTCGAAAACCACCAAACCCAAGTGTGGCGCTGACTCCCCAAAATATCGGTTTTTTGATATTTGAAGGGACATTGGAGGGACATCGGAGGGACATTTTATAAGGCATTGAGAGTAGCTAGGCTGTAAATTGGAGGGACATTAACGCTGATTTAGCACCAAAACTTATTTATTAGAAAAATTACATATGTTGCAGTTATCTGCCGTTGACTACATAGCCGTCCATTTAATTATGGGCGGCTTAATTTATTTGAAAGTCTAATGGTATGATGTCAAGTAGTTAAGAAGAGAAAATTTACGAAAACAACCCTCAAAAAGGGAAGTTTCCA
>CANQPG010000038.1 GCA_947625705.1 uncultured Peptococcaceae bacterium | reverse complement strand
TGGCCACCTTGCCGCGTCGGTATTCCTGCGTGTAGATGTGGCCGTCGCGTTTGATTTCCACCCGCAGCCATTCGGAAAGCGCGTTCACCACGGAAAGGCCGACGCCGTGCAGGCCGCCGGATACCTTGTAGCCGCCCGCGCCGAATTTGCCGCCCGCGTGCAGCATGGTGAGAGTTGCCTCAACGGCGGGCTTGCCGGTCTTGGGGTGAATGTCCACCGGGATACCGCGCCCGTTATCGATCACGGTGACGCTGCCGTCCTGGTGTATCTGAACGGTGATGGTGTCGCAGAACCCGGCCAGCGTTTCGTCGATACTGTTATCGACGATCTCATAGACCAGATGGTGCAGGCCGCGGCTGCTGGTGGAGCCGATATACATACCGGGGCGGCGGCGTACGGCCTCCAGCCCCTCCAATATCTGAATTTTCTCGGCGTCATAATTGTCGGCGTCGGGGTGGGTGTCGGCCACCTGCATATCGTCGCCCTCAAAGGCCGCGTGGGCTTCGTTTACCATGTCGTCGGCCAGCTCCACCGGGGCTTCGGCCGCTGCCTCGGCGGGCGCGGAAAAGTCCAGCAGGTTCGGCGACGATTTTTTATTTTTGTCAGAGGATTTTGCCACGATTTTTTAACCTCCTTGTCTGAAAATCGCTTTGGCGTAGAGATGTATGCGGCTGGCAGGTGCAAACCAATACAGCCGATAAAACGGGGCTTAAAACACCATTTGGGGCAGCACTTCCGCCCCCGGACGGGCGCAAAAACCACATTCAATTAATTATATCTTAAAAGCAGGCAAAACGCAAGGGTTTTTCCAATATTTTGCGGAGAAAATCACCGTTTGGCGGCTATTTCCCACAAGATTTGGGGGCAGCGGGGCAGTGGGTTGAAATTTGGCGGAATTGTGGTAGAATATGGGTATGAAAAGAGCGGGGAGGGGCAAAAATGAAAGAATGTCTGCTGGTGGGCGCGGGCGGGGCGCTGGGTTCCATGCTGCGGTATCTTTTGGGACAGCTGCCGGTCTACACGCTGTTTCCGGTGATAACTTTCCTGATCAACGTGGCGGCGGCGGTGGCGATGGGCTTCTTCACCGCCTGGCTGGAGATCCGCACCGGCGGCGGAGGCGGCTTATCCCTGCTGCTGCGGACGGGCTTCTGCGGCGGCTTCTCCACGCTCTCCGCCCTCTCGCTGGAGGTGGTCAACCTCGGCCAGACGCACCACATCGTGCTGGCGGCGGCGTATGCGGCGTTCAGCTTGCTGCTTTGCCTGGCGGGGATATTGCTGGGCGAGTTTTTGGCGGCGGCGCTTTTAACCAAATAAAAAGACAAATAAAAAAGGGCGGCATACCGTTTGGTATACCGCCTTTCTTATGCGTAAATTTTAGTAGAGCCGGGGCAGGATTTCGTCGGCGTTTTTCAGCGCAAAGGAGTGCGCGTCGTCGGGGAACTGGCCGCCTTTGACCTCGCTCACGTATTCCGCCATCGCGTCGGTGATGAGCTTGCCCGCTTCGGCGTATTTCTTGACGAACTTGGGGCAGAATTTGTCATACATGCCCGCCATGTCATACCACACCAGCACCTGGCCGTCGCAGCCCGCGCCCGCGCCAATACCGATAGTGGGCACGTGCAGGCTCTCGGTGATCTTTGCCGCGAGAGGTGCGGGAACGCACTCCATCAAAACCTGCACCGCGCCGGCGGCTTCCAGCTCTTTGGCCGCGTCCATCAGCTTCTGCGCGGCCTCGACGCTTTTGCCCTGCACCTTAAAGCCGCCCATCTGGGCAATTTTCTGCGGCGTCATGCCGATATGCGCCATCACGGGGACGGAAGCCTCCGTCAGCGCCTTAATGAGGGGCGCGCGTTCAATGCCGCCCTCCAATTTTACGCCGTCGCAGCCGCCCTCTTTCATCATGCGGATAGCGTTTCTGACGCCCTCTTCCACGGTCACCTCATAGGAGCCGAACGGCATATCGCCGACGACGCAGGTATCGGGCGCGCCGCGGCGCACCATCTTGCTGTGATAGATGACCTCGTCCACCGTCACGGGGAGGGTGTTGTCATTGCCCTGCACCACGTTCCCCAATGAGTCGCCCACCAGAATGAAGTCCACGCCCGCGTTCTGCGCCATGGTGGCGCTGGCGTAGTCATAGGCGGTGATCATCACGATCTTTTCGCCCGCCTCTTTCATTTCCTGCATTTTGGGCCAAGTTTTTTTTTCAGTCATAGTTTGGTCGAACCTCCTTTGGCTGCCCGGCTGGCGCGCTTCATCGCAGCCCAAAAGCCGTCCGCCCAGCTGTTTGGCAGCAGTTTTTTTGGTTTGAATCACGGTCGGGCAGGCCACCGTTTGGCCGCCCCTGCACATTGTAAACCGTCTGTATCATTGTTAATTATATTGTACCCTGTTGAATAGGCTTAGTCAAGCGGATTTTGGCTATTGCCGCCCTTTTGGGTCATTTGCGTTATGGCGTCGGTCAGCGCGGCAAATTCCGCCAGCGTCAGCGTTTCCGCCCGCCGTGTGCCTGCGATACCCGCCATATCCAGCGCCGCCGTCACCAATGCTTTATCCAGCGCAAGCACATTGCCCAATGCGTTGGCAAGCGTTTTACGCCGCTGGTTGAAGCCGGCGCGGATCACGGCAAACAGCATTGCCTCGTCCGCCACCTGCACCGGGGGCGCGGGCAGTCTATCCAGCACCACCACGGCGGAGTCTACTTTCGGGCGCGGCAAAAACACGGCGGCCGGCACGGTGAACGCCAGCTTCGCGGCCGCACGATACTGTACGGCCAGCGAGAGCGCGCCGTAATCCTTGCCGCCGGGGGCGGCCTGTAAGCGGGCGGCCAGCTCTTTCTGCACCATGAACACCAGCCGCCGCCACGGCGCGTTGTCGGTCAAAAGGCGCAGGATCAGCGGCGTGGTGATGTAATACGGCAGGTTGGCGACGACCATAAACCCCGGGCGCAGTCCCGGTTGGTTCAGATACGGTGAGAGCAGCCCCGCCAAATCCGCCTGCAAAGCGTCGGCGTGGATCAGCGCCACGTTGGGCGTTTGGGCAAACTGCGCGTTAAGCGGCGGCAGCAGCGTCTGGTCGATCTCCACCGCCACCACCTGCCCGGCGGCCTCGGCCAAAGCCTGCGTCAGGCTGCCCAGCCCCGGGCCGATCTCCAGCACCAGGTCTTGCTTGTCACAAGCGGCGGTCTGCACGATGCGGCTGATTATCTGCGGTTCGATGATGAAATTCTGCCCCAGGCTTTTCTTGGCGGCCACGTTATAATCCTGCATCAGGCCGCGCGTCACGCCGGGGGTGGCAATGCGTTTCGTAGTATTCATACCTATTATTATAGCCGATAATATTTGCCAACACAACAAAAATCTGTTATACTATCGTTGCAGTAATTTAGGAGGCTTGGGTGATGAACCATTTTTTTGCTTATATCAGCCGCCTGCGTCTGATCCGCCGCTGGGGGCTGATGCGGAACAGCTATCAGGAGAACACGCAGGAGCACAGCTGGCAGGTGGCCGTGGTGGCGCACGCGCTGGCCGTCATCAAGAACCGGCTTTACGGCGGGGACGTTGACGCGAACCGCGCGGCGGTGTTGGCGCTTTACCATGACGCGAGCGAGACGGTGACGGGCGATCTGCCCACGCCGGTGAAATATGCCAACGCCGATATCGAGCGCGTTTTCCACGCGCTGGAGGCGGCCGCGGCGGACGAACTGCTGGCTAAGCTGCCGGGGGAATTGCAGCCGGATTATCAGGCGCTGCTGCTGCCGGGGAATTCTCCGGAGGCCGAACTGGTGCATATCGCCGACAAGATCTGCGCTTATCTGAAGTGTGTGGAGGAGGTAGGCGCGGGCAACCGCGAATTTCAGGTGGCATACGACGCGACGGCGGCCAAGCTGGCGGCGTATCAGGCGCGGCCGGAGGTGGCGTATTTCATGGAACATTTCGTCCCCTCTTTCAGCCTGACGCTGGACGAGCTGAAAAAATAGCCCCGGTTGCGCCGGGGCGGCGATTGTGGTATACTATAAAGACGGTTTGCGATAGTGGTGGAAAGGCTGCGACGACGAGGAGGTTTTAATATGAAACGCTTAGCTAAAAACCTGTTGTTCATGCTGCTGCTGTTGGCAGCGCTGGGTCTTTCTGCCTGCGGCGGCGGTGAGCCCCAGCCTTCCGGCCGGCCGGAGGTCACGCCCGATCTGCTTTCGTATGAGCCGCAGACTTCGGTGACGGTGTATTTCCCGGCGGCGGACAGCGATGTGCTGGTGCCGCTCTCTTACGGCATCAATTCCAGCCGTGACACCATTTGGATCGCGCTGGAGAAATTGCTGGCGGGGCCGATGGACGCTTTTTGCCGTCAGGCTTTGCCGCAGGGCGTGAAGCTGGAGGATCTGTATTATGCCGACGGCGTGGTGAATATCAGCCTGAAAGGCGACGCGCCGCTTGCGCTCTCTGACGTTGACCTTGACGCTTTCTACGCCACGGTGAACGACGAGCTTTTGGAGCAGGACGACACCACCGCCGCCATTTTGATCAGCTATAACGGCCAGCCGCTGCTTTCGGAGCCTTATGCGTTCCAATATCTGAACGATTACAGCGAGGGCAAGGGCGGCTCATATGTCTATTACACCGACAGCCAGGCGATGTATCTGGTGCCGCTGACGCTGCCGATCAGCCGGGCGGACTATGCCGGCGATACGGGGCTTTTTGAGTATCTGAGTGCGCTGGTGGACGCGTGGGCGGCGGCGCCGCCGGAGGGCAGCGGTCTTTATTCCGCCGTGCCCGCCGGGGTGACGGTGGAGGCTGATTCGCTCACCCGCGCGGCGACCGAAGACGGCGGCGGCATTTTTGACGTTAATTTCAGCGCTGATCTGTTGGGTATCGGCGGCTCGTCGCAGGAGCGCCTGCTGGTGGACAGTCTGCTGGCGACGCTGATCAATGTGGACGAGGTTAACCGCTTGTATTTCCGTATCGACGGCGAGTTAGTGGATATGCTGCCGCACGGCACGGATCTTAGCGGCGGGCTGCCCGTGGAACATGACGATTTTAACTTTAACCGGGTCGGCAATACGGTCGGGCAATAATGGGGGGCTATATAATATGGAAGCAAATAAGTTGGTCTTTCTGGGCAGCGGCAACATGGCGGCGGCCATCGGCCGCGGGCTGGCGGCGCAGCATGCCCCGTTTAAACTGGGCTTTTACGATATCCATAAGGAAAAAGCCGACGCGCTGGCGGCGGAATTAAACGCCGCAAGTTTTGCTGATTTAACGCAGGCGGTGCAGGCGGCGGATATGCTGCTGCTGGCGGTGAAGCCGCAGGCGATGTCCGGCCTCTTGGCGGACGCGGCGGGGCTGATCCGCCCGGAACAATTAGTGCTGACGATTGCGGCGGGGCTGCCGATCGCTTATTATGAAGCGAAGCTGCCCGAGGTGCCGCTGGTGCGCGCCATGCCGAACACTTCGGCGCAGGTGTTGGCCGCGATCACCGGCCTGATGGCGGGCAGCCTGGCCGGGGCAGCGCATAAAAAGCTGGCCGAGCAGGTTTTTGCCGCGGTGGGCGAAACAGTCTGGATCGCGGAAAAGGATATCCACGCGCTGACGGCGATCTCCGGCAGCGGCCCGGCTTATTTTTATTATTTTACCGAAGCGCTGGCGCAGGCGGGCGAAAAACTCGGCATGGACGCGGCAACTTCGGCGCAGCTGGCGCGCCAAACGGCGATAGGCAGCGGCCAAATGCTCCTGCAAAGCCCGGAGAGCCCGGAGACCCTGCGGGTGCAGGTGACCTCCAAGGGCGGCACGACGGCGGCGGCGCTGGCGGCTTTCGGCGTTGATTTACCGGAATTGGTTGAGAAAGCCTGCACGGCCTGCGCGCGGCGCAGTGAGGAAATGGCCGAAGAGATGGCCGATTAAAATCATTTAACTTCACGTGATTGATGTATACTTGTCGGGGAGAGGGAAAACCTAATGCTTAGAATTATAACTGACACCGCCTGCGACTTGCCCAGTGAGCTGGCCGAGCAGTACGGCGTGATCAAACTGCCGATGAACATTGCGTTCGGCGCCGAGACGTTTGCCGACCAGCAGACGATCACCACCGAACAGTTTTACGAGCGCCTGGTGGGAGGAACAGAATTCCCCACCACGTCATATCCCTCGCTGGGGCTTTTGGAGCTGGCGCTGCAAAAGGAACTGGCGGCGGGGAATGAAGTCCTCATTATCACCATTGCGCGGGCGCTTTCCGGTTTTTATGACAGCGCGCGGGTGATGCTGGCGGATTATCCCCGCGATAAAGCGGCGGTCTACGATTCGCAAAGCGCGACGCTGGGCGAGGGAGCCGTCGTGCTGGCGGCGGCCAGGCTGGCGGCGGCGGGGCAGAGTTTGGCGCAGGTGGAGAGTGTGCTGCCCGCGATAATCGAGCGCAGCCGGGGCTATGGCGCGATCAACAATCTGGTCTATCTCGCCAAGGGCGGGCGGATCAGCGCGGCCACGGCGCAGGTGGCGCGGGCGCTTAACATCAAGCCGGTCATCAACGTCTGCGCGGACGGTTCGTTGGAAGTGGCGGCCAAGGTGCATGGCATGAACAAAGCGATCGCCTGGCTGAAGCAGCGCGTGCTGGAGGACGGCACGGATTTTTCCCAGGTCACTTTGTTTGTCAGCTATATTCTGCAAAAGGACAGCGCGGAAAAGCTGTTAGAGGAACTGAAAGCGGAGCTTAAGCTGGGCGAGGTGATACTCTGCCCCATCGGCCCCACGGTGGGCGTGCATTTGGGGCCGGGCTGCGTGGCGCTTTTCTATCTGCACCCGTAAGGCGTAAAGTTTCCGCTGCTTGCCGTCTGCCGCGTTTGGCTGCCGGCAAGTTGTTTTATGCGTGGGTAAATTTGGCGAGGTTAAATTATGACGAAAACTCAGGAGATCTATTTTGATAATTCCGGTACCACCCCGGTCACCGAGCCGGTGGCGGAGCTGGCCTATCAGTTGATGCGGGAAGAATTCGGCAACCCCTCGGCGGCATACGCGCGGGGTATCCGGGCGGAAAAAATGCTCGCGGAGGCGCGCCGGCGCATTGCCGAGACGCTGGACGTTAACCCGGCGGAGGTATTCTTCACTTCCGGCGGCACAGAGGCCGACAATCTGGCGCTGCGCGGGGTCATGCAGGCCAACCGCCGGCGGGGCAAGCACTTGATCGTCTCGGCGGTGGAGCACCCGGCGGTGCTGAACACGGCCAAGGCGCTGGCGGACGAGGGTTATGAGGTCGATTTTCTGCCGGTGGACGCCAACTGCCAGGTGGACGCGCGCGATCTGCAGAAAATGCTGCGCCCCGATACGGCGCTGGTCAGCGTTATGCTGGTGAACAACGAGGTGGGCGCGGTGCAGCCGATCGCCGAGCTTTCCCATGTGCTGAAAGACGCGAAAAGCCCCGCTCTGCTGCACGTTGACGCGGTGCAGGGCTACGGCAAAATGGTGGTATCGGTGCCGAAGCTGGGGGCGGATCTGCTTTCGGTCAGCGGGCATAAATTCCACGCGCCGAAAGGCACGGGCTTTTTATACGTCAAAAAAGGCGTACACATCACGCCGCAAATGACGGGCGGCGGCCAGGAGAGCGGCCTGCGCTGCGGCACGGAGAATATGCCCGGTATCTGTGCCATGGGCCTGGCGGCCAAAATGGCGTATGACGAGCTGGACGAGCGCCTGGAGCGCGTGGCCGAGGTGCGGGAAGCGCTGCTCAATAATTTGGGCGATTTTCCCGGCTGGCAGCTGAACAGCCCGGAGGGGGCGCTGCCGAACGTGGTCAATATCAGCTTCGAGGGCGTAAAAAGCGAAGTCCTGCTGCACATGCTGGAGGAGGAGGGCTTGCTGGTATCGGCGGGCTCGGCCTGCGCCGCGAAACGGGACAAGCTCAGCCACGTTTTGCAGGCGATGGGCTTTGACCGCGCCCGTATCGAGGGGGCGATCCGCTTCAGCTTTTCGTATCTGAACACGGTGGCGGAGGCGGAACGCGCCGCGGCCATCGTAAAACGCCAGGTGGCCGCGCTGCGCGATGTTTTGCAGCCGAAGCGGCGCTGAATTTTGGGGGAGAGGAATATGCAGGAACAGCAATTATTAATGATAAAATACGGCGAGCTGGGGCTGAAGGGCAAGAACAAAAACCAGTTCATCAACCGTCTGGTCAAAAATATCGAGCGCGCTATTGATGACCTGCCGCCGCGCCGGGTCAGCGTCAGCCTGGGGCGGATAACCGTTCCCGTGCTGGACGACCGTGACGCCGTGGTGGAGCGTTTATCCCGCGTGTTCGGTATCTATGCCATTTGCCCGGTGCGCGCGGCGGCGAAAGAGCTTTCCGCCATTCAGCAGGCGGCGCTTGCCACCTTGCAGGAGGCATTGCCCGATGGCGGTGAATTCAAGGTGGAAAGCCGCCGCTCCGATAAGCGTTTCCCCATGACCTCACCGGAGATAAGCAAGGCCGTCGGCGGCTACATCTTTGCCCTGACGGGCGATAAATACACCGCCCAAATGCGGAAGCCACGGCATATCGTCAACGTGGAGGTGCGGGACGAGGCGGCCTACGTTTACTGCGCGAGCTTCCCCGGCGCCAAGGGTATGCCCGTCGGCACCGGCGGGCGCGCGGTGGTGATGCTCTCCGGTGGTATCGACAGCCCGGTGGCCGCGTTTATGGCGATGAAGCGCGGCGTCAACATCGAGGCCGTGCATTTCGAGAGCTTCCCGTTCACCAGCGAACGCGCGCTGGCAAAGGTGCTGGATCTGGCGCAGGTGCTGGCGCGCTGGCACAACAAGCCGCTCCGCGTCCACGCGGTGCATTTCACGGAAATTCAAAAGGCCATTCACGCCGCCTGCCCGGAGGAATACGGTATCACCATCATGCGCCGCTTCATGTTCCGCCTGGCCGAGCAAATTGCCCGCAAGAACGCCGCCATCGCCATCTACACCGGCGAGAGCGTCGGGCAGGTGGCCAGCCAGACGCTGGAGAGCATGTACGTCATCAACAACGTGACCAAAATGCCGGTGCTGCGCCCGCTGATCGGCTTCGATAAGGAAGAGATCGTGGCGCGCGCCCAGAGAATTGGCACGTTCGATATTTCGATCCGCCCGTACGAGGATTGCTGCACGGTGTTCCTGCCGCCGCACCCGAAGATCAAGCCGCGTCTCAGCGAGGCCGAGGCAATGGAGCAAAATCTGGCGGTGGAGGAGCTGATCGCCGAAGCGCTGGAGCGCACCAAAACGTATATCGTTACCCCGAACGGGGTCAGCGAGCAGAACATAGCAGAGCAAGACATATAATACAGAGGAAAAACGTAAAGTATGAGAAGACGCACGGCAAAAACGCCCCATGCCAAGCCGGCGGGGCGAATCAAGCAGGAAAAGGCGCGGCAGACAAGGCGCCCCGCCAAGGCTAATGCCAAGGCAGGCCGGCAAAAGCCCCAAAAGGGCGGGCAGATACACGGCAATCACGCCAAACGCCGCCCCGCTCAAAGGCTGGAGGGCTATTTCATGACCAGCCGCAAGGGCTACGGCTTTGTGCGCACGCGGAACGCCGGCTGGCCGGATATTTTCATCGCCGCGGGCAACGTGGCCGACGCCCGGCAGTATGACCATGTGCTGGTGAAGCTGCTGACGCCCACCGAGGGCAAGAAGATCGACAAGGAGAGCCGCCTGGAGGGCGTTATCCTGAAGGTGCTGCACCATGTGGACGAGGCCGATCTGCTGCAGAACGACGGGCAGGATATGCAGATGGTGATGTGGCAGCTGGGCGCGCCCGGCGATTTCCCGGCGGCGGTTTTGTCGGAAGCGGCGGCGGTGCCGCAGAGTATCAACCGCCACGATCTGGCCGGGCGGCGCGATTACCGCGATTATCCGTTTGTGACGATCGACGGGGTGGACAGCCGCGATTTCGACGACGCGGTTTTCTGCCGCCGGGAGGAAAACGGCAATTATTTTTTGAGCGTGCAGATCGCCGACGTATCGCATTATGTGCGCCCCGGCAGCGCGCTGGAGCAGGAAGCGTTCGCCCGCGCCACCAGCACGTATCTGCCCGACCGGGTGCTGCCGATGCTGCCGGTGGAGCTTTCCAACGGCATTTGCAGCCTGAACGCCGGCAAAAACCGCCTGACGCTGGGCTGCGACATGGAATTTACGCCGCGCGGCAAGCTCGTGCGGCATGAGATCTTCCCCGCCGTCATCTGCGTTTACCGGCGGTTGGATTATGACACCGTGAACGCCATTTTGCTGGAGCATAACCGGAAGCTGACCGCGCAGAACCGCGATCTGCTGCCGCTTTTAAAGCCGCTGGCGGCGCTGCAGGGGATACTGGAGAAAATGCGCACGCGCCGCGGCGCGCTGAACTTCGATTTCCCCGAGCTTAAGGTGAAAATGGGCCAAAACGGCGAGGTGGCGGCCATCGTGCAGCGGCGGCAGCGTCTGGCCGAAAAGATGATCGAGCAGGCCATGCTGGCGGCCAACGAGACGGTGGCGGAGCATTTCCGCCGTTTGCAGACGCCGTTTGTCTACCGCGTCCACCAGGGGCCCAAGGACGAAAAGTTGGCGGCGCTCAATGCGGCGCTGCTGGCGTTTGGGTATAACGAGCTGGGCGGGGCGAAAGGCGACGTTTCCCCGCGCGAGGTGCAGGGGCTGCTGAAACAGGCGGCAGGCCGCCCGGAGGACGAATTTATCCAGCTGATGGCGCTGCGCAGCATGACCCACGCCGAGTATTCACCGGATTGCAGCGGCCACTTTGGGCTGGCGGCGAAATATTACTGCCATTTCACCTCGCCCATTCGCCGCTATGCTGACCTGGCGGTGCACCGCGCCATCAAGCATGAACTGCTGACGGCAGACGACTGGTTTAACGTCCGCAAGCCCGGCGCGTATATGGCCGCGGCGGCCAAGCAGTCCTCCGAGCGGGAACGCGTGGCCGAGGAGATCGAGCGCGAGGCCGTCAAGATGAAATGCTGCCTGTATATGCGGGAGCATTTGGGCGAGGTTTTCCCCGGCAAGGTCTCCGGTATGACGGCGGGCGGCATATTCGTGGCGCTGGAAAACGGCATTGAGGGGCGCGTGGCGGTTGACGAACTGCCGTCGGACGAGTATAATTATTACGCCGAGACCATGCTGTTTAAGGGGCGGGCGCACAGCTTCACGCTGGGGACGCCGCTCACCGTGCGGGTGGCCAAGGTGGATCTGATGGAGCGCCGTATCGATTTTGTGCCGGTAGTTGACGCCTGACGCCGGGGGAGGGGGAGCCTATGGCCGGGAAAACCATTATTGAAAACCGCAAGGCGCGCCACGAGTATCTTTTTTTGGAAAAATACGAGGCGGGTATCGAGCTTTTCGGCACCGAGGTGAAATCCCTGCGGGCAGGCAAGGCCAGTCTGGTGGACGCGTTTGCCCGGGTGGAAAAAGGCGAGGTCTGGCTGTATAATCTGCACATCAGCCCATACGACTTCGGCAATATCAACAACCACGAGGAAAAGCGCCCGCGCCGCCTGCTGCTGCATAAAAGCGAGATCGCCGGGCTTTACTCCAGCGTCCGCGAAAAGGGGTTGACGCTGATCCCCGTGCGGCTGTATTTTGCCGGGTCGCTGGTCAAGGTGGAGCTGGCGCTGGCGCGCGGCAAAAAGCTTTATGATAAGCGCGACAGCATGGCCGAGCGCGACTCCAAGCGGCAGATCGAGCGCGCCATGAAGGAGAAAAACCGCGATTTTTAAGGCGCAAGTTTTGCGGCTTTTGCGCTGTATTTATTAGTGACATGGGGGTGTTTTCCGGATTCGACGGGGGAAGGATTGGTCGGATAAGCGAGCCGGGGACGTCATCAGCCCGTTAAACTATGGCAGTCGTCATTCTTAAATGGCAACAAAAATTACGCTTTAGCAGCTTAATGCTAACCTCGATCGCGGCCCAGCTTGCCGGCCGCGGCAATGAGGCTAACCCCTGCAAGCTACCCCAAGCCCGACGCCTTTAAGGCAAGGGGGAATTCTTAAAGGCTGGCGGTTCGGCGCTTCGTTTGCTGTGCGGCGCACCGCGAGATCTTAACGGCAGACTACGCTCGTAGAAATTCCGGTGGATTCTCTTTCGGACGCGGGTTCAAATCCCGCCACCTCCACCAACTGAAGCGGTGTCGCTTTTCGAACAATTTTATCGAAAAGCGGCACTTTTTCTGTCTGTAAAGCCTTGCTATTACTGACTTTCTGATTTTGGTAATAGATGTGTGCTTCTTGGAAAAACGAAAAAATGGAGAAGAAAAAATTTATCAGAGTTGCCTTTTTAGACACAGGTTTTCTCATAAATCCTGTGTCTTTTCTTGTCCATAAAGCTCTTCAAACCGCGCCGGAGACTTATACGCCAACGTCTTGTGAAGTCGCACCTCATTATAAAACTGGATATACTCATCCACACTTTTTCGAAAATCTGCTTCCGAAGAATAATCTCGCCGGTAGGCTTCTTCTTTCTTGAAAGTAGCAAAGAAAGTTTCCGCTACCGCATTGTCATAAGGTCGGCCGGAATTGGAAAAAGATTGCTTCACCCCATTGTTGCGAAGCAGGGACATAAAAGTGTCAGATGTGTACTGTCCACCCCGGTCACTATGAAAAGTCAGATCAGCAGGAAGGCCACGGTCTTCAAACGCTTTCTTAAAAGTAGCTGTTACTAGGTGGGTGCTGCTCTTTCTTGAAACTCGATACCCGACCACTCGCCGGGAGAACAAGTCAATAATCACGCAGAGATAAGCAGCGTAATCCTTGATTTTGAAGTAGGTAATATCGCTGACCCAAATTTCATTTTGACGTTTGGCAGAAAACTCTCGGTTGATCAGGTTGTGTTTTTGATATTGCTGCCGCTTCTTATAGTTGCTCTTGGCATTTTCACGAATACTCACTAACCCCAGTTCATTCATAATGGCCAAAATGCGTTTTTTGCCGACCTTAATTCCATTTTCAGCCAAAGTAATCCGAATTTTCTCCGCGCCATACCGCTGCTTGCTGTCGTCAAAAATCTGCTTCACTTGCAGCATAAGTGCTTGCTGTTCCTCTATGTATTTAGTGCGGTCTGACTTTCGGAAGATATGATTGTAAAATGTCCCACGGGCGACGTTCAACGCTTCGCATAGCTCGTGGACACTGTATTGTTCAAACTGCTCATGTAATCGAGCCAGAATTTCCAGCCGCTTTTGCAGAGGTACATTCTCAATGATGGCAGATAAGCGAATGATTTGTAAAATATGCTCTACCCGTTGGATTTTTCGTTCCAATGTGGTATAATTTGTTAGAAAAACTTGGCCGTTTGCCGGTGCAACCTCTTTTATCCAGCGATATAGAGTGCTGGGAGATATTTGATGCTTCCGGCTAGCTTCGGGAACAGGCAGCCCATTTTGGATGGAGAGGACAACTTGTTTCTTGAACTCTGGCAGATATTGTTTTGGCATGATAATGGCCTCCTCGTATAATAAGATTAGCAGAGATTATAAGTGTTATCTGCCAAGTTCACTCCGAAAAAACCAGCAGGCAA
>CANQPG010000037.1 GCA_947625705.1 uncultured Peptococcaceae bacterium | reverse complement strand
GGTGATCGAGCTTTGCTGGGGCGATATCGGCGTGTTTGCCAAGCTGGCCAACACCGGCACCAACGACGTGCTTTGCACCAAGGGCAGTCCGCAGGAGATCGCGCCGATCGAGTTCTCGCAGCCGACCTATACCGTGGCCATTCAGCCCAAGAGCAAGGCCGACGAAGATAAGCTGGGGCAGGCGCTGCAAAAGATTTTGGAGGAAGACCCGACCTTGCAGTGCGTGAAAGACCCGGTGACCAAGCAGACGCTGCTGACCGGCATGGGCGACACCCATGTGGACATCACGCTGGAGCGGCTGGTGCGCAAGTTCAACGTTTTGGTTGACGTGGTGGAGCGCGTGCTGCCGTATAAGGAGACTATTCGCGGCAAGGCCACGCACGTTGAGGGCAAGCATAAGAAGCAGTCCGGCGGGCACGGGCAGTATGGCCATGTGTTCATCGACGTGGAGCCGTGCTATGACGAGGAATTCGTCTTTGAGGAGAAGATTTTCGGCGGCTCGGTGCCGAAGCAGTATATCCCCGCGGTGGAAAAGGGCATGAAAGAGGCCGTGCAGGAGGGCGTTCTGGCCGGCTATCCCGTCACCAACATCAAGATCACGCTGATCGACGGCTCGTACCACGAGGTGGACTCGTCGGAAATGGCGTTCAAAATTGCCTCTAACCTGGCATTCCGCAAGGCGTGCGAGCAGGCGAAGCCCGTGCTGCTGGAGCCGATCATGAGCGTGGAGATCCGCGTGCCCGACGATTACACCGGCGATATCATGGGCGATATCAACGGCGCGCGCCGCGGCCGCATTATGGGCATGGAGAAAGACGGCAAGATGCAGGTCATCACGGCG
Source organism: uncultured Peptococcaceae bacterium (assembly GCA_947625705.1). Lineage (GTDB taxonomy): Bacteria > Bacillota > Dehalobacteriia > UBA4068 > UBA4997 > Avidehalobacter. The sequence goes on along the minus strand of CANQPG010000037.1, from coordinate 12,771 downwards.
CGTATCCCCCTGGCCGAGCTTTCGCGCTATACCATCGACCTGAAATCCATGACGCAGGGGCGCGGCAAGTTCACCATGCAGCCCGACGGCTATGAGGAAGCGCCCGCGCCGATCGCCGAGCGTATCATCGCCGCGGCCAAGAATAAAGAGAAGTAAGAAGGACGGAACATGACACTGAAGCAGAACCGCATCGTCGTCAAAGTGGGCACGTCTACGCTCACCAACGAGCGCGGCAAGAGCGATTTGCGCAGCTTTGACCATCTGGCCTGTGTGCTGGCCGATATCCAGAACATGGGCTATGAGGTGATTTTGGTCAGCTCCGGCGCGATCGCCGTCGGCACCAACAAGCTGAATATGGCCGAAAAGCCCACCGCTATGCGCATGAAGCAGGCGGCGGCCGCCGTCGGCCAGTGCAGCATTATGTACCTTTACGACAAGTTTTTCGGCGGTTATGATAAAACGATTGCCCAGATATTGCTGAATGCCGAGGACATTGAGCAGGAGGAGAAGAAAGAAAACCTGACCAACACGTTCGACGCTCTTTTGGAGATGGGCATTATCCCGGTGGTGAACGAGAACGACTCGGTCAGCTACACCGAAATTGAATCGGAAGACAGGCTGTTCGGCGATAACGATATGCTTTCCGCCGTGGTGGCGGTGCTGTGCGGCGCGGGCAGGCTGGTCATTCTCTCCGATATCGACGGGCTTTATGACGCCGACCCCCGGCTTTATCCCACCGCCAAGCTGATCGCGCAGATCGAACGCATTGACGACAGCGTTTACGAGCTGGCCGGAGGCGCCGGTTCCCGGCGCGGCACCGGCGGCATGAAGACCAAGCTGCAAGCCGCAGCGCTGGCTACCCGTCAGGGTATCGATACCGTGATCACCAATGGCAAGCACCCGGAAGCCCTCTACGATATCGTGCAGGGTAAACCGGCGGGCACGCTGTTTCTGGGGCAAAAGTAATTAAATGAATGAAAAAAACGCTCTCTGCATTGGCAGAGGGCGTTTTTGTTATATGCGGCTTTTGAAATCGGCGTAGCCGAAGCGTTTATACAGACGGCAGTCGCCGTTTTTATCCTGCAAATATATGCTTGGCAATGGCATACCGTTGAACGTGTTGTTCTTCACCATGGTGTAAATCGCCATGTCGCCGAAAGTGAGTTTGCTGCCGGGGGCAAGCGGCGCGGCAAACGAGTATTCGCCGATCACGTCGCCCGCCAGGCAGGTTGCCCCGGCCAGACGGTAGGTGTGCGGTAATTCACCGGGCGGCGCCGCGCCCAAAAGCGGCGGTGTGTAGGGCATTTCCAGCACGTCGGGCATATGGCAGGCGGCGGAAGCGTCCAAAATCGCCACCGGCAGATCCGCCGGCACGATATCCAGCACGGTGGCCTGCAAATAGCCCGCGTTCAGCGCCACCGCCTCGCCCGGCTCCAGATAAACCTGCAAACCGTACTGCTGTGCCAGGCGCATGAGGCATTTTTCCAGCGCGGGGATATCGTAATCCGCGCGGGTGATGTGGTGGCCGCCGCCCAGGTTCAGCCAGCGCATTTGCGGCAGATACTTGCCGAATTTTTCCTCCAGCGCGGCCACGGTTTGCAGCAGCGCGTCGCTGTTCTGCTCGCAAAGCGTGTGCATATGCAGCCCGTCCAGCAGCGGCAGAAGCTCCTCGTCAAAATCGGCGATGCGCACGCCCAAACGTGAGCCGGGGGCGCAGGGGTCATAAATGGCGTGGCTCTGCGTGGAACATTCCGGGTTCACGCGCAGCCCCACGCTTTTGCCCGCCGCCTTGACCTGCGGCGCAAATTCGGCCAGCTGGCGGTTGGAGTTGAACACGATATGGTCGGCGAGCGCGACGATCTCCGCCATATCCCGCGCTTGATAGCCGGGGGAGAAGATGTGCACCTCGCCGCCCATTTCCTCGCGCCCCAGCCGCGCTTCATAAAGGCCGCTGGCCGTGGTGCCGGCCAGATAGCGCCTGATCAGCGGATAGACCGCCGGGCAGCAGAACGCCTTTTGCGCCAGCAGAATTTTGCAGCCGGTGCGCCGGCTGACGCCCTGCAATATGGCCAGGTTCTGTTCCAGCCGTGCTTCGTCGATCACATAGCAGGGGGTGGGGAGTTCGGAGAATTGCATATCAGTCCACCAGCTCCGGATCGAAACTCTCCTGCCAGGGGAGACCCCAGCGGTTCAGCGCGGCCATGAACGGATCGGGGTCAAACTCCTCGATGTTGTGGACGCCGGGCTTCTGCCAGGTGCCCTCAAGCACCAGCATGGCGCCGATCATCGCGGGCACGCCGGTGGTGTAGGCCACGGCCTGCGAGCCAACCTCACGGTAGCACTCCTGATGGTCGCAGACGTTGTAAACGTAGTAATGCTTGGTCTCGCCGTTCTTTTTGCCGGTGAAAATGCAGCCGATGTTGGTTTTGCCCTTGGTGCGGGGGCCAAGGCTCGCCGGGTCGGGCAGCACGGCTTTCAGGAATTGCAGCGGCACAATCTGCTTGCCCTCAAACTCGATTGGCTCGATACTGGTCATGCCGACATTTTGCAGGCAGCGGAGGTGCGTCAGATAGCTTTCGCCGAACGTCATGAAGAAGCGTATCCGTTTGATACCCGGCATATTGAGAGCCAGCGACTCCAGCTCCTCGTGGTGCAGCAGATACATGTCGCGCTCGCCCACCTCGGGGAAGTTGTAGACGCGCTTAATTTCCATCGGCTTGGTCTCCACCCAGTGGCCGTTTTCCCAATAGCTGCCGTTGGCCGAAACCTCGCGGATATTGATCTCCGGGTTGAAGTTGGTGGCAAACGGGTAGCCGTGGTCGCCCGCGTTGCAGTCGAGGATATCGATGTAATTGATCTCGTCAAAATAATGCTTGAGGGCATAGGCGGAGAAAACGCCGGTCACGCCGGGGTCGAAGCCGCTGCCTAAAAGCGCCGTAATACCCGCCTGCTCGAAGCGCTCGCGGTAAGCCCACTGCCATTTATATTCAAACTTGGCGGTATCCTCCGGCTCGTAGTTGGCGGTGTCCACATAAGGCACGCCCGCGGCCAGGCAGGCCTCCATAATGGTCAAGTCCTGATACGGCAGCGCCAGATTCAGCACCACGCCGGGCTTTTCCTGCTCGATGAGGCGGGTCAGTGCCGCCACGTCGTTGGCGTCAACCTGCGCCGTGGTGATTTTGGTCGCGGTCGTGTTTTGCAGCTTGTCCCGCATCGCGTCGCACTTCGATTTGGTGCGGCTGGCGATACACAGCTCGGTGAAAACCTCGCTGTTTTGGCAGCATTTGTGGATCGCTACCTGTGCTACGCCGCCGCAGCCGATGATCATTGCTTTGCCCATGATAATTCCTCCGTTATATGTGAATTGTTAAATTGCCAGCAAAAGCTCGCGCACCAGTTTGCCCGCCACGGCGGTGGATACGCCGCTCGCGTCCAGATTGGGCGCCAGCTCGTTGACGTCCAGCGCCACGATGTCGGCGTTTTGGCAGACGGCGAGAGCCGCGTCCAGCAGCTCGCGGAAGGTGACGCCACCGGCTTCCGGGGTGCCGGTGCCGGGCAGATACGCCGGGTCTAACACGTCCAGGTCGAGCGTGAAATAAACCGGCTGGCCGGAAAGCTTTTGCAGTACGCCGTCCAAACCGCTGAAATCGAACTTTTGCAGGTGGGTATGCCCTGCCGCCGCCCAGGCAAATTCCGGTTTATCACCGGAGCGGATACCGAACTGCCAGATTTTGCCGTCGCCCAGCAGATCCCAGCAGCGCCGCATCACGCAGGCGTGGGAAAGCTGCACGCCGAGGTAGTCGTTGCGCAGGTCGGTGTGCGCGTCAAAATGAATGATGTTTAGCCCGGGATATTTGGCAAAAGCCGCCCGCACCGCGGCATAAGTCACCAAATGCTCGCCGCCCAGCATAAAGGGAATTTTGCCCGCCTGCAATATCGCCGCCGCGCGCTCCTCGATCAGGCCAAGCGCCGCGGCGCTGTCGCCGAACGGCAGCTCGATATCGCCGCAATCGCAGATGGCGCGGTCGCCCAGATCCTTATCCTGATAGGGGCTGTATGTTTCCAGCCCATCAGATTCGGTGCGAATGGCGCGGCAGCCGAAGCGCGCGCCGGGGCGGTAAGACGTCGTGCTGTCATAAGGCGCGCCGAAAAGCACGATCTCCGCCGCGTCAAAATCAGCCTCGCAGCCGATAAAAACCGTGTAATTCTTATTCAACATCTTCCACGTCCTCCAACAAATGCTCCACATAGGCCGGCAGGGCGAACGCGCCGCGGTGCAGGTTGGTGGTGTAATATTTGGTGGGTATCCCCCGGGCTTGCCAGCGCGCCGCGTCCAGATCCTTGACGGGGTGATACTTTTTCGATGAAAAGCCGAACAGCCAATGCCCCGAGGGGTAGGTGGGGATATGCGCCTGATACACGCGCGAGATGGGGAAGCTTTCGATAATGCGCTTGTGCGCCCGCTGCATGGCCAGCGCGTCCTCCTCATAAAAGGGGCTTTCGTGCTGGTTGACCATAATGCCGTCGGCTTTCAGCGCCTTATAGCAGTTGCCGTAAAATTCCTTGGTGAACAGCCCCTCGCCGGGGCCGAACGGGTCGGTGGAATCAACGATGATCAGGTCATAGGCGTCGGCCTTGGCGCGGATAAAGCGCAGGCCGTCCTCGTAATGGATATTAACGCGCGGGTCGTCCAGTTGGCACGCCGTCTGCGGCAGATATTTGCGGCAGACCTCCACCACCATCTGGTCAATTTCCACCAGATCGATGTGCTCAATTTCGGGGTAGCGGCAAAGCTCGCGCACCACGCCGCCGTCGCCCGCGCCGATCACCAGCACGTCTTTGACGTTCGGGTGAACGGCCATCGGCACGTGGGTGATCATCTCGTGGTAGATGAACTCGTCCTTTTCGGTCAGCATCATATAGCCGTCCAGCGTGAGAAAGCGGCCGAATTCGGCGGATTCAAAGATGTCGATCCGCTGAAAATCGCTCTCCGCGCTGAAAAGCTGGCGGTTGACGCGAATGGAAAACTTAACGTCGGCGGTGTGCCGCTCGGTGAACCAAAGCTCCATATCAAATCCTCCCTTGGGTGTGCGGCAAGCTTATTCGGCCAGCACGTTCAAACGCTCGATCAACTCGTCCTCCGGGCCGGTCAGCTGACAGCCCTTTTGCTTGGCATAGGCGATGTAGGCCAGAATTTCCGGCGTGATCTCCTCGCCCGGGGCAAGGATCGGAATACCGGGCGGATAGCACATGACAAACTCGCTGCAAATGCGCCCGTTGGTTTGGCTGATGGGGAGCGACTGCTTTGCCGCCCAAAACGCCGCCTGGGGCGTTACGGCTACCTTTGGCTCGATATATTCCTGCGTCAAAAGGCCGCTTTTATCCCGCTGATAGCGGCGGCGGATCTCCGAAAGCGCGCTCACCAGCCGTTCAATGTCCTGGCGGCGGTCGCCCATCGAAAGATAGGCGAGGATATTGCCCAAATCGCCGAACTCAATTTGAATATCGTATTCGTCGCGCAGAATGTCGTAGACCTCAATGCCGGCGAGTCCCACTTCCAGCGTGTTCACGGCCAGCTTGGCCGCGTCAAAATCGCAGACGCTGCCGCCGTTGATGAGCTCCCGCCCAAAGGCGTAATAGCCGCCGATGGCGTTGATCTCCTCGCGCGCGTAGGCCGCCTGCGCCAGCACCTTGGCAAAAATCTCTTTGCCCTCGCGCGCCAGCTTGCGGCGGGAAATATCCAGGCTGGAGAGCAGCAGGTATGACGCGCTGGTGGTTTGCGTCAGGTTGATGATCTGCCGGGCATAGCCGGGTTTGACCCCCGCGCCCAGCAGCAGAAAAGAGCTTTGTGTCAGGCTGCCGCCTGATTTGTGCATGCTGACGGCGGCCATATCCGCGCCCGCCCGCATGGCCGCGGGGGGCAGATTATCGCCGAAATAAAAATGCGTGCCGTGCGCCTCGTCGGCCAGCACCAGCATGTTATGCGCGTGCGCCAGACGGATAATGCCGGCCAGATCGGAGCAGATACCGTAATAGGTCGGATTGTTCACCAGCACGGCCTTGGCTTTGGGGTGCTGCAAAATTGCCTGTTCCACCTGTTCCAGCCGCATACCCAGCGATATGCCCAGCTCCCGGTTCATGTCGGGGTTAACGTAAACGGGCGTGGCGCCGCAAAGCACCAGCGCGTTGATGACGCTGCGGTGAACGTTGCGCGGCAGAATTATCTCGTCGCCCTGCTTGCAGGCGGTCAAAATCATGCTCTGCACGGCGGAGGTCGTGCCGCCGATCATTAAAAAAGCCGCCGCCGCGCCGAAAGCGTCTGCCGCCAGCTCCTCCGCGCGTTTGATGACGGAGACGGGGTGGCAGAGGTTGTCCAGCGGCTGCATGGAGTTAACGTCCACGCTGACGCATTGTTCGCCGAGGAAGCGGGTAAGCTCCGGGTTGCCGCGGCCACGCTTGTGGCCGGGCACGTCAAAAGGGACGATCCGGGCTTTTTGGAATTTTTGCAGGGCTTCGTAGATCGGAGCCTCGTTTTGGTCGAGTTTAGGCGTTTATTTCAGCTTCTTTCTGATTATTAGTAGATGTTTTTGCCGCTGAATATCTCGATCATCTCGCGGCGCAGGCTGTCGGTGATCTCCAGCCGGGTCTTGGGCGGCAGCTCGTAGACGTCGGCGTTGAACAGATAATTTTGCAGGTCGATGTCTTTGATCAGCATTTTGGTGTGGAACGTGTTCGTCTCATAAATGTTGATGTCCACCGCGTCGTAGCGGCGCAGCGTCGCCTCGTTGATATAATTCTGAATGGAGTTGATGTAATGGTCGATGAACAGCTTTTTGCCGTCCACGTCGCGGGTGAAGCCGCGCACGCGGTAATCCATCGTGATGATGTCGGAATCGAAGCTGCCGATCAGATAATCAAGGGTGGAAAGCGGCGTAATTTCGCCGCAGGTGGCCACGTCGATATCAACGCGGAAAGTGGCCAGGCAGGTTTCCGGGTGATATTCCGGGTAGGTATGCACGGTGACATGGCTTTTGTTCAGGTGCGCCACGGTGGTGTCGCCCACGGGTATCATCGAGCCCTCGGCGATCAGCACGGTGACGCTGGCGCCCTGCGGGTCATAATCCTGGCTGGAAATGTTCAGCACCTTGGCGCCGATCATCTCGGCCACGTTGGTAAGGATACCCGTTAAACGCTCGGAGTTATACTGCTTGTCGATGTAGGCTATGTAGTCCTTCTGCTCGCGCTGCGTTTTGGCATAGCAAACGTCGTAAATATTGAAGCTTAAGGATTTGGTCAGGTTGTTGAAGCCATAGAGCTTTAATTTTTCTTTCTGCATGACGCGCCGCCTTTCCGGCCATAGCCCGAAAAAATAAAGGGATAAAAAAAGAAAACGCATAGCCGCGGCGGTTGCCGTTTTACGTGCGTTTTCTGGCTGTGTAAACTGCCGCCCGCCTCGCCGGTGGTGCCCCAAAGGAGCGCCGGCAGTTTCATATCCAATTTGCTGCTTGCATTGTATCATAGGCGGACGGTCAAGTCAATAGTTTCGGCGCAAATGGCGGGGCGGATTTTGCCGGGAATTTTTAGAATTTGTCAATTATATAAGGTGAGCGCCGCCTCGGCCGCACTCTCATGCGGCAGCTCTTTTTGCAGCAGCCACCAGATGACCTCCAGCTTATCGACAAGCGAGAGTATCAGCAGCTCCTCGTCCGGCTGCAGCAGCGCGCTCTCGCCGCCCCTGGCGACGATCTCCGCCAGCCGCTGTTCGTATTCCAGCTTCTTCGCCAGCACTTCTTCTTCGGTTCGCATATGTGCCCTCCGTGGGGTGAGGCTTATGCGGTATTATATGAGCGGGGCGGGCTCTGCGCCATAAAAGCAAAACAGCAGCCCTTTTAAGGCTGCTGTAATGATACGTCCGATTATGATTAGATTGCCCGCTGCACTTTCCCGGAACGCAGGCAGCGTGTGCAGACGGTCGCTCTCTGCGGAGTGCCGTTCACCACCACTCTGACTCTCTGCAAATTGGGCTTCCATTTGCGTTTGGTGCGGATATGAGAGTGGCTGACCTTCATACCGGTCTGGATCGTCTTGCCGCAAACTTCGCATTTTGCCATGAGTTCCACCTCCTTTTTACAGGCAAAAGACCTATCAGATTTAGTTACGCCGCATTCCGGCGAATAACCTTTTCTATTTTAGCAAAAAATCGGCGGCTATGCAAGAGTTTTTTGGAAAAATTTTTAATTTGGCGAGGTTTAATATTAGCTTGTGCAAAGGTCGACGACCTTCGCGCAGGCTAATTTTTTTATACCTGGACGCGGAAAGAAGGTGAAAAAGTGCGAAAACAGGTCAAAAGGCTGGACTTCAGTGACAGAAAGACGGTCGCCGCCTTGTACGAAGGCGGAGCGGGGGCCGCCGAAATTGCCGAGAAGGTCGGCGTGTCCCGCGCGGCTGTCTATACCGAACTGAAGCGCGGCCAGGACGGCGTCACCCTGGACAAGAACCTTCGGTTCGCCTATGACCCCGCCCTGGCCCAGAAGCGGGTCCAGGAAGGGCTTCGGAAATGCGGAAAAAGGAAAGGAGTGGATCAGAATGTCTAAACCCCTGAAGTTCAGAAATCAGGGCTACGGGGCCGCGAAGATCGCGCGCCGGAACAACGTCGAATATACCGTTCATTATGACTACTGGAAGGACGGGAAGAAGGCCGACGCCCCCTACTATGTCGGAATCTGGGACCTGAAGACCCATGACAACGTCGACACCGGCCGGACCCGGCGGTTCGCTTCCGAACAGGAAGCCTTCGACTTCTGTCAGGACGTATGTGACGGCCGCGTCCGGCTGTCCGACCTGAAGAAGGAAGCCCAGGCGATCGCCGACGCCGAAGAAGCCGCGTACAGGAAGCAGATCGACGACCAGGTCGCCGCCTTCCGGGACGTCCTGGCGGACCAGGGGGTCAGCCTGAAGGGCTTCCTGGTGTGCCTGAAGTCCTGGGACGACCTTCGGAGCGACGCACACGTCGCCCTGTGGCGGTCCCTGGCCGACGACGGGAAGGAGGGCGCCGAATGACCGCGAACACGCGCGACGGCGCGCCCGTCGTCAGGTGTGGCCGCTGTGGCCGGCGCCTGAAGAATCCCGTCTACATCGAAGCCGGCTTCGGCCGGACGTGCGCCGCGAAGCTGGGGATCGTCATTCCCCAGAAGCGGAAGACCGCGCCGGCGGACCCCGCCGCGCCGGACGGCGAAGGACGGTGACACCCATGAAGTGGTCGATCACCACCCAGGAGCGAAACGCCCTGGTCGAATCACATCTGGGGTGTATCTGGTGGACTATCAACAAAAACCGCCGCCTGATCGCCGCCGCTGACCTGGACGACGACGACGTCTTCCAACAGTTAGCGGTCCGCATGATCCGCGCGATCCAGAACTACGACCCCGACAAGGGGAAGAACCTGGAACAGCACATCTTCGCCCAGCTTCAGTATGAAATCCTGAACTGTAAGGACGCCGCGAAGCGTTACGGCCTGAAGGGCGCCCCCTATGGAGCGCGGGACCTGGTCGTGTCCTGGGAAGCCCTGGCGGACGCCGGGGTCCAGTTTGCGGGGGGGGGTACTTAAATGCTTAGAAATAAGACAGCGCGGACCGTGTGCGGCGTGATCGCCTTCGTCATGTTCTTCCTGGCCCTGGGGACCGTCGGAAGCATGGAACAAGACCTGATCCCCCTGGGGTCCGGCTTCGTCCGAACCCTGGTCTTCGAAGCCCTGTTCGCCCTGTTCGCGAAGCTGGCCGGCGCTATGAACTGAAAGGAGGGAATCGCGTGAAATACCCGTCGAAGACGCTGACCCCGGTCCAGGTCGGACAGGTCGTGAAGGCCCTGGTCCTTCTGGGCGCCCGGAAGATCACCGTCGAAGAAATAGAGAAGGACCGCTTCGTCGTCACCACAACAACCGAAGCGGCCCAGTCCAAAAAATCGAACTGACTGCATTATAGCAGAGAAAGGAAAGGTTTTCAATGCCTAATCTGAAAAACTTCAATTTTTACGACACGGACGCCGTGAAGGCCCTGGTCCTGGACGTCCTGGTCGAGAATCACCAACTTCGCGAAGCCCTGGACAGGGCCGAAAAGGGGTCGACCGACTGGTGGGAGCGGTTCAAGACGGAGCGGGACCGCGCTGACGCCGCCGAAGCGAAGGCGTCCGCCGCGAAGTCCGTCCTGGAACACTTCATGGACACCCGCCGGATCGTCCCGACCGACGAAGACACCACCGGCCGGATCGTGGAAGACGCGATCGCCCTTCTGACTGGGGGTGAAGCGAAATGACCGCCAGCCTGTACGAAATCAGCGCCGACTTCCTGAAGGCCCTGGACAGCCTGGAAGTGGACGAAGACACCGGGGAGATCATCAACTTCGACGCCGTGGAAGCCCTGGGCGCGAAGTTCGACGACAAGGCCGAAAGCGTGGCCTGTTACATAAAGAACTGGGCCGCCTTCGCCGGGGACCTGAAGGCGGAGGAAGAAACCCTGGCGGCCCGTCGGAAGGCCGCCGAACGCCGGGTCGACAGCATGAAGAAATACCTGTCTTCGTGTATGGAAGCCGTTGGCCGGGACAAGGTCGAAACCGCGAAGGCGCGGATCAGCTTCAGGAAGTCCGTCCAGGTCTACGTCGCCGACGAAGCCGCCCTTCCGGCGGACTACGTCACGACCACCGTGACCACGAAGCCGGACAAGACCGCGATCAAGAAGGCGATCCAGGGCGGCCAGACCGTGGCCGGCGCCTTCCTGGTCGAAAACCGGAACCTTCAGATCAAGTAAAGGGGGCGCGAACATGGAAGACGAGAAGATCAATCAGGGGGCGGGACCGTCCGCCCCCGTTGAGCCTATCAGGGGCGCCGGAGACGCCCCCCAGAAGCCCCAGGACGTCCCCCAGGCGGCCCAGTTCACGATCCCCCTGTTGACTGCCCAGGACATCGAATGTCGGGTCCAGAGCGTCAGCCGGTCGAAAGGGTCCGGCCGCGTCGGCGCCGTCCTTCTGTTATACAAGGACGCGCGGGTCGATATGCGGATTCTGGACCAGGTGTTCGGCCCGAACAACTGGCGCCGGACCCATGAAGTGATCAACGGGAATCTGTTCTGTAATATCGACATCTGGGACGCCCAGAAACACGACTGGGTCAGGAAACAGGACGTCGGCGTCGAGAGCAACACCGAAAAGGAAAAGGGTCAGGCGTCCGACGCCTTCAAACGCGCCGGCTTCAACGTCGGGATCGGCCGGGAACTTTACACGGCCCCCTTCATCTATGTCGAACTGGCCGATAATGAGTTCTATTCAGAAGGCCAGCAGAACGGCCGGAAGGAAGTCCTTCGGTGTTACCCGTCCACCCGGTTCACCGTGTCCCAGGTCGCCTATAACGACCGGCGGGAAGTGTGCGACCTGGTGATCGTCGACCGGACCGGGGCGGTTCGGTTCGACATGAAACGGAAGGTCGAGGGACCGCCCAGGGCGCCCCAGAACGCTTCCCAGGGCCAGGGTGGACAAACTACCCGTCAGGCGCCCCAGAACGCGCCACAGGCCCAGAATAACGGCCAGGCGGCCGGCGCTGTGTGTCCTTCTTGTGGCGGACCTATCAGTTCCGCAGAACAACAGTATTCCCTGAAGAAATACGGCCGCGAATTGTGTCGCGCTTGCCAGAAGAACGCTTGAAAGGTGGTGTAAGAAATGCCAAGTCGCATATTGAAAGAATCGATCTGCACGTCGGAAAACCTGGCCACTATTTCGGCCGAAGCTGAAGTCCTGTTCTATCGTCTGATCGTCAAAGCGGACGACTTCGGCCTGTACCACGGGAACCCGAAGATTATCGCTTCACTTCTGTTCCCTTTGAGCGTCCCGACCGAAAGAAAAGTCGCTTCCTGGCTTTCCGAATTGTGCAAGGCCGGCCTGGTGGCTACATATACGGCCGCCGAAGACGGCAAGAAATACCTGAAACTACTGTCCTGGGACAAACACCAGAACAGACGCGCACAGAAAAGCAAGTTTCCGCTTCCGTGTTCCCTTGATAGCATTTGCACGCAACAGGAAACAGGTGAAGAATTTGACACTTGCGCGCAAATGCAAACAGATTCTTCCGTAAACGTAAACGAAAACGAAAACGTAAACGAGGAACGAAAACGAGTAACGGCGCAGAACGGCGCCGGTGGCCGCGACGGTTTCGACCGCTTCTGGTCTGCTTATCCCCGTAAGGTCGGGAAGAAGGACGCTGTGAAGGTCTGGAACCAGATCAAGCCTGACGACAACCTTATCGACCAGATCGTCCAGGGTGTCGAGCGTTGGAAGCGTTCTGAACAGTGGACAAAGGACGAAGGTCGCTTCATTCCCTATCCGGCCACATTCCTTCGCGGTGAGCGTTGGAACGAATACGATCGCGCAGAGGTCACACCGTCACCGAAGCCGACAACCGTCAAGAACTACGACGACGGCGAAGACTTCCTGGGTGGTGATCAGCAGTGAAGAACGTGTTTGATATTGCCATAGACACAATGGCGGCCGCCCACAGACAAAACAATCCGCCTGAACCCGAAGACTATCGCGACGAAGAAGGTCTTCTGTGTTGCGGAAAGTGTCACACGCGAAAAGAAGGCGTTTACGACTTCGGCGAACACGGGAAGAAGGTCCTTCCGTTCCTGTGCAAATGCCAGACCGAAGAACGTGACCGGCGTGAAGCCGAAGAAAAACAGAGGAAATTCCGCGAAGAATGTGAACGCCGCCGAAAGGACGGGATCACCGA
>CANQPG010000036.1 GCA_947625705.1 uncultured Peptococcaceae bacterium | reverse complement strand
GGCGATCTTTTCCAGCCGGGGGTTAGAGAGGATTTTACGCTCTGCCTTAGGGGGAAGCGTTAAATACAGCGAATAGACGAAGTGGACGTCGCTTTTTTGGCGGGCGTCCACACTTTTTTGCGCGATACGCCAGCTTTGGATCTGCCCGGGGGGAAGCCGCAGCTTTTTGGCGGCCAGCTCCGGGAGCATATCCTCCGGTGCGTCCAGATACAGCCTGATCTGCGAAACTTTAAGCATGGCCGCCCTCCTTTAAGTACCGGGCGGCGGAGTGCGCAGCCAGCCGGCCGCTGCTCCACGCCCAGCTGAGGTTATAGCCGCCGCAGGCGCCGCAGATATCCAGCACCTCGCCCGCCGCGAACAGCCCCGGCGCCAGACGTGACGCCAGCGTTGCCGGGTCGAACTGCTCCAGCGCGAGGCCGCCCGCCATGACTTGCGCTTCCCGCCAGCCGCAGACGCCGGAGACGGGCAGCGAAAGACTTTTGATTTTGGCGGCGAGAGCGTTTATTTCCGTGTCGGTCAATGCGGAGGCGGCGGCGGAGAGCTTCTTATCCATCGAGAGTTTGATCAGCTGCTGCCCCAGCCGCTTGTTGCAGACCGGACAGCATATCCTCCAGCGTGAACGGGAGGGTGCGGCGGCGCGCCAGCTCCGCGCGTATTTCTTCTATTGTAAAGGCGGGCAGCAAGTCCAGCCGCACGGTCAGCGCCCGGCGGGGCGGCTCGGGGTAATGCATCGCGGCCAGACGCGATAGCTGCAATACCGGTGGTCCGGATAAGCCATAAGCCGCAAACAGCACCTCGCCCGACGCTTCGGCCAGGCATTTATCCCCCTGCCAGATGGCGGCCTGCCCGGTGAATTTAACGCCCTGCAGCGCCTTGGGGAGCGGGCTTTGGCATTTCAGCTGCGTCAGCGCCGGGTATAGCCGCGTGGTTTTATGCCCCAGCGGCGAGAGCATTGCCGCAAAATCCCCGGCGGTGCCCAGCTGCGGCGACGCCACGCCGCCCAATGCCAGAATGACCGCGCGGGCGGCAAAACTGCCCTTGTCGGTGGCGATACGCCAGCCGGGGGTGATAGACGTCACGGCGGTTTCGGTGAAGATGGGGACGTTGTTCGCCGCCGCTTGCAGGCGCAGCACGTCCAGCACGGCGGCGGCCTGGTCGCCCAGGGGATAAATCTTGCCGTCTTCCTCCTCTTTCGTCAAAAGTCCAAGATCGGCGAAAAAGGCCAGATCGTCGGCCACGGGATAGGCGGCAAAGGCGGGCAGAACAAAATCCGGGTTTTCGCCCGCCGCAGTGAAATAAGCCGCTTGGCCCGCGCGGCGGTTGGCAATGTTGCAGCGGCCGCCCCCGGTGGCCAGCAATTTTCTGCCGGGGCGGGGTGATTTTTCCAAAACGGCGGCGGAAATGGCGGGGTTTTCCCGCTTCAGCTGCAAAGCGGCCAGCAGCCCCGCCGCCCCCGCGCCGATGATGATAACGTCAAAGCTCTGCATAGACCCTCCTTATAAGCGGCTTTCTTATAAAAGGCAACAATGGTTCAGCGGCCCCTTGCCGCGCCCCAGGTCAAGCCCGGCCAGAAGCGCGTCCGTCAGATACGCCTTGGCGAGGCGGCAGGCTTCGGGCATGGTTTTGCCCTCGGCCAGGCGGCAGGCAATGCCCGAGGAAAGGGTGCAGCCGGTGCCGTGGCTGTTGGGGTTAGCCACGCGGGGGGCGGTGAACCAGAATTCCTCGCCGCGGAAAAGCAGCAGGTCTGCCGCGTCGCCCGCCATATGCCCGCCCTTGATCAGCACGGCGGCGGGGGTCAGCCCGCTCAGCTTCCGCGCGGCCGCCCGCATATCCTCCCGGTCATGTATGGCCATGCCGCTTAAAATTTCGGCTTCGGCCTTGTTGGGGGTGATGATATCGGCCAGCGGCAGCAGCAATTCGATGATGGCTTGCGTGGCGTCCGGCTCGATCAGCCGCGCGCCGCTTTCCGCCGCCATCACCGGATCCAGCACGATATTGGGCGCATGATACGCCTGAAGCCCCGCCGCGATCGCCGCGATCAGCGCGGCGTTGGCCGTCATGCCGATTTTTACGGCCTGCGGCGGGATATCCTCAAACACAGCTTTGATCTGCGCCGTGACAAATGCCGGCGGCACCGCGTGGATAGCCGCAACGCCGCAGGTGTTCTGGGCGGTAAGCGCGGTGATGACGCTCATGCCGTAGGCTTTGTGCGCCGTCATGGTTTTCAGGTCGGCCTGGATACCCGCGCCACCGGAGCAGTCCGACCCGGCAATGGTCAGCACGCGCGGCATTTGCGCGGTTTCGGTTTTATTCATGTTGATACCCCCTTGGTCAGTGGAAAATCAGCTGCACCAGCAGCATATAGCAGACGGTGCCGCCCGCAATGGATAAAAGCATCTGGCGCCGCCAAAGGTGCAGCGCCACGGTCAGCGCGATCGCGAGCATTTCCGGCAGGCCGTGCGGGGCTGCGAGGAAATCGACGTCTTTCAGGCAATAAACCACCAGCATACCGAAGACGGCGGCGGGCAGCGCCTGCCCCAGATATTTGATGAACGGCGGCGTGGGCTTGCTGCCCGAGAAGATCAGAAACGGCAGAAAGCGCGTCGCCATGGTGCCCAGCGCGCAGACGGCGATAGTAATTATCTGTTGGGTGAGCGTCATGCAAAATCACCGGCTTTCGCGATCGGCTTTTTGAAGCCTGTGACCAGCAGCAAAATGGCGGCCATGGCGGGCAGCATGAAGTTATCCGCGCCGAACACGGCCAGCGAGACGGCAGTGGCGGCCAGCCCTATGTACGCCGTGATGTGCTGCTTTTCTTGCAAAAATTGTTCCAGGAAGATGACGACGAACATCGCCGTCATGCAGAACTCCAGACCGTTGGTGTTGAAGCTGATCAGCGACCCCAGCATACCGCCCAGCGCGGCGCTGCCCACCCAATACATTTGATTCAGCAGGGTGACGAAGAACATGAACCAGCCGCGGTCAACATTTGGCGGTATCGCGGCGGTGTAGTTGATGGAAAAAGTTTCGTCGCACATGCCGAAGATCAGGTAGATTTTCTTCCAGCCCAGCCCGCGGAACTTGTCCAGCATGGCGATACCGTAAAAGAGGTGCCGCGCCTGCACCAAAAGCGCGATCAGCAGGGCGGAAAGCGGCGCAAACGGCGCCAGCAGCATGTTCGCGGCGATGAACTCCAGCGAGCCGCCGAAAATGGTCAGAGCCATCAGCATGGGGTACCAGAAGCTGAAGCCGGCAACGTGCATATAAACGCCATAGGTTAATCCGAGGAAGAAAAACCCGGCGAAGATGGGAATGGTGAACGGAAAGGCCGCCCGAAACGCCCGGCGGATAACGCCGGAACCTGCGGCGTCGGTTTGCTGCATGATGAAATATCGCTTCCTTTATATAGTAAGTTTTAACCGGGCATTGATAAAACTTTCCGCTTCATGAGTTCCGCTTCGCTGCACTAAATTACGCGGAAAGTATTATCAATACCCGTTCCGGTGGGCTCCGATAAAACTTTTCCGCTTCATGACCTTCGCTAAATCAGTGGAAAAGTATTATCCGAGCCCATCAGCGAGTTTGACAATTAATATTTAATTTTACCATGAACGGTTAAAATAGTAAAGAGACGCAGTGTTCGGCGGCCAAAAAAAATTGCGGAAAGGGTGTTGACAAAACAGCAGACGCGGCATATAATAATAGTCAGAAAAGGTCAGAATATCAAAAGGTCGGGAAAGGTCAGAAAATGACCGGCGGATAGGCTGACCGGGGAGGTTAAAATCATGGCAGAGACTTTGGCGACGCAAATTGAAAATTACATCAAACGCCTGCTGGAGCTTTCCTCCGACGGCAGCGTGGAGCTTAAACGGGCGGATCTGGCGGAGATGTTCATGTGCGTGCCCAGCCAGATCAATTACGTTTTGAACACGCGCTTCAACACGGCGGCGGGCTATTACATCGAAACCAGGCGGGGCGGCGCGGGATACGTCCGCATTATCCGCACGGGGCTGGCCGATAACGCCGATCTGGCGCAGCTTTTGGCCGAGGCGAAAGATAAACCGCTCTCGCGTACTGCTGCGGCCAATTTACTTTCGCGTCTTTATGGCGAGGAGATTTTGACGCCGCGGGAATACGCGCTCTGCCAAAATCTCTTTTTGGGCGACGCGCTGAAGCTGGCCGGGGATAATGAAGAAATGCTGCGGGGGCGGCTGGTGCGTCTGCTGCTGCTGAACCTGCTGCGTGAGGACTTGGCAGAGGGCGAATAGCGGCAAATGTCTGACCATTAATGGCAGAAAAATGGAGCAAAAATATGGGAGGTGTTTGAATATGTTGTGTGATAAATGCGGCAAAAATCCGGCGACGGTATATTATAAGCAGGTGATAAACGGCGAGCTCACCGAGCAGCACCTGTGTGAGGAGTGCGCCGGCGATCTGATGAATTTCGGCGGTCTTGGGAGCTTCGGGCAGCTGGACTTGAACAAGCTCTTTTCCGGTGCAGTGCAGCAAGAAAGCGGGCGGCGCTGCCCCGGCTGCGGCATGACGTTTGCCGAATACAACAGCGGCGGCAGGCTTGGGTGCAGCCGCTGCTATCAGGCGTTTGAGGCGGAGCTGCGCCCGGTGA
Source organism: uncultured Peptococcaceae bacterium (assembly GCA_947625705.1). Taxonomy (GTDB): domain Bacteria; phylum Bacillota; class Dehalobacteriia; order UBA4068; family UBA4997; genus Avidehalobacter. The sequence continues at coordinate 9,834 of CANQPG010000036.1, read as the reverse complement.
TCCAGCGTTTCCACGGCGGCAAACGCCATATGGGCAAGGTGAAGCTGATCCGGCCGGGCGGCGGGGGCAGCGTGTTCATGAATAATCCGGAGCTGGCCAATCAGAATTACGAGCGGCTGGCGCTGCAAAAGCAGTTATCCGAGCTGATCGAACTGGAAAAATTTGAGGAAGCCGCCAAAGTGCGGGATAAGATAAGGGCGCTGGACAAGGCCATGCAGAGCGCGGCCGCTAAGGCGCAGAGCGATCAAACCGGAAAGGCGGGTGACGTGCGATGACGGCGGTAAACGGCGCGGCAGGTATCACCACGCTGCCCTATGTGGCGTGGGCAGAGCCGCAGGACGAGCGGCAGATCGTCGTTTCCACCCGGCTGCGGCTGGCGCGGAATTTAACGGGTAAGCCGTTTCCGAACCGTCTCTCTGACGCGGAGGCGGAGCAGCTGGGGCGCGAAATGGCCGAGGCTTTGCCGCAAGGCGAGGGCTGGCAGGTGCTGCGGCTGGACGAATTATTGGAGCGGGAACGCGGCGTGCTGCTGGAGAAGCACCTTTTAAGCCGCGACATATTGCAGCACACGCGGGGTCGGCTGCTGGCGGTGAACACGGCGCAGACGCTGGCCATTATGCTGAACGAGGAGGATCACCTGCGGATCCAGGCGATACTGCCGGGTTTGCAGCCCGAGGCGGCCTGGCGCGAGCTTTCCGCGCTGGACGATCAGCTGGCGGCGAAATTGGATTTTGCCTATGACGGGCGGCTGGGGTACCTCACGGCCTGCCCCTCCAATCTGGGGACGGGGCTTCGGGCTTCGGTCATGCTGCATCTTTCCGGCTTGCAGCTTTTGGGTAAACTGGACGGTATCTTCCGCCAGCTGGCGCAGGCGGGCTTCACAGTGCGCGGCGTCTACGGCGAGGGCAGCGAGAGCCGGGGCGGTCTGTTCCAGATATCCAACCAGGTAACGCTGGGCTGCTCCGAGGAGGAAATTATCAGCCGGCTTAGAGAGCTGGTGGAGGAGATCATCACGCAGGAGCAGCAGGCGCGGGATTGGCTGAAAACCAACCGCCGTGACTGGCTGGAGGATAAGATCGGCCGCGCGGTGGGCGTTCTCGCCGGGGCGCACTTGCTGACCGGCAAGGAAGCGATGGAGCAAATATCGTGGGTGCGGCTGGGCGTCGCGATGGGGCTTTGCGATAAAATCGACTGGCGCGAGCTTAACCTGCTGATGTTATCCGTGCAGACGCCGTTTCTGCTGACGACGGCGGGGCGCGAGCTGGCGCCGCAGGAGCGCGACGCCTTGCGGGCGAAGATCGCGCGGCAGTATATGGCACAGTGAAAAACGTATATTATATGTAAGAAAAATTCAGCAAATTGTTGGCGGGGCTCCGATAAAACTTTTCCACTTCATGACCTTCGCTAAATCAGTGGAAAAGTATTATCCGAGCCCGCCGAATGGTGCTTTTAAATTGGCAGGGCATTGATAAAACTTTCCGCTTCATGACCTGCGCAAATTACGCGGAAAGTATTATCAACACCCGCAGAACGGGTTAAATAAGGAGGTTAGAATACCATGAGCAGTTTATATACCGAACGAGCCAGAGAAGCAATGCTGTGGGCGTGCAAGATCGCGCGGCATTGCGGCGAGCAGGAGGTGGACTGCCGCCATCTGCTGTGGGGCATATTGAAGATGGAGCAGAGCCTGGGGGCGCAGGTGCTGCACCAGATCGGCGTGGATCAGGCGGCGTTGGAGGCGGAGTTCCGCACCGGGGCGCAGCCGGCGGACAATCAGGATTTTGCACCGGAGACCAAGCAGGCGCTGGAGCTGGCCAAAAGCACCGCGCAGAAAATGGGCGTCAATTATATCGGCACCGAGCATTTGCTGCTGGGCGTTTTGCAGGGGGCGAACAGCGCCGTTAACCTGCTGAATGAGCGCGGCTTGCAGCCGAACGCGGTGATCGACGCCATCATGCGGGCGCTGGGTTATAAGCCGGTGGCGCAGGCGGCGGTAAACGGCGCGCAGGGCTTGCCGAATCTGGACGAGGCGGCAGCTTCGGGCGATAACGGCGCGAGCGCTCTGGCCAAATACGGGCGCGATCTGACGGCGCTGGCCAAGCAGGAGCGTCTTGACCCGGTGCTGGGGCGCGAGAGCGAAATTCAGCGGGTGGTGCAGATACTTTCCCGCCGCACCAAGAACAACCCGGTGCTGATCGGCGAGCCGGGCGTGGGCAAAACCGCCATCGCCGAGGGCTTGGCCGAGCGCATTGCGCAGGGCAGCGTGCCGCAGACGCTCGCCGATAAGCGGGTCATCTCGCTGGATATCTCCACGCTGCTGGCCGGGGCGAAATATCGCGGCGAGTTTGAGGAACGCCTGCAAAAGGTGATGGAGGAAGTGAAAAAGAGCGGCAAGATCATTCTGTTCATCGACGAGCTGCACACTCTGATCGGCGCGGGCGGCGCGGAGGGCGCGATCGACGCGGCCAACATTCTGAAACCTGCCCTGGCGCGCGGCGAGCTGCAATGCGTCGGCGCGACGACCATTGACGAATACCGCAAGCATATCGAAAAAGACGCGGCGCTGGAGCGGCGTTTCCAGCCCGTGATGGTGAACGAGCCGAACGAGGAGGAGGCCATCGCCATTCTGGAGGGTCTGCGCGACCGCTACGAGGCGCACCATGGCGTTAAAATTACGCCGAAAGCGATCAAGGCCGCCGTCACGCTTTCCATGCGTTACCTGCCCGACCGTTTTCTGCCGGATAAGGCGATCGATTTGATGGACGAGGCCGCCGCGATGGTCAATCTGGCGGGGCAGACCGCGCCGCTGGATCTTCAGGAGCTGGAGGGGCGTCTGGAGGCCGCCATCAAGGAGAAGAACGCCGCCGTGGGGGCGCAGAATTTTGAGGAGGCTGCCAAGTGGCGCGACACCGAGCGCGATTTGAAGCAGGAATTGGAGCAGCGCCGCGCCGACTGGCAGAAGCAGAGCGTGAAAACCGATAACGTGGTGGACGTGGCGCAGATCGCGCAGGTGCTTTCCAACTGGAGCGGTATCCCGGTGGCGCAGCTGCAAAAGGGCGAGCAGGAGCAGCTGCTGCACCTGGAGGAGCTGCTGCATAAGCGGGTCATCGGGCAGGACGAGGCCGTGCAGGAGGTGGCCAAAGCCGTGCGCCGCGGCCGGGCGGGCTTAAAAGACCCGAAGCGGCCGATCGGCTCGTTCATCTTCCTGGGGCCGACGGGCGTGGGCAAAACGGAGCTTTCCAAGGCGCTGGCGAACGCGCTTTTCGGCAGCGACGACGCGATGATCCGCCTGGATATGAGCGAGTATATGGAGAAGCACACAGTGGCTCGGCTGATCGGCGCGCCCCCCGGCTATATCGGCCACGACGAGGGCGGCCAGCTGACTGAGGCCGTGCGCCGCCGGCCTTACAGCGTTATCCTGCTGGACGAGATCGAAAAGGCGCACCCCGACGTGTTCAATATCCTGTTACAGGTGCTGGACGACGGGCGTTTGACCGACAGCAAAGGCCGCACGGTGGACTTCCGCAACACCGTCATCATCATGACCTCTAACCTGGGCGGCAGCATTGCCAAGCAGGGGGCGATGGGGTTTGCCACCGGCGAGCAGAGCAAGGCGCGCGCCGAATCGGAATATGAGCAGAGCAAGGCGCGGGCGCTGGACGCCGTGAAGAAGAGCTTCCGCCCCGAGTTTATCAACCGTATCGACAATATTCTGGTGTTCCGCAGCCTGCAAAGCGCCGAAATTGACCGTATCGCCGGGCTGCTGGCGGCTGATTTGCAGCAGCGCCTGGCGGCGCAGGAGATAACCCTGCACGTGGAGGAGAGCGCCATCAAGCTGCTGGCCGAGGCCGGGTTTGACGCGGAATACGGCGCGCGCCCGCTGAAACGTGCGGTGGTGCGCCTGCTGGAAGACCCGTTGAGCGAGAGCCTGCTGGCGCAGGAATTTACCGCCGGCGACGAAATTTGGGGCTATGCCGAGGACGGCGCGATAAAATTCAGCAAAACGGAACCGCCAAAAGCCCCGGAGGCCGCAGCGGCAGAGGCTTTGCCGGCGAAAAAGCCCGCGAAAAAAACGGCCAAAAAAGCGGCTGATACGCCCGCCGAAAAAACCGCGGACGAAAACGCCGCAAACCCTGACGATATGCAGGAAAAAGCGGATTAAACGCCGAAAAAAATCCCCAGCATAAAAAACTTGGGGAGCGATGATATGAAAAGCAAGCAGGTTTTTGTCTGCCAGGAGTGCGGCGCGCAGTTTGCCAAATGGCAGGGGCGCTGCACCGCCTGCGGCGCGTGGAACTCGGTGATCGAGGAAATTGCCCCGGCCGCGCAGGCTGCCGGTAAGCTTTCGGCTGTATCGGATAACGTGCCGCAGCCGATCGCCAAGGTGTCGCTGGAGGAGCTGGCGCGTATCAGCACCGGGCTGGCGGAGCTTGATCTGGTGCTGGGCGGCGGCCTGGTGCCGGGTTCGCTCTCGCTGCTGGGGGGCGAGCCGGGTATCGGCAAAAGCACCATTCTGTTGCAGCTGGCGCTGGCCGTAAGCAAAAGTTTTGGCCGGGTGCTGTACGTTTCGGGCGAGGAAAGCGCGCCGCAGGTGCGTATGCGGGCAGAACGGCTGGGCGCGCTCTCCGACGATCTCTGGCTGCTGACGGAGAACAACCTTGAGGTCATATTGCAGCAGGCGGAGCGGCAGAACTGCCGTCTGCTGATCGTGGACTCGATCCAGACGGTGTTCCTTCCGGAGCTGGCGGCGGCGCCCGGCAGCGTTTCGCAGGTGCGCCAATGCGGCAACGAGCTGTTGAAGCTTTCTAAGGAGCGGGGCGTGGCCGTGATACTGGTGGGGCACGTGACCAAAGAGGGCAATCTGGCCGGCCCCCGCGTGCTGGAGCACATGGTGGACACCGTGCTTTACTTTGAGGGCGACCGGCTGGCCAATCTGCGGCTGCTGCGCTCTATCAAGAACCGTTTTGGCTCCACCAACGAGATCGGCGTGTTTGAGATGACGGAGCGGGGCTTGACCGCCCTGGACGACCCCAGCGCGGTCTTTCTGACCCACCGGGAAAAGCCGGTGGCGGGCGCGGCAGTGGGCTGCGTTTTGCAGGGGGCGCGGCCGGTGCTGCTGGAAATTCAGGCGCTGACCAGCCCGACCAGCTTCGGCAATGCCCGGCGGCTGGCTTCCGGTTTGGATTACAACCGCCTGCTGATCATTTTAGCCGTGCTGGAAAAGAAAGTGGGGCTGAACCTGGGCAGCCAGGACGTTTATGTTAACGTGACCGGGGGGCTGCGCGTGGACGACCCGGCGGTAGACTTGGCAGTGGCGGCGGCGATTGCTTCCGCATACTTTGACCGGCCGCTGCCGCATGATCTGGTGGCCGTGGGCGAAATAGGGCTTACGGGCGAGCTGCGCCCGATCGGCCAACCGGAGCAGCGCTTCCGTGAGGCGGCGCGCATGGGCTTCGGCAACGTGGTGACGGCGGGGCGGCCAAACGTGCGGGCGGCAGCCAAAAAATGCGGCCTGAAGCTATACGGCGCGGACGATCTGCGGCTGGCCTTAAGCCTGATGGGGCTGCTGTAAAAACATGAATATTAAGAGACCGCGGGGATTTGCTTGCCCTGCGGCCTTTTTTATGTTACGATGGGGGTATGACAGGGGGTATAGTTATGACCAGTATGGAACGGTCAATTATGTTTCAGGAGATGATGGTAAAGATGGTGTTTTATGGTATACCGCTGCTGGTGGCGGGGTTCTTTTTGGTGAGCCTGTACCGTTATTTCAGTGCCAAGCGGCGGAACGAGGCGGAGCCGGGCAGCTTCAGCGACGAGGAAATGCAGCACCGCAAAACGCTGCTGAAAACGTCGCTGACGCTGGTTATCATACTGCTGGTGGTGGTGGGTGCGCTGGCCGCGCTGCTGTATATGGCGATCGCGTATATGTGAGGTGCGGAAGATGAGCGAAAAGACATTCGGGCGGCTGCTGTGGGCGGTCGTCCTGCTGGGCGGGGCGCTGACGCTGGCGCACCTCTGTTACGCGGTGGACGCGTATCAGCATTGCTCCATCATCTATTTTATCGCCGGGGAGCTGTGGTGATATGAAACGGCGGGTTTTGACGCGGCAGCTTTTGATGCTGGCGCTGGTCATCGCCGTGTTTGCGGCGTTCAACGCCAGCATGTATGCCCTGCTGACGGGGCGGCTGGCCAATAATTTCAGCGATACTTCGCAGGCGAAGATGGTGGACGTGGGGGCATACCTGCCGCATACAGGGAGCCCCGGCCTGGCGCATGTCGCAAGCAGCCTGAAGCTGGAAGACGATCTGCCCGTGCTGGACGGGGCGGCGGCGCTGCTGCCGGTCTACGCGGCGGTGGTGGACGCGGTCTACCCGGCGGGGTCGGTGACGTATGAGGGCGGCGAGTTCAGCGACGACAATTTTTACGGCGAAAATTTTGCCGACGACAGCAAAATGCAGTACAACAACACGGTGCGCGGCTATCAGGCCATCGTGGACGGCGGGACGGACATACTGTTCTGCGCCGCGCCCTCGGCGGAGCAGCGCGCCTATGCCGAGGCGGCGGGCGTGGAATTGGTGTATGTGCCGGTGGGGCGCGAGGCGTTTGTGTTTTTCGTCAACGAGCATAACCCGGTGGAAGATCTTACCGTGGAGCAGGTGCGCGCGATTTACGCGGGCGAATACACTAACTGGGCGCAGGTGGGCGGCGCCAGCCGCGTCATCAACCCGGTGACGCGCCTTGCCGGCAGCGGCAGCCAGTCCGCCATGGACGCTTTTATGGGCGAAAAGCATATCGGCGGCAAATCGCCGTTTGCCATCACCGGCGGCGCCATCGGCTTTTCGTTCCGCTATTATCTGGACGGTATCGTGGGCAATTCCGGCGTTAAAATGCTGAGCCTGAACGGCGTTTACCCCAGCGCGGAGAATATCAGGAGCGGCGCTTACCCCGTCATCGCCGAGTTTTACGCCATCTACCGGGCGGATAACCCTAACCCCAACATTCCCGTGCTGATCGACTGGCTGCTATCCCTCGAGGGGCAGCAGCTGATCGAAGCGAGCGGCTATGTCAGCATTGGCGCGTGACCGCTACATCAGCATGAAATAGCCCAGCAGATCGAGCTTATCAATTTCCTTATCGCAGATATCGCTGAGATCGACGCCCAGCAGGTTGGCGAGCGCGGCGGCATAGAAAAGCAGCGCCCCCAGACGCTCGGAAAGCTCCTGGCGGCAGCTGGGGCAGAGCGCCCGGAAATCGTCGCCGGTGGGCTGGTTTTTCAAATCCGCAAAGCCGGCGTCCTCCGGCAGGGGCAGCTTCTCCGTGCCCAATTTGATACAGCCGCAGGTGTTGGCGGCGCGCAGCAGGCTCTGCTGCAAACGCACGCCGTTCAGCTGTAATTGCAGGACGGTTTGCAGGGCGGAGGGGTTGACGATCAGGTAGGCGTCGGCTTTTTGCTGTAAGTCCAGCAGTCGGTTCATGGCGGGTATCCTCCTCTATGGTGTCATATCCGGCGAAAGGCTTGTCGGTTATAATTTATGCGGCGGCGCCCCGCGTGGTCATACTCTTCCCCCAAAATGCATAAAATAAGCCTGTGAGGGGGCGGTTTGATGTATCAGGTGGGGGATAAGGTGGTTTATCCCGTGCATGGCGCGGGCGTGGTGGAGGCGATCGAAAGCCGGGAGATCGGCGGGCTTTTAAGGGATTGTTACATATTAAATCTGCCGTTCTGCGGCCTTAAGGTGACGGTGCCGATCACCGCGGCGGAGCAGCTGGGTCTGCGCGAGATGATGAGCACGGGCGAGGCCGGGCGGGTGCTGGATATCCTGGAGGGGGCGGAGCCGGCGCGGCAGACGCAGCTGCCGGACAAATGGAACCACCGCTTTCGGCTGCTGGTGGACAAAATTAAGGGCGGCGATGTGGTGGAGCTGGCGCGGATCGTGCATAACCTGGCCGAACGTGAGCGCAAAAAGCCGCTTGCCAGCGGCGAGAAGCGGCTTTATGAGCAGGCGCGGGAGATTTTGTTCAGCGAGCTTTGGCTGCTGAAGCGGGAGCAGGAGGCGGCGGTTCTGGCGCCGCGTATTGACGAGATACTGCGCGAAGTAGAATAAATGTATCGAAGCCCGGCGGTTTGGCCGGGTTTCTTTTTGCGCGCGGGCAGGATTTGGCGGGGGCAATATAGAAATAGAATTTGAAGCAATTTGGCAAATTGCCGATTTTGCCGAATTTGATCTGGAGGTTATGCCATGGATAACAAACCGAACGCTGCGGCGCCGGAGGAAAAAGACCTGGCTGCCAAAAGCGTCCCCGCTTGGCGCAGGGTGCTGAAAACCGGTTTCGCCGTTTTGCTGTATCTGGCGGTGGGCGTCGGCGTGTTTTGGCTGGCCTATCAGTTTTCCGATGAAATGGGTGTGGTGGAGCGTTGTATCGCGGTGGTTTCGGCCACGACTATCGGCGTGATGGTGTCGATGATACTGCTTTCGCCCTTTATCACCTGGGTGGCGGCCTTTATCGGCCATTGGCTGAACCAGCTGTTCAAAATGCCGCTTCAGGACATCGTGAGCGCAGTTTTCGGCCTGATCGTCGGCCTGATCATTGCGAGCCTGTTGAACAGCGTGGTGGGCAAGCTGCCGGTCATCGGCCCTTATTTTACGACGCTTTCGCTGCTGGTTTTCTCTTATGTGGGCGTGTTGGTGGGCTATCGCAAGCGCTCGGAGTTCATTGCTCTTTTCAACTGGCGGCCGGTGCGCGCCAAGACGGGGCATACTGCGCCGGCGCCTGATGTGAAGCTGCTGGATACCAGCGTGATCATTGACGGGCGTATTGCGGATATTTGCCGTTCCGGGTTTCTGGAGGGGCAGCTGGCCGTGCCGAATTTTGTGCTGAACGAGCTGCGGCATATTGCCGATCTGCCCGACGTTTTGAAACGTAACCGCGGGCGGCGCGGCCTGGATATCCTGAACCGTATGCAGAAAGAGCTGCCGGGCGGCGTGATGACAATCGAGACCGATTACCCCGATATAGCCGAGGTGGACACCAAGCTGCTGCGGCTGGCGCAGGATATGAAAGCTACCGTTATCACCAACGACTACAATCTGGGCAAGGTGGCGCAGGTGCAGGGCGTGCGTATTCTGAACGTGAACGAGCTGGCCGGCGCCCTGCGCGCCGTATGGCTGCCGGGCGAGACGGTGACGGTGGATATCGTGCAGGCGGGCAAGGAGCCGAACCAGGGCTTGGCCTTTTTGGACGACGGCACGATGATCGTGGTGGAAAACGGCCGTTCTTATATCGGGCGGCAGGTGGCGGCAGAGGTGAGCAGCGTTTTGCAGACCTCCGCCGGGCGCATGATTTTTGCCAAGCTGGCGGACAAGCAGTCTTAACGCATTGGCAGAACCGAAAAATTGGGAGGAAAGCATATGCGGGTTGCGGTGGTGGTGCTGGCCGCCGGGCAGGGCAGGCGCATGGGCGCCGGTATCAACAAAGTATTTCTGCCGCTGCATGGCGAGCCGGTTTTGCTCCATTCGCTGCGGCTGTTTCAAGCGGCGCCTGAGGTGACGCAGATCGTGGTGGCGGCGGCTGCCGGCGAGCAGCGCGAGGTGCGGGAGCTGCTGGCGGCGGGCGGCATAACCAAGGCCAAATGCGTGGTGGAGGGCGGCAGCACCCGGCTGCGCTCGGTGGCGGCGGCATTGCCGCATATCGGCGTGCAGGCTGATTTTGTGGCGATCCACGACGGGGCGCGCCCCTTGCTGGACGCGGCGGACTTTAAGGCCGTGCTTGACGCCGCGGCGGCGCCGGGGTTGGCCGGGGCAATTCTGGCCGCCCCGGTGACGGATACGA
>CANQPG010000035.1 GCA_947625705.1 uncultured Peptococcaceae bacterium | reverse complement strand
CCGGCGGTGGGGGTATTATGATTTGATGGAAGGAGGTTATCGGTAGGATTCGGCCAGCGCCTTGAACTTGGGAGATTGCAGGCTCTTCTCGCGCACGGCGACAACGTCGCCCACCTTCACCATCGCGGAGGGAATGTTCATCTTCCGGCCGTTCAGAGTAAAGTGCGCGTGAGAAACCAACTGCTTGGCCTCGCGTCTGGTGGAAGCCAGCCCCAGGCGGTAAACCACATTATCCATGCGCTGTTCCAGCAGCATCAGCAGGTTTTCGCCCACATTGCCGGACATTTTTTCCGCTCTCTTAAAGGTATTGCGAAGCTGCTTTTCCAGAATACCGTAAACAAATTTCACTTTCTGCTTCTCAGTCAGCTGCAAAGCGTAGTTGCTCTGCTTTCTTCTGATCTGCTTCGGCTTTCTCTTGGATTTTTTATAAACGCCCACGAAGCCCGGCTCGATACCGAGCGTTCTGGCTCTTTTCAAAACAGGCTGAGTATTTCTTGCCATAATGCGCTATATCCCTCCTTCATCAAACTCTTCTTCTTTTCGGAGGACGGCACCCATTATGCGGAATGGGGGTAACGTCCTTGATCATGCTGATTTCCAAACCGGCGGCCTGCAAAGCGCGGATAGCGGCTTCACGGCCGGAGCCCGGCCCCTTAACCAGACATTCCACCTGGCGCAGGCCATGCACCATAGCTTCCTTGGCGGCCACGTCGGCAGCCTGCTGCGCCGCAAAAGGCGTGCTCTTACGCGAGCCCTTAAAGCCCTGCGCGCCCGCGCTGCTCCAGGAGATAGCGTTGCCGGCCTTATCGGTGATGGTGACGATCGTGTTATTGAACGTAGACTGGATATGCGCTACGCCAAACTCAATATTCTTCTTTTCTTTTCTCTTACGAATTTGTCTGCGAGCCATTTTGTAACCCCCTTTCCTTATTTCTTACGCTTGCCGCTGACGGTCCGCTTGGGACCTTTACGCGTTCTGGCGTTGTTCTTCGTGTTCTGACCGCGCACAGGCAGGCCTCTGCGATGTCTTTGTCCGCGGTAGCAGCCGATCTCGGTCAGTCTCTTGATGTTCAGAGCGATCTCACGGCGCAAATCGCCCTCAACCTGGGCGGTTCTGTCCAAAACCTCGCGGATACGGCTGACCTCGTCGTCGGTCAGGTCTTTCACACGGGTGTCGGGGTTCACGCCGGCCTCTTTCAATACCTTCTGCGAGGTGGAAAGTCCCACGCCGAAGATATAAGTCAGGCCGATCTCAACTCTTTTTTCTCTGGGCAAGTCTACACCAGCAATACGAGCCATTCTTACACCTCCAAAATTATAGCTGATATCATAAACTTATCAATAAATTAAAAATCTTTGCTTTATTAGCCCTGTTTTTGCTTATGCTTGGGGTTAGAGCAGATAACCATAACGGTACCGCGTCTTTTGATCACCTTGCATTTTTCGCAAATGGGCTTGGCAGAAGCACGAACCTTCATCGCTTTACCTCCTATCCGGGTTTCCCCGCCGCTTACTTATACCGATAAACAATGCGTCCGCGCTGTAAATCATACGGACTGAGCGCCACGGTTACTTTATCGCCGGGCAAAATGCGAATATAATTCATCCTGATTTTGCCGGAGACATGAGCAAGCACAACGTGACCGTTTTCCAATTCAACCTTAAACATCGCGTTGGGCAGCGGGTCGATAACCGTTCCGCTGACCTCGATTTCATCAACCTTAGACATTAGCTTACGCCTCCTCCTCAGGATTTTCTCTCAAAAGCGCCGCCAGATCGGCTCGGATATCCTCCGGGGTCAGGCGTTTGGCCTGCGCCTTGGCGCGGAAATCCACCGAAACCAGCTTCACAGGCTGCAAATGGCAGGGGTTTTTCACCTTAGGGTTGGCGGCAAGCCGTTTTCTGCCGTCCACCAACAGCGCCCGCCCGTCTTTCACCTGTAAAACCAGATAATATTTGCCGTGGTCACGCCCGGCCTTAGAGCGCACCAACTGACCCACCTGTAAGGGTTTTGCTATTTCAGTCACAGCTCATCACCTCACAGCGCCGTCAAAATCTCAGGCCCCGCGGCGGTTATCGCCACGGTGTTTTCATAGTGCGCCGAGAATTTGCCGTCCAGCGTCACCACAGTCCAGCCATCGGGCAGCGTCCGGACTGCCGCCGTGCCCAGGTTCAGCATTGGCTCAATGGCCAGCGCCATACCCTCCACCAGGCGGAGCCCGCGCCCCGGCCGGCCGTAATTCGGCACATCAGGCGCCTCGTGCATTTCGCGGCCGATACCGTGGCCGACGTAATCACGCACCACGCCCAAACCGTGCGCCTCCGCCACCTCCTGTATCCGGTGGCCGATGTCGCCCAGACGGTTGCCGATTTTCGCCATTGCCATGCCGGCGTAAAAGCTCTCCTCCGTCACCCGCAGCAGCTCTTGAAGCTCCGGGCTGATCTCACCCACGGGGAACGTTCTGGCCGCGTCGGCGCACCAGCCGTCCCGGGAAACGGATAAGTCCACGCTGACGATATCGCCCGCGTTGATCACGCGTCCCCCCGGTATGCCGTGGATAACCTCGTTGTTGACGGAAATGCAGGTCGCCGCCGGGAAGCCCTCAAAGCCCTTGCAGACGGGCACGGCCTGGCGCCGCAAAATCAAACGCTCCGCCGCCAGATCAAGCTCGCCGGTGGTAATGCCGGGGCGGATCTTTTCCCGCATCAGCTCAAAAACCTCCGCGATGACCCGTCCGGCCTCGCGCATTTTGGCAATTTCCGCCGCGTTTTTAATGGTAATCATCGCCGCTTACCCGCTTCTACCAGTTCAAACCCAAACCGCTGCCCACTTCGGCCAGCACGTTGCTGATGGACTGGTCGCCGTTGATGGAAAGCAGCAAGCCCTTGGCCGCGTAATATTCGATCAGCGGCGCGGACTGCGCCTGATAAACGTCCAAACGGTTCTGGATCGTCTCCACGGTGTCGTCAGCGCGCTGATACAGCTCGCCGCCGCATTCGTCGCAGCGTCCCGGCTCCGTCGGCGGATTGTTCACCAGATGATAGGTCTGCGAGCAGTTGCGGCAGACGCGGCGCCCGGAAAGGCGTTCGATCAGTTTGTCGGTCGGCACGTCGATGTTGACGACCTTGTCCAGCTGTTTGCCCTGTTCGGCCAAAATCGCGGCCAAAGCGTCGGCCTGGCCGATAGTGCGCGGCAGACCGTCCAGAATAAAGCCGTCTTTGCAGTCGTCTTCGGCCAAACGGTCTTTGATCATGCCCATCGTCACCTCGTCAGGCACCAAATCGCCCTTAGAGATATATTGGTTGGCCAGCTGCCCCAATTCGGTGCCGGCCTTGATATTGGCGCGGAAGATGTCGCCGGTGGAGATGTGCGGCACAAACAGTTTGCGCGCCATCACCTCGGCCTGCGTGCCTTTGCCCGCGCCGGGAGGTCCCATCAAAACAATATTCATCATCAAACCTCCTTACTTATTTCATAAAGCCGGAGTACTGACGTTCCATAACCTGCGCGTCCAACTGCTTCATGGTATCCAGCGCAACGCCGACCACGATCAGCAGCGAGGTACCGCCAAAGTAGATGTCCAACCCGGAGAATTTGCTGGCCAGGAAAGGCAGCACGGCGATCGCCGCCAGGAAGATAGCGCCGGCCAGAGTAATTCTGGTCAACACCCGATCCAGATATTCCGAGGTGGGTTTGCCGGGGCGCAGCCCGGGGATAAAGCCGCCGTTCTTCTGCATGTTCTCCGCGATCTCACGGCAGTTGAAAGTAACTGCGGTGTAGAAATAGGTGAAGAAGATGATCAGCAGCACATACATGAACATATAGAACCACGAACTGGTCGAGAACATACCGGCGATGAAATTCGCAAAGCTGTTAGTCGGGAACAGCCCGGCAATATAAGCCGGCAGCATCAGGATCGACATCGCGAAGATGATCGGGATAACGCCGGTCTGGTTCACCTTGATCGGGATATGCGTCCCCTGGCCGCCATACATACGGCGCCCGACCATGCGTTTGGTATACTGCACGGGGATCCGCCGCTGCGCTTCCTGAATAAACACCACGCCGGCGATGATCAGCACCGCCAGAATAGCAAACAGGATAACCGTGATGATGTTGGTCTGGCCGCCCTGAACGGAAGTCACAATCGTGTTCAGCCCGCTCGGCAGCTTCGCCACGATACCGATAAAGATGATCAGCGAAATGCCGTTGCCGATACCGTGTTCGGTGATCAGCTCGCCCAGCCACATCAGGAAGCAGGTGCCCGCGGTCATCGTCACCACCACCACCAGACAGGTGAACAGATTGGGATTTTCCATCGCGCGGCGGATATAAATGGTCATGCCGATAGCCTGGATAAACGCCAAAATGATCGCCCCGTAACGGGTGATGGTGGCCATCTTTTTGCGTCCCTCCACGCCCTCTTTGGCGAGGTTCTCAAAATAAGGGATACAGATGGTCAGCAGGTTCATAATAATTGACGCGTTGATATAAGGCATAATGCCCATCGCGCACACGGTAAACGTTTTCAGCGCGCCGCCCGAGAACGTATCAACCAGCGCCCAGATGTCAGCGCTGAACAGTTCGCCCAGAGCTTCCTTGCTGATACCGGGCACCGGGATATGCGCCGCCAGACGGAAAACGACGAACATCAGCAGGGTGAAGATAATTTTTTTCCTGACTTCCGCTATACTCCAAGCGTTTTTCAAAGTAGTCAACAAATTACTTCACCTCGACTTTGCCGCCCACCGCCTCGATCTTTTCAGCAGCCGCCTTAGAGCAAGCAATCTGTACAGTCAGCTGCTTGGTCAATTCGCCGTCAGCCAAAATCTTCAGGCCGTCGCGCTTCTTATTAACAATACCGGTCTGATACAACAGCTCCTCGGTAACCACCGTGCCGTCCTCAAAGCAGTCCAGCTTGCCGAGCGCCACGGGAATGATCTCCTTGCCGAACACGTTTTTGAAACCACGCTTCGGCAAACGGCGGAAAATCGGCATCTGGCCACCCTCAAAGCCGGGGCGAACGCCGCCGCCGCTTCTGGCCTTCTGGCCTTTATGCCCCCGGCCGGAGGTTTTGCCCAGTGTCGAGCCGATACCTCTGCCCTTGCGGACGCGCTTCGGACGCGAGCCCGCGTTGGGGCTTAATTCATTCAGTTGCATATTCACACCTCCCTAATTATGCTTACGCTTCTTCCACTTTAACCAGATGAGCAATTTTATGAACCTTGCCCATAATGTCGGGAGTATCTTCCTGAACGACGCTGCTGTTGGTCTTCTTCAAGCCCAGCGACACAGCGATCGCTCTCTGCTTCTTGTTATAGCCAATCGGGCTTTTGACAAGAGTAATTTTAACTTTAGCCATTGTCATTCCCTCCTAGCCCAAAATTTCTTCCACAGTCTTGCCGCGCAGCCGCGCCACCTGTTCTGCGGTCTTCATGCTCTTCAAGCCCTCCATAGTGGCGCGCACCATGTTGATGGGGTTATTGGAGCCCAAAGATTTCGTCAAAATATTCGAGTACCCGGCAGCCTCCAAAACGGCACGCACCGGGCCGCCGGCAATAACGCCGGTACCGGGGGCGGCAGGCTTCAGCAAAACTCTGCCGGAGCCGAACTCACCGACCACTTCATGCGGCACGGTGGTGTTAAGGATCGGCACGCAAACCATGTCTTTCTTAGCGGCTTCCACGCCCTTGCGGATAGCTTCCGGAACCTCGGCAGCCTTGCCGATGCCGAAGCCGACGTTGCCTTTGCCGTCGCCCACAACCATCAGCGCAGCAAAACGGGCACGTCTGCCGCCCTTAACGGTTTTGGCCACACGGTTGATATGCACGGTGGTTTCGATCATTTCCGGCGCGGTATCTTTAACCTCAAATCTAGCCATTGTTTTTCCTCCTCCTCTTAGAATTCGAGGCCGCCTTCTCTGGCGCCCTCCGCCAAAGCGGCAACCCGACCATGATACAGGAGGCCGCCCCGGTCAAAAACGACGCCCTTAATGCCTTTTGCCAAGGCACGCTCCGCCAGCAGCTTGCCGACGGCTTTGGCGGCTTCCTTATTGCCGCCGTAATTCTCCTTCAGCGACGCGTCCAAAGTGGAGGCGGCGGCCAAGGTTTTGCCCACGGTGTCGTCAATGATTTGGGCATACATATGATTGGCGCTGCGATACACCGCCAGTCTCGGATATTCCGGGGTTCCGCTGATGTTGCGGCGGATACGGTAATGCTTCTTCTGGCGTTTAGCCTTGCGGTCTACCTTTTTAAACAAGGTTTTTCACTTCCTTTATAATCTTTCAATCGCCGTTGATACTCCCAAGGTACGCAGCCTTGGGTAATCAAGCGGCCAAAGACATACAAACAGTTCTTGCGGCCAAATTACTTTTTGGCGCCGGTCTTGCCGGCTTTCTTGGCCACGTATTCGCCCTCATAGCGGATACCCTTGCCCTTATAGGGTTCCGGCGGACGCTGTGCGCGGATCTTCGCCGCAAAGCCGCCCAAAACCTCTTTGTCGGGGCCGGTGATCACGATCTGCGTCGGCTGCGGACATTCGATCTTCACGCCCTCCGGCGCCGGCAGCTCAACCGGGTGAGATTTGCCGACGTTCAGCGCCAAAACGTTGTTCTGCACGCTGGCACGGTAGCCCACGCCGATGATGGTGAGTTTTCTTTCAAAGCCGGTGGAAACGCCGGTCACCATGTTGGCAAGCAGCGCTCTGGTCAGCCCATGATAAGAACGAATATGCGCTTCGTCGCTGTCGCGGGTAACCAGGATATGGCCGTCCTCCACCTTAACGGTAACTTCCGGGCGCACCGTGCGGCTCATTTCGCCTTTGGGGCCTTTAACAGTCACCAAACGGCCGTCCACGTTCACGTCCACCCCAGCCGGGATAGCGATAGGCAGTTTACCAATTCTGGACATTTCTCAAAAACACCTCTTTCTTCTGGTCAGCAGGCTTACCACACGTAGCAGAGAACCTCGCCGCCGAGACCCTCCTTGCGGGCCTTTCTGTCCACCATCAGCCCGCGCGAGGTGGAGATGATGGCAATGCCCAAGCCGCCCATCACGCGGGGCAGCTCTTCCTTGCCGACATACACTCTCAAACCGGGCTTGGAGATTCTCTTCAATCCATTGATAATTCTTTCGCGGCCGGAGCCGTATTTCAGATAAACTCTGATAACGCCCTGCTTGCCGTCTTCGATATATTCCACGTCGTTGACGAAGCCTTCATCTTTCAGAATTTCGGCCATCGCCATTTTGGTCTTAGACGCGGGAATTTCCACCTTATCCATCAACACCATATTGGCATTTCTGATTCTTGTCAAGAAATCAGCGATAGGGTCAGTAACAACCATTAGGATTTACCTCCTTCCTTCAAGGTCGGCGTTTTACCAACTGGATTTGGTTACGCCGGGAATTTCGCCTTTATAAGCCAGCTCACGGAAACAAATACGGCAGATGCCGAATTTACGCATATAAGCATGAGGACGGCCGCAGATCTTGCAGCGATTATAGCCTCTCACCTGAAACTTCGGCTTCCGTTGCTGCTTGGCAATCATAGATTTCTTCGCCATTATTTTTCCTCCTAATTATTAGCGTAAGGCATACCCATCTGAGCAAGCAGTTCCTTACACTCAGCGTCAGTCTTGGCGCTGGTCACAAAACATACCTCAAGGCCGCGCAGGCGGTCGATCTTCTCGTAATCAATTTCCGGGAAGATCAGCTGCTCTTTCAAGCCCAGCGTGTAATTGCCGCGGCCGTCAAAAGCCTTGTCGGAAACGCCCTTAAAATCGCGGACTCGCGGCAGGGATACCGAAATCAGCTTATCCACAAATTCGTACATACGCTGTCCCCGCAGCGTCACCTTGCAGCCGATCGCCATGCCCTCACGAATTTTGAAGGAAGCGATAGACTTCTTGGCGCGGGTCACCACCGGCTTCTGGCCGGAGATGGTCGCCAAATCGTTAACGGCAGCGTCCAGCGCTTTCGGGTTCTGCACCGCTTCGCCCAGACCCATGTTGATAACCACCTTTTCCAGCTTGGGGATCTCCATTACGTTCTTATAGGCGAATTTTTCTTGGAGAGAGGGTCTGATTTCGCTGTCATAGCGTTCTTTTAATCTGTTTGCCATTTTAACAGTTCCTCCTTTCTCCCTTATTTATCGAATTTATTACCGCACTTTACGCAAGCGCGCACGGTCTTGCCGTTCTTATCAGCCACATGGGCAATGCGGACGCCCTTTTTGCACTTGGGGCAATAGGGCATAACATTGGAAGCGTCGATGAACGATTCCTTTTCCATAATGCCGCCCTGCGGGTCATTCTTGCTGGGCTTGGTGTGGCGCTTGACCTTGGCCACGCCCTCCACCACGACTTTGCCCTTGCTGGGGCTGGCCGCCAATACCTTACCGGTAGCCCCGGCGTCCTTGCCGGCAATGACTACGACTGTATCGCCTTTTTTGACGTGTAATTTATTAGCCATTTCTCCACCTCCCAGCCTTAAAGCACTTCCGGAGCCAGAGAAACGATCTTCATGAAATCTTTTTCTCTAAGCTCGCGGGCCACGGGCCCAAAAATTCTGGTGCCGCGGGGCTGGTTCTGTTCATTAATGATAACGCCGGTGTTCTCGTCGAAACGAATGTAAGAACCGTCCGGGCGCTTGATCTCTTTCTT
This sequence comes from uncultured Peptococcaceae bacterium, assembly GCA_947625705.1. Classification (GTDB taxonomy): domain Bacteria; phylum Bacillota; class Dehalobacteriia; order UBA4068; family UBA4997; genus Avidehalobacter. The sequence continues at coordinate 5,800 of CANQPG010000035.1, read as the reverse complement.
GGTGCGGACAACAACGGCGCGCACAACGTCGCCCTTCTTGACCACGCCGCCGGGCGTTGCAACCTTAACGGAGCAGATGATCACATCACCCACGGTTGCGTAACGACGGCGAGAACCACCCAAAACCTTAATGCAGAGCAGTTCTTTAGCACCGGTATTGTCACCGACTTTTAATCTGGTCTCAGCCTGAATCATTAAAAGCCGCCCCCTTTCTTTACTAAATCTGCTTAGATTACCGGAGCCTTTTCAACGATCGCCTGCAAATTCCAGCGCTTATCCTTGGAAAGCGGTCTGGTCTCCACGATCTGCACTCTGTCTCCGATACGGGCTTCGTTGTTCTCGTCATGAGCCTTATACTTCTTGCTGGCCAGCATGGTCTTGCCGTAAAGAGGATGAGCTACGCGAGTTTCCACCTTAACCACGATGGTCTTATCCATTTTGTCCGAAACCACCACGCCGATCTGCGTTTTGCGGCTTTTTCTTTCAGTATTGGTCACTTTCATGCTCCTCCTTTCCTTATGCTTCGGCCTGTTTCAGCTCTCTTTCACGAATAATCGTCTTTACCCGTGCCATATCTTTCTTAACGTCCTTAATGCTGGAGGGGTTTTCCAGCTGACCGGTTGCGGCGCGGAAGCGCAGGTTGAAAAGCTCAACCTTCAAATCGGCAACCTTCTTCTGCAATTCGTCGTTAGACAAATCACGGATTTCCTGTGCTTTCATTATGCCTCAGCCTCCCCTGCATTTTCTCTTACCACAAACTTGCACTTGATCGGCAGCTTATGTGCGGCCAGACGCATAGCCTCTCTGGCCACTTCCTCGGATACGCCGGCAATTTCAAACATCACCTTGCCGGGCTTCACCACCGCCACCCAAAACTCCGGAGCGCCTTTACCGGAACCCATACGGGTATCGGCAGGCTTCTTGGTAACGGGCTTGTGCGGGAAGATTTTGATCCAAACCTGACCGCCACGCTTAATATAACGGGTCATGGCGACACGGGCGGCCTCGATCTGGCGGCTGGTGATCCAGCTGGCTTCCAATGCCTGCAAGCCATATTCGCCATAAGCGACGAAATTGCCCTTGTGCGCCTCACCGTTCATACGGCCACGGTGTTGGCGGCGATATTTAACTCTCTTCGGCAATAACATTTATGCGCCCTCCTCCGTACCTCTTCTTCTGTTGTTGTTGCGCGGGCGGGAAGGACGGCGGTTCGGCCGAGCCTCTTCCTTTTTCTCCTCGGTCGGCAGCGGACGCCCACCCAGGATCTCGCCCTTGTAGATCCAGACCTTGATACCGATCTTGCCATAAGTGGTATCGGCCTCGGCAGTTGCGTAATCAATGTCCGCGCGCAGCGTGTGCAGCGGCACCTTGCCGTCCGACACCCACTCGGTGCGGGCAATCTCAGCGCCGCCCAAACGGCCGGAGCACATGATCTTGATACCCTCGGCGCCCATACGCATGGTGCGGCCCATCGCCTGCTTCATCGCCCGGCGGAACGCAATACGCTTTTCCAGCTGCGCGGCGATGTTCTCGGCCACCAGCTGCGCGTCCAGCTCGGGGCGCTTCACCTCAACGATGTTCAGGAACACGTTTTTGCCGGTCATTTCTTTCAGCTGCTGGCGCAGCGCTTCCACATCGGCGCCGTTGCGGCCGATAACCAGGCCGGGCTTGGCGGTGTGGATATTGATCTTGATGCGGTTGGCCGCCCGTTCAATTTCCAGGCGGGAAATACCCGCGTCGTATAATTTCTTCTTCAGATACTGGCGGATTTTGTGATCCTCCAGCAAATATTCGGAAAACTGCTTGTCAGCGTACCAACGGGAATCCCAGTTTTTGATAACGCCGACGCGAAGTCCCTTAGGATTAACCTTCTGACCCACTGCTTAAGCCTCCTCTCTTTCCGCCACCACCACGGTAACGTGGCTGGTGCGATGTACCATACGATCCGCACGACCCTGCGCTCTCGGCTTGATACGTTTGATCGACGGCCCTTGGTCGATAACCGCACCTTTAACGACGAGATTTGCTTTGTCCAGTCCCAGGTTGTTCTCAGCGTTGGCTGCTGCGGAGAGCATCACTTTGCTGATCACGCGGGCTGCTTTATTGGGTGTGTAACGGAGAATGGCTTGTGCTTCCTGTATATCCTTACCCTTGATCAGATTGGCGACCAAACGCGCCTTTCTGGGGGACATACGAACATATTTGGCAATGGCTTTTGCCTCCATTAAAAACTACCCCCTCTCGGTGTCAATGTCACTTATTTTGCCTTGGAACCTTTTTCCACCAGAGAGCCGTGGCCGCGGTAGCGGCGGGTCAAAACGAACTCGCCCAGCTTGTGGCCAACCATATCCTCGGTGATATATACGGGCACGTGCTTTCTGCCGTCATGCAGTGCAATCGTGTGCCCAACCATCTGCGGGAAAATTGTGGAACGGCGGCTCCAGCTTTTGATAACCTTTTTATCGCCGCTTTCGTTCATGGCTTCGATTCTCGCCAGCAGTCTTTCTTCACAATAAGGTCCTTTTTTCAACGATCTGCCCATGAATCATATCCTCCTTCCACAAAATTACTTCGTGCGACGACGAACAATCAACTTGTTGGAATTCTTCTTCTTGTCCCTCGTCTTCACGCCCAAAGCAGGCTTGCCCCAAGGAGTGACGGGGTTACGACCCACCGGGGAACGGCCTTCGCCGCCGCCATGCGGGTGGTCGCAGGGGTTCATCACAACGCCGCGGTTCGCCGGACGCACGCCCAGCCAGCGGTTGCGGCCGGCCTTGCCCAGGTTGATGTTCACCTGGTCGGCATTGCCGATAACACCGATCGTCGCCTTGCAGTTGATCGGCACCTGGCGCATTTCACCGGACGGCAGACGCAGCGTCGCGTATTTGTCAAGCTTCGCCATCAGCTGCACGGAAGAGCCGGCGGAACGGGCAATACGGGCGCCACAGCCGGGCAGCATCTCCACGTTGTGGACAACGGTACCAACCGGGATATTGGCCAGCGGCAGTGCGTTGCCGGTCTTGATATCAACGTCGGTGCCGGAAACCAGCACGTCGCCGACTTTCAGACCCTGCGGGGCGATGATGTAGCGCTTCTCGCCGTCCGCGTAGTTCAGCAGTGCGATGTTAGCGGTGCGGTTCGGGTCATACTCAATGGTAGCGACTTTCGCCGGTACGCCGTCTTTATCACGCTTAAAATCAATGATACGGTACATTCTCTTATGCCCGCCGCCCTTATGACGGGTGGTCAGGCGCCCCTGGTTGTTGCGGCCGCCGGTTTTGGTCAGCGGCGCCAGCAGGGAGCGCTCCGGGGTGGAGCAGGTGATCTCCTCAAAGGCAGATACCGTCATACCACGCCGGCCGGGCGAAGTGGGCTTATAAACCTTAATAGCCATTTGCAATACCTCCCTTTATTAAAGACCGGAGAACATCTCAATGGAGTCGCCGTCTTTCAGCGTGACTACGGCCTTTTTCACATCAGGCCGTTTGCCGGTATAGCGCCCCATCGTCTTTTCCTTGCCCTTGGCAATGCGGGTGGTCACGTCGACCACTTTCACATTGAAGGCTTCCTCCACCGCGTGCGCGATCTCAATTTTGTTCGCGTCCTTGGCCACGATGAAAGTGTACTTGTTCTCCTCGATCATCGCGATAGTTTTTTCCGAAATCATAGGTTTAACTAAAACGTCGCAGTAATTACGCATTAGTCAGCACCTCCTCCAGGCGCGCCACAGCGTCCTTGGTCAGGATCAGCTTTTTGTGGTTCAGCACCTTATAAGTGTTAACGCCGGTCACGTTCATGGCCTCCACGCCCACGATGTTGCGGGCGGATTTAAGCACATTGTCATGATCCCCGGCGAAGACCACCAGCGCGTTGTTGGCGTCGAACTTGCCCAAAACATTCAGCATAGCCTTGGTCTTGGGGGCTTCAAAATCAATCTTGTCCAAAACGATCAGCTCGCCCGCCTGCATTTTAGCGGTCAAAGCGGAAGCCAGCGCAATGCGGCGCTGCTTGCGCGGCATTTTAAACCCGTAAGAGCGGGGGGTCGGCGCAAAAATCACGCCGCCATGACGCCAAATCGGGCTGCGGCTGCTGCCGCTTCTGGCATGGCCGGTGCCTTTCTGACGCCAGGGTTTTCTGCCGCCGCCGGAAACTTCGCTTCTGGTTTTGGCTTTCTGGGTGCCCTGACGCAGGCTGGCCAGATACAGCACGACTGCCTGATGTACCAGGCCCTCGTTGATCTCACGGTCGAACACGGCGGGGTTCAGCTCCAGGCTTTCCACCGCATTGCCTTCCATGTTATAAACTTGCACGTTAGTCATCTTTTGCCCTCCTCTCTTGCCTTACTGGGCAGATTTAACGGCAGACTTGACGTAAACCAGGCCTTTCTTGGGGCCGGGAACGGCGCCCTTGACCAAAAGCAGGTTCTTGTCAGCGTCCACACGCACGATTTCCAAATTCTGAACAGTCACACGGCTGCCGCCCAACTGGCCGGGAGCACGCTTGCCCTTAAAGGTACGGGCAGGCCCCTTAGCGCCGGAGGAAGCCGGACGACGGTGGTTCTTGCTGCCGTGGCTCATCGGCCCGCGGCTGAAATGCCACCGCTTGATGGCGCCGGCAAAGCCTTTGCCCTTGGAAGTACCCTCCACGTCGATCTTTTCGCCGGCAGCGAATATATCAACCTTCAATTCCTGGCCGGGCTGATATTCGGCGGCGTTCTCCACGCGCATTTCTTTCAGATAGCGCAGCGGGGTGACGCCGGTTTTGGCAAAGTGGCCGATCTGCGGCTTGGTGCCGTGCTTCAGCTCACCGTAGCCGATCTGCACCGCTTCATAGCCATCGGTGGCGGCGGTTTTCACCTGCGCAACAACGCAGGGGCCTGCCTCGATGACCGTGACAGGAATGAGTCTACCATCTTCAGTAAAAATCTGGCTCATCGCCAATTTTTTACCAATCAACATTTTTGGCATTTTAACACCTCCAAATTTTCAAAATCGAGTTACGGCCATGCCAAAGCCGCATTGCTCGAAGCCTTGCAGGAAGCGCGTTTACGATGAACACGATTCCGTGTGTTTCATTTAAGCAAGGCTACCGGTCCATCACAGCTTGATGTCGATCTCAATGCCGGCCGGAAGGTCGAGATGCATCAAAGAATCAACAGTCTTCTGGGTGGGCTCCAGAATGTCAATCAGACGCTTGTGAGTCCGCATTTCAAACTGCTCACGCGAGTCCTTGTTGACGTGGGGCGAGCGCAAGATCGTATAGATGTTCTTCTCAGTGGGCAGCGGAATCGGCCCGGAGATGCTTGCGCCAGTCCTCTTGGCGGTATCCACGATCTGAGCGGCAGAAACGTCCAGCAGTTTGTGGTCGTACGCCTTCAGACGGATACGGATTTTTTGTTGCGACATTGTTTTACCTCCTTTTCGCTCGTATTGCTTACGAACTAGCTCGGCGAGAAAACCCCCATGCAGCAGGCATATCTCCATGGAGCAACCTCTCGCGTCATAGCTTATTCTCTGCGGCTCGCACAAATCGAGCCAAGTTATATGATATCACAATCCCCATAGGCATTGCAAGCCTTTTTTACATTTTTTTCATACTTTTTCCGCGTTTTTTCCCGGCCGGCCATTTTACCGTTATGCCGCCCGCTTCAGCCCCAATTCACCCTCCGGCAGCAGTCCAACCAGAAAGCGCACCGCCGGCCCGGCCACCATGATCTGCCAGACCAGCGCCATCGGGGCATTAGCCAGCACCGTGCGTCCCCAAACCGCCAAAAATTCCGGCTGCCAGCCGCCCTTGAAGA
>CANQPG010000034.1 GCA_947625705.1 uncultured Peptococcaceae bacterium | reverse complement strand
TGACGAGCTGATCTTCGACGTACCGGAAGCGGAACAGGACGCGATGGCCGCGCTGGTGCGGGCGGCGATGGAGGGGCGTTTAAGCTTTCCGTGCCGCTGGTGGTGGACGTTAAGGTGGGCGAAACCTGGTACGATATGCAGAAGATCTGACGCGATTGGGGAGGGGATAGCAATGCCGGAATTACCGGAAGTGGAAACGGTGCGGCGGAGCCTGCTGGCGCTGCTGCCGCATAAAAAGATCAGCGGGGTGGAGATATTCACGCCAACTCTTTTGGCGGCGGGCGACGCGCAGGCGTTTGCGGAACTTGCCGGGCATGAGTTTTGCGATTTCGGGCGGCGGGGCAAATACCTGCTGTTCGGTTTCGATAACGCGGCGCGGCTGGTGGTGCATCTGCGCATGACGGGGAAGCTGCTGTATCACCCGGCGGCGGAGGCGCGGCAGAAGCATGATCACGCGCGCTTCCGCTTTGAGGACGGCTCGGAGCTGGTTTATAACGATACGCGGAAGTTCGGCCGCTTTTGGCTGACGGACGAGGCTGGTTTGGCCAACGTCAGCGGATTATCGACCCTGGGGGTGGAGCCGTTGGACGCGGAGTTTTCCGCCCGCTATCTGCACTGGCAGCTGGCGCGCCACCCCAAGGCCAAGCTTAAGGCCGTGCTGCTGGATCAAACGGTGGTGGCGGGGCTGGGGAACATCTACGCCGACGAGGTGCTGTTCCGCGCCGGCGTTCACCCGGAGCGGGCGGCGGCAGGCTTATCGACGGCAGAGGAAGAACGTCTGGCCAACGCTATGCGCGAAATACTCCAAAAGGCCATCGAGAGCCGGGGGACGACATTCCGCGATTATGTGGACGGCAACAATGAGCGCGGCGGCTATCAGGAGCAGTTAAAGGTATTTCAAAAGCAGGGCGAGCCTTGCCCCAACTGCGGCCACACCATCGAGCGTATCCGGGTGGCGGGGCGCAGCAGCTGCTTCTGCCCGCACTGCCAGCCCGCCGAATAAAATTTAATCGCTTCGGCCTGACCCATCTCATATAACAAAAGAGACGCAATGCTGCTTTTGTGTGGGGTGGGTTTATGCCGGAGCTTTTTTGTTTTTTGCTGGCGCTGAATTTCGATTGCTTTTTATCCGGGCTGGCGCTGGGGGTAACGGGGATACGCGTCAGCACGCGGGCGGGGCTGCTGGTGGCGGGCTGCTCGGCGTTTTGCTTCGGCGCGACCATGGCGCTGGGCGAGCGGCTTCTCACGTGGCTGCCGGTCAAATTTCTGCATAGTTTGGGGCTGGTGCTGCTGTTATTGCTGACGCTGGGGCTGATCATGAGCTTTTGCGGCAGGCGCGGCGGGGGCGGTATATCCAACCTCTGGCGCCGCCCGGAAAAGCTGGACAGCAACGCCGACAAAACGCTTTCCGCCCTGGAGGCGCTGCTGCTCTCGCTGGCGCTGGCGCTGGATAATTTATCCGGTGGGCTGGCGTTCGGCCTGCTGGGAGAAAAGCCCGCGCTTTGGGCGGGGCTGGCCGCGGCGGTGACGTTTGCGCTGCTTTTCGGGGCCAATGCGCTGGGGCGTCTGCTGGCGCGGGAGCTGAAGCGCGGCTGAACTAATTCTGTATACTTTGGCGTAGGCGTTGTGTTTCTTGGAAATATAAGGTATAATATTAATAATACTATTGAGTAAAAAGGGGACGGCGGCATGACGGTTATCGGGCTGACGGGCAATATCGGCAGCGGCAAAACGACGGTTGGCCGCCTGCTGCATGAGGAAAAGGGCTGCCTTTGCCTGAACGCGGACGAGATCGGCCGCCTGGTGGCCGAGCCGGCGGGGGAAGCGTACCGGAAGCTGCAGGAGGCGTTCGGCGCGGCGTATTTTCTGGCGGACGGGCGGCTTGACCGCCCCAAAATGGCCGAGCTCGTCTTCCATGACACGGACAAGCTTGCCCTGCTTAACAGTATCATTCACCCGGCGGTGCTGCTGCACCTGAAGCGGGCGATCAGCGAAATTGCGGCGCATGACCCGGAGCAAATCGTGGTGGTGGAGGCGGCGCTGCTGATCGAGGCGAATTATCTGGACATTTTGGATCAGCTTTGGCTGGTTTGGGCGGACGACGCGGTGCGTTTGAAGCGCGTGATGGCGCGGGACGGCGTATCACGCGAGCAGGCGCAGGCGCGCATGGATAACCAAATGCCGCAGGCCGAAAAGGCCAAATATGCGCGCTATATTCTGCATAACAATAGTGGTATAGAAGACTTGAAGCGAGAACTGGAGGACGTCTGGCAGGATTTTGCCGGCAAAGCATGACGAATAAAAAAACACGCAGACGCCGCCTGAACCTGAGGACGCTGCTGCCGGTGGCGCTGCTGATCATATTGCTGGTGCTGCTGTGGCAGCGCTGGCTGCCGTATTGGCTGTATCCCACGGAGTATTTTGACGAGATCGAGATCGCTGCCGCCGACGCCGGGATCGACCCGTATCTGGCGCTTTCGGTGGCGAAAGTGGAGAGCAATTTTCAGCCGGAGGTCGTATCGCCCGCGGGGGCGGTCGGTATCATGCAGCTGATGCCGGAAACCGGGGCGTGGCTGGCCGAAAAGGGCGGCTATGAGTTTGCGGAGGATATGCTGACCGAGCCGGAATATAACGTGCGGCAGGGCTGCGAGTATCTGCGCTATCTGTTGGAATACTGGGATTGGGACGTTTGCCTGGCCGTGGCCTCGTATAACGCGGGGCAGACCAAGGTTGCGGCCTGGCTGGCGGACGGCGTTTGGGACGGCACGTTGGAAAATGTTAAGCAGATACCCTTTGACGAGACGCGCGACTACGTGCGCCGCGTTTTGGCGGTTTATAACGAGTATCACAAATTATATTAAAAGAAGGGGATAATCATGCCGGAAAAAATCAAACTGATCGATTCGCTGGCTGAGGTGGACGAGCTGACGGCGGGCGCGGGGCGGCGTATTCAATCCGCCACACCGGAGGAAATTATCGCCGGGGCCACCAGCGATGTTTACTTCATTAAAACGCAGGAAATTCTGCGGCAGATGAACCTGGGCGACTGCGTGGTGACGGCGGAGATCTTTGCCAGGAAGCCCGGTATGTTCGTCGGTATCGAGGAGGTTTTGGGGCTGCTTCAGGACGCGCCGGTGGAGGTTTGGGCGCAGCCGGAGGGCAGCGAGATCACCCCGAAGCAGGTGCTTTGCCGCATTAAGGGGCGCTACGCCGATTTCGGCGTGTATGAGACCGCCATTCTTGGCATGCTGGCCAGCGCCAGCGGCTGGGCGACTGCCGCACGGGAAATTAAGGCCGCCTGCCCGGATAAGCCCGTGGGCTGCTTTGGGGCGCGGCATATCCACCCGGCAGTGGCGCCCGTTATGGAGCGTGCCGCCGTGCTGGGCGGCTGTGACTCTTGCAGCTGTGTGCTGGGGGCGAAGCTTTTGGGGCAATATCCCGCCGGCACCACGCCGCACGCGCTTTTCCTCACGGTGGGCGATACTGTGGAGGCGGCGCTGGCCTACGACAAATATATGCCCGAGGGCGCGGCGCGGACGATACTTATCGACACGTTTAAGGACGAGATCGAGGAGGCGCTGCGGGTGGCCGAGGCGATGGGTGACAGGCTGGAGGGTGTGCGGCTGGACACCCCGGCGGAGCGGGGCGGCGTCACCGCCGGCCTGATCAGCGAGCTCAGAAAGCGGCTGGACATGGCGGGCTATCAGCACGTCAAAATATTCGCCACCGGGGGCTTGACGCCTGACCGCGTGCGGGAGCTTGCCGCTGCGGGGGCGGACGCTTTCGGCGTGGGGAGTTATATTTCCGGTGCGCCGGCCATCGACATGACGATGGACTTGAAAGAGGTGGACGGCAAGCCCGTGGCCAAGCGCGGGCGGATACCGGGCGAGACGCCCAATGTTTCCCTGCAAAGAATGAAATAATTTTGGGCAGAATATAAGCGCACAGGCGATCAGCTTGTGCGCTTTTTTGCGTTCTATTCGGCGGTTAAATGCCGGGCGACGTTATGTAGATCCTGCCGCAGGTTGGCGCACATCTGCTCGTAATCAAGCGGTATGGCCTTGCGCTTCATGTAGGCGGAAGCGTAAATTTTGCCAGTGTCGAACAGCATTTGCTGGGCGTCTTGCAATTTGCCTAAAAGCTCAAAAAACATATCTTCCTGCTTTTCTTCGTTTGTCATGGTATCACCTCATTAAAATTTTCTCTACTGATTTTCAGTATTTTTTACCATTATAACATATAGGGAACTTAAAATATACTTAAATTTTACTTGTTTTAAGTATTTTTTTTGAGGTATGTTATGCGAAAGAAAGATAATAAACATTTAGGTTTAGTAATTCCACCGGCTATGCACTATAAATTAAAATATATTGCTGAATTTGAAGGGCGTACCATGAGTGGTCATGTCTTGTATTTGATTCGTCAAAATATCAAGGAGTTTGAAGAGAGAGACGGCAGAATTGATGTGCCTTCGGAGGTAAAATAGGCGCTTGCTTTTTTCGGGATAATCGCATATAATTGAAATATGAGAATTTCGGAAAATCAGAAAGCGCAGAGGAGTTGATTTTATGTTAGCCGAAATCAGAGGACGCTCCCAGATAACCATTCCGGCAGAGATCGTCAAGAAGCTCGGTATATCGGAGGGCGATAAGTTTGAGGTCATCGAAAAAGACGGCGGCATTTTTCTCTGCCCCGTTGTGGTGTATCCGAAAGAAAAAATAGCCAAAATTGCCAAAATTATCAAAGAGTCGGAAAAGGATATCGCCAAGCAGAGTGCCTTTGCCAGCGTGGAGGATTTGTTTGCGGATATGGGTATTGATATAGACAATGTATAAATTGAAATACACCAAGGCTTTTGCCAAAGACCTGAAAAAGCTATCCGCGCCCGAACAAAAAGCCGTTGCCCAAAAGCTGAAAATACTGGCTGAAAATCCGTTTTACCCGGCTCTCCGAACGAAGAAAGTGCAGGGGCTGGGCGATGTGTTTGAAATGAGCGTCAATATGGATATACGGATACTGTGGCGATATGAAAACGGCATAATCATTCTGCTGGTTGATATAGGGCGCCATAAAGACATTCTGGGCGTTTGAGAAAATAAAACCGCGGCAGCCAACCGAAAAAATTTTCTTGCTTTTTTCTCGCTTAGCTGATATAATATTATAGGCCTTGCGAGAGTGGCGGAATAGGCAGACGCGCTACTTTGAGGGGGTAGTGGGAAATTTCCTGTACGGGTTCAAGTCCCGTCTCTCGCACCAGATGATGTAACAGAGTTATCCTTTGGGGTGGCTCTGTTTTTTTATTAGACAAAATAACGACACTGTATAAAATTTATACAGCTGTAAAAGTTTGTAGATTGGCAAAATCCGCAAACCCGCTATAATGTAAATAGCAGGAAGAAAAAAGAGAATTGGCCACGGGCTAAGGAGTGATTTCTGATGGAAAAGGATATTTTGGTGCAGGAAAGCACAGAGAGCAAGGCGCTGGCGAAGCGTATCATCGCGGTGGCGTTGGTGCTGGTGGCGGCGGCGCTGTTGTTTGCGCTGTTTAATGCCGGCAGCGCTGCCGGCGAGACGGACGCGGGCGCGGTGCAGGGCAGCGTCAAAATGACCGAAATTGATTTGAACTCGATGCTGGACGGTTACATAGATGAGGTTTTGGTCTCGGAGGGCGACCACGTTGCCAAGGATCAGGTGCTGCTGCGGCTGGACGCCGATATCGTGCAGGCCAAGGTTTGGGAGGCCGAGGCGGCTTTAGGGCAGGCCAAGGCCGGTTTGGCGCAGGCCGAAGCCGCCCGCTCCGCGGCGCAGGCAGTTTTGACCAAGGCGCAGAATGGCGCGCGTTCCGAGGAAGTGACGCAGGCCAAGGCGCAGTATGACTATGCCGCCAAAAGCTATGAGCGCATGAAGAACCTGCTGGCCGACGGCGCCATCTCGCAGAACACGTTTGACGAGGTGGAGGCGAAGTATCTGGCGGCCGAGGCGGTTTATAACGAGGCGCTTTCCGGGGCGCGCGGTGAGGATATCGACGCGGCGGCGGCGCAGGTGCAGCAGGCAAGCGGCGCGGTGGAGCAGTATCAGGCGACCATCAAGCAGGCCGAAGCGGCCGTGGCGGAAGCCAGCTCTTATCTGGAGCACGCTGAGATCAAAGCGCCCGCCGACGGCACGGTTACGGCGGTGAACGTGGAAGCGGGCGAGCTTGTCTCCACCGGCATGGCGCTGGCAAGCCTGCGCGCGGACGACGCGGCCTGGCTGGAGGTCAACGTGCCGGAGACCATGCTGGGCAAGATCAGCGAGGGGCAGAATGTGGAATTCACGCTGCCGGCCTATGCGGATCAGATTTTCCGCGGCAAGGTGACCAACGTGAGCCAGAACCCGGATTTTGCCACCAAAAAGGCCACTAACGAGAACGGCGCGTTCGACGTGCTTTCGTATTGTGTGAAAATTCAGCCGGAGGATATGGAGGAGCAGCTTTACGCCGGCATGACGGTGCTGGTGAATTTCAACGCCGGAGATGAGCAATAATGGACTTCTACCGTTTCAAGCGGCGTCACCCGCAGCTGGTGATGGTTCTGTTGCTCTATGTGGCGGTGCCTCTTGCGATGGGGCTGGCGCTGGGCTATGAAATGCACGGCGACGCGCCGACGGAGATACCCACGGTGATCGTGGACGCGGACAATTCCGAGTTCTCGCGCGAGTTCATCTCGCAGGTGGACAAAACGACCACCTTTAATGTCACCTCACGCGCGGAGAGCGCGGCGGCGGCAGAGCAGCTGATCCAAAGCGGCCAGGCGATGGCCGGGGTGATCATACCGCAGGATTTTGCCAAGGATATGAAGAACGGCAGCTCGCCGGATATGCTGATTTTATACGACGCGTCGCAGCTGGTGACGCTTTCGGCGGCCAAACCGGCGATGACCGAGATCATGATGACGATGAACGGCGCGTATTTGCAGCAGATCTTCGCGGGGAAGCTGGGGGTTATGCCGGCGGAGCTTGCCGGGAACGTGCTGCCGGTGAACGTCGTGTACCGCAATTTATATAACCCCGTTAAAAGCTTCCGCTATTACCTGCTGCCCGGTATGCTGCTGGCCGTTTTACAGGTCGGTATCGTTATGCTGGGTGCAGAGCGCGGCTTCGACAATAAAAAAGAGCGCAAATTCAGCGTGCATTTGCTGAATTTGGTGCTGTGGGGGCTGCTGGGTATGCTGGGCGTGATGGTGTGCCTGGGCGTGCAGTTCGCGTTTGGCCTGCCATATCGCGGCACGGTGGCGGGCGGTATGCTGCTGCTGTTCGCGTATTCGCTCGTCATCACCACTATGGGCTACATCGTGGGGCTGCTCGTCCCCGATAAGCTGTTTGCCGTGCAGCTGTCTTCGCTGCTGGTGCTGCCCACCAGCGTGCTGGCCGGGTATTCTTATCCGCTGACGGCCATGCCGCACGGTTTTCAAATGCTGGCGAAAATTTTGCCATACGCATACATGGGGCCTGATCTGCGGGCGCTTTGCCTGAAGCCGATGCAGCTAAAACATGTGCTGCCGCATTTGGGCATTTTGCTGCTGATGGCGGCGGTGCTGCTGGCTCTCTTAGGCGTGGTGCTGCTGCTCAAACGTAAATTGCAGCGCCCGGCGGCAGAGGAGGCGGCGGCATGAACATGATCAAAAAGTTTTCCGACCTCTTTATGCGCTATAAGCCGTATGTCGTGCTGACGCTGGCGCCGCTGCTGTTCGTGCTGCTGTTCGGCGGCGCGATGAGCCCGGTTTATAACACCGATCTGCCCGTTATGGTGTACGATATGGACGCTTCGCCCGCCTCGCGTCAGGTGGTGGAGCAGCTGGAACGCTATCCCTATCTGGATCTGCGGGAGACGGCGCTCTCGCTGGACGAGGTGGAGCAGCAGTTTCTCTACGGCAATATCATCGGCGCGATCATTATCCCGGAGGGCTTCGGCGACGATCTGCACGCCAAGCGCGGCGCGGATCTGCTGGTAATGCTGGATTCCTGCAACTTTATGAATATGACGTCGGTGATGACGGCCACCAGCACCGTTGGCGGCACGCTCAATGCGGCGCTGCGCTTACAGCTTCTGGAAGCGGGCGGTCAACAGCCCGGCGTGGCGATGGATAACGTCACCACCTTAAGCGTGGTTGACCGCGGTTTATATAATCCCACCTACGGCTACATTTATTTTCTGTTCCCGGTGCTGCTGGCGATTTTCGTGCAGCAGAGCTGGCTGGCCGGTGTGTCGCCATATTTGATTGAAAAAAAAGCCGAGCTGGCGCGGGCGCCGCTCTCGGCGAAAAGCTTTGCCCGCATAGCGGGGCAGATGGGTATCTTTCTGGTGTTTACGGTTATCGGCCTGATGATTTGGTCGCTGACTTTGTCCGGCCTGTTCAATTACCCGTTTAAGGGCAGCGCCTGGCTGATACTTTTGGTACATCTGCCGTTTGTGCTGGCGATGGCGGGTATGGCGCTGGTGATCACCAGCATTTTTGACGACCCCGTGCACTGCACGCAGTTCAATATGTTTCTGACTATTCCCACGCTGTTAAGCTGCGGCTATGCCTGGCCGGTGTATCTGATGCCGGAGCCGTTCCGCGCCGTTATCACGCACATCTGGCCGCTGTATTATTACGCTAACCCCATGCGCGATATCATTCTGAAGGGCTGCGGAGTGGAGCAGGTTATGCCGTATGCGGCGGGCTGCCTGAAATTTGCGGCGTTCTGGCTGCCGGCGGGTATCATCGCCTATGCCTGGAAAGTGCGGAAGCTGCGGCGCCTGGCGGAGGTTTGATATCACCGCGTGGCCTGCTGGCGGTTGCTGATAACAAAGCTAAGGTGCTCGATCAGCTCCTCCGGCGTCTCGCGCATACCGTGGGATATCCAGTCATACAGGCTGTGGCTGATGGCGTAGGTGTAAAATTCTACCGTGAAATCCAAATGCTTGGGCGGCACGGGGCGGATATCGTTCTCGTGCACGATGACGTATTTGATCAGGCCGTAAATGCTGTCATGCAGCATGAACATCAGCTGCTCGCGGCCCACGCCGTGGACGACGCAGCTGCACAGGTATTTGTTGCGGCTGATATGGGTGATCGCCTGGCGCAGCGTTTCCTGCCAGTTCACGTCGGGCTTGTCCAGATAGGGGCGAATGACGCTTAGCTCCTGCTCGAATATCCAAGTCAGCAGGTCGTAAATATCGCGGAAGTGATAGTAAAACGTCTGGCGGTTGAAGCCGGCGGCGGCGGTTATCTCGCCGATGGTGATCTGGTCGATGCTTTTCCTGGCCAGCAGCTTTTTCAGCGCGTCGCAGAGCGCCTGTTTGGTCAGTTGGCTTTTGGCGTTATAGGTCATGTTATCCCGTCCTTTTATTTAAATTGAATCTATCTACTTTTTCTCTTTTTTCCTTAATAAATGGAGCGGTGGCTTTTCGGCTGCCGCTTCATTTATTTATACATTTGTCTAAACACAAGTTTAATACTTCGGCGGCGTTTTGTCAAGCGTCTCGCCTGCTTCCAGGCGTTTGGTCAGCTGCCAGAGGTTCTGGACGGTGGTGCGGTTCAGAAAATGCTCCAACTTTTCGGCCTGCTCCAGCTCGTTATCGCTTTGGTTCAGCGCACAGAGGAAGCGGTGCAGCACCTGATGGCGGAACAGCAGGTATTCGCCCGCCTGTCTGCCTTTATCCGTCAGGCTGACGTAGCCGTATTTCTCGGCGTTGATATAGCCCTCGTCTTTCAGCTGCTGCGTCATTTTGCTGGCGCTGGCGGGGCTGACGTGCAGATGCCCGGCGATCTCGCACCGCCGCACCACGGGGTCTTGCTCGGCCAGGCGGCAGATCATCTCCAGATAATCCTCCATCGCCGGGGTAAGCTCCGCCTGCTCCCGCTGCTGATAGCCCGTCAGCGTGTAAAAATCCTCACTCGAGGTTTTGGGGTTTTCCGGTCTGTTTGGCTTATTTTCCCGCAAATCGCTCACCGCCTTTAATGCTGCCGAATATTATGGAATGGGTAAAAAAGTTGGCGTCAGCTAAATTTATGGGTAAGGAGTGTTGATTATGAGCGCGGAATTGAGTCTGGACATGAGTATCGCAGGCGCAGCGCCTGCGGCGGCATATAATCTGGCGGGCTTGCGCCCCGGGGAATCGGCGCGGGTGGGCGCTTTGCTGGTGGAGGGGGCTTTGCGCCGCCGTCTGCTTGATCTGGGGCTGGTGCGGGGGACGGTGGTCAAATGCGTGGGCAAAAGCCCGGCGGGCGATCCCTCGGCTTATCTGATCCGCGGCGCGGTGATCGCCCTCCGCGCGGGTGACAGCGCGCAAATTCTGCTGGACGACGAGCGGGGCGAGGCGCAATGGGCCTGACCAAAGACTCCGTCGGCGGCGGGGCACGCGAGGGGGATACGCTGCTGAAGCGGCGGGCGCGGGATAAGCTGGTGGCGCTGGCCGGCAACCCCAATGTGGGCAAAAGCACCGTGTTCAACGCGCTGACGGGGCTTAACCAGCACACCGGCAACTGGCCGGGCAAAACCGTGGCCAGCGCTTCCGGGTATGCGCAGACGCCGAAACATTCACTGCTTTTGGCCGACGTGCCGGGGGCGTATTCGCTGCTGGCTCATTCGGCGGAGGAGGAAGTCGCCCGCAACTTCATCTGCTTCGGCGGGGCGGACGCGGTGATTGTCGTCTGCGACGCGACACGGCTGGAGCGCAACCTGAATCTGGTGCTGCAAACGCTGGAGGTTACGCGGCGGGTGGTGGTCTGCGTGAACCTGCTGGACGAAGCGGCGAAGAAGCATATCGAAGTGGATATACCGCAGTTATCGCAGCTTTTGGGCGTGCCGGTGGTGGGCGTGACGGCGCGGGAGCCGCAAACGCTTACCCCCCTGTTGGACGCGCTGGACGAGGTGCTGGACGCCGCTTATCAGCCGGGCGAGACGGCACAGGCGGCCTATCCCCCGGCACTGGAGGAGGTGGCGCGGCGGCTGAGCTATGTGCTGCCGGGTATTCTGAACCTTGATGAGGGCGCGCCGCAAATTGACGCGTACTGGCTGGCGCTGCGTCTGCTGGAAAATGACGCCGGGCTTATCGCCGACTTGGCGCGGGCGCTGGGGCAGGACATTGCCGCCAACGCGGGCTTGCAGCTGGCACTGAAGTGGAGCCGCGAATGTTTGCAGGCGGCGGGGCTCTCCGGGCGGGCGCTATCGGACGCGATCGTGAACGCGCTGGTGCGGCGGGCGGAGCAAATTGCCGCCAAGACGGTGCATTGCCGGGGCGAGGCCGTGGAGCGGGACGTGCGGCTGGATAAACTGTTCTGCGGGCGTTTTTCGGCCTATCCGTTTATGCTGCTGGGGCTGGCCGGGGTGTTTTGGCTGACGATCATCGGCGCAAATTACCCCTCGGAAATGCTCTCAACGTTATTCGGGCGGGGGCAGGAGGTATTGTCTGACCTGCTTTTCGGCCATGTGCCAATATGGCTGCATGATATGCTGGTGCTGGGCGTATATCGCACGGTGGCGTGGGTGGTCTCCGTCATGCTGCCGCCGATGGCGATATTCTTCCCGCTGTTCACACTGCTGGAGGACGTGGGCTATCTGCCGCGCGTGGCGTATAATCTGGATAAACCGTTCCGTCTCTGCAAGGCCTGCGGCAAACAGGCGCTGACGATGTGCATGGGCTTTGGCTGCAACGCGGCGGGGGTCATCGGCTGCCGCATTATTGACTCGCCGCGGGAGCGGCTGCTGGCGATACTGACGAACAGCCTGGTGCCCTGCAACGGGCGCTTTCCCACGCTGATATCACTGCTGACGCTGTTCTGCGTGGGGGCGGCGGGCGGCGCGGCGGCGGGGTTTTCCGCGGCTCTGCTGCTGACGGGGTTGATAATCCTCTCCGTCGCGGCGACGTTTCTGGTCACCCGGCTGCTTTCGGATACCGTTCTCGCCGGGGAGCCGTCGTCATTCGCGCTGGAGCTGCCCTCATACCGCCGGCCGCAGATATTGAGCGTGCTGGTGCGCTCGGTGCTGGATCGGACGCTGTTCGTGCTGGGGCGGGCGGTGCTGGCCGCCGCACCTGCCGGGCTGCTGATCTGGCTGCTGGCGAATATTCCCGTGGCCGGGGGCAGCCTGCTCACGCATCTGGCAGCGTTTTTAGACCCGTTTGCGGCTGTCTTCGGGCTGGACGGGGTAATATTGCTGGCGTTCATATTGGGGCTGCCGGCGAATGAAATCGTCGTGCCGATCATGCTGATGTGTTATCTGGCGGAGGGGACGCTGGTGGACGCGGCAAGTCTTGCCGATATCAAGGCGCTGCTGCTGGCCAACGGCTGGACGTTTACCACCGCCTGCTGCACGCTGATCTTCATGCTGTTCCACTGGCCGTGCGCCACCACGCTTTTGACGATACATAAGGAGACGGCGAGCCTGAAATGGACGGCGCTGGCCGCCGCTATTCCCACGGCGCTGGGTTTGGCGCTCTGCTTTATTGTTGCCGCGCTTTCGCGGTTGATAGCCTGAATGGAAAAACCTCCGCAAATTGGCGGAGGTTTTGTCTTTTCCTGCCGCCGAAAATGTGGTACAATAAACAAATCAAGAGTGTGGAGGAGTGCGTTTTGGAGCTGGAACTGCTGCATTTTCTGATCGTCTGCCCGCTGGTGTTTCTGGCCGGGTTTGTCGACGCGATCGCCGGGGGCGGCGGGCTGATCGCGCTGCCCGCTTATCTTTTGGCGGGGCTGCCGGTGCATATGGCGATCGGCACCAACAAGTTAAGCTCCGGCATGGGAACGGCGGTGACGACGCTGCGCTATGCGGCGGACGGCTTTATCAACCGGCGGCTGGCGCCCGGGTGTATCCTCTGCGCTTTTCTCGGCTCGGCGCTGGGGGCAAACCTGGCGCTTTTGATACCAGAGCGCGCATTTCAAACCGCCATGCTGGCCGTTTTGCCGCTGACAGCGCTTTATGTCATACGCTGCCAGGCTTTTTCCGCCGGGCGGGCGCCGGCTCCTTACAGCTTCGGCAAAACGCTGGCGCTGGCGATGGCGGCGGCGTTCGCGCTCGGCGTGTATGACGGGGTATACGGCCCCGGCACGGGCACGTTCCTGATCCTGCTGCTATCGGGGCTCGCGCACCTTTCCTTAAGCGACGCCAACGGTATCACCAAGGTCATCAACCTGACGACGAATCTGGCCGCGCTGCTGGTGTTCGTGTTAAACGGCCAGGTAATATTCCTGCTGGGGCTGGTGGCCGGCGTGTTCAATATCGCAGGCAATCTGGTGGGCGCGCGCTGCTTTGAAAAGGGCGGCGGCCAGGTGGCGCGGCCTCTCATTCTGCTGGTCATCGCCATATTTTTTGCCCGCACCGTCTGGCAGCTGCTGACGAGTTAGTATGCAGTTTCCGCCCGATGAAAAATTCGGGCAATTTTTTTTGAACCAAAACGGCCTGTGCGCCGTCTTATATATAGTAGCTACTGAAAAGATGAACGCCGAAACCCGAAAGGTGGCGAGGATATGGAGGAAGCGAGGTTAGTGGAGCTTTGGCAGGCGGGCGATGAGGCCGCCTTTGCCGAGCTTTATCAGCTTTACAAAACCCCGGCAATTCGGGCGGCTTACCTGATTACGGGCAGCCAATGTGATAGCGAAAATGTGCTGCAAGACACGTTTTTGAAGTGTTACCAGTCGATTGGCAGCCTGCGCGACGCCGGCGGCTTTAAAAGCTGGTTTTACCGTATTTTGACCCGCACGGCCTGGGATTACTGCAAAAAACGCGACCGCGAAAGCCCCGTGGCTGACGTGTTCGACGCCTATCAGGCGAAGGAGCCGAAGGCGCGCTCCAGCCTGGATATTCTGGCCGAGCGTGAGCGGGAACGCGAGCTTTTGGCCGCCATTGACCGCCTGCCTTTGAAACAGAAAACGGTGGTCATTCTTTATTATTACAACGAGCTTTCGGTGGGGGAAATCGCCGCCGCCACCGGGGCGCTGGCCGGCACGGTGAAAAGCCGCCTGTTTATGGCGCGGCAGAACCTGCGCGGCCTGCTTGCCGACGCGGAAAAGGGGGAAGCATACCATGAGTTATCAAAAATATCCAAACGAGCCTGACCGCAAAATTGCCGCAGCTTTGCACCACGCGGCTGACGGCGTGGAGGTTTCGCCCTTTGCGGAGGCCAGACTGATGGCGAAAATCAAAGACTATCAACAGAACGGGGCAGCCGCCCCGTGGAAGGAGCGAATATTCATGAAAAAATTCAGCAAACGCTTTATCGTGGCGTTCTGCGCCATTTTCTGCCTGACGTGCGTGACGGCGGTCGCCACCGGCGTGGCTACGGGCTGGCACAGCCACAACATCGTGGGCAGCGACACCAAGGTGTATGATGAAGTGGCCGAGAAGCTGCTGCCGCAGCTGGAATACGCGCCGAAGTATTTGGAGGAATTTTCCAACGGCTTTACGTTTGACGAAGCGTCGCTGGGCGTATCGCAGGCGATGGACGAAAACCACAATGACGTTGGCAGGCAGTATACCGATTTTGATCTGAACTACGTCAACGCGGAAACCGGCGAGGAGCTGAGCCTGTGTACCGACAACATTCCGCAGACGGCGTTCCCGGAG
>CANQPG010000033.1 GCA_947625705.1 uncultured Peptococcaceae bacterium | reverse complement strand
CGATCTGTCGGTAAAGCGCTCCATCGTTTTTTCCAGCCCGGCCTTGCCCACCAGATCGGTGGCCAGATAGCCATAGCTGTCCAGCAGATCGGTGTCGGTATCGCTGATCTGCCCCATCTGGCCGAGGATATGGCTGGCCAGTTTGCCCAGGGGATAAATGCGGCGCGGCTCCTCCATGATCAGCAGCCCCGGCAGCTCGGTGCGGTGCTCCTCCAGCACGGCCACCAAGTGCTGGTTGCCCTTCGCCGGGATAGTGGTGATCAGCACCGGCTGATAGCTGCGGGAATTGGCGGTGATCTTTTCCAGGATCGTCTCGGCGGGCAGCTCCGGGTCATTCAGATAACCGGAAAGTGTGGCGGCCATTTCGTCCGCCTCGTCGCTTTTCACCTGCGTGGCGGCCACGCAGATGTCGTAGCAGATCTCCGACCCGGCCAGCATAACGCCGTTTTTGTCGTAAATATCGCCCCGCTTGGCCGGCTGCGCCACCATACGCATCTGGTTGCGGCTGGATATCGAGGCGTAAACGTCGGTGTTCAATATCTGTAAGGCAAACAGCTTGCCCGCCAGCACCAGAAAAAGCAGCCCCAGCACTGCCACAAACAGCAGCACCCGGCGGTCAAATTGCTTTTCCGACGCGGCTTCTGCCGCTTTGTCCGGCTCAAACATCAGGTCTCACTCCTTGGCAAATATACACTATAACAATTTAGTCCTCAAGCCCGCTTCGGCATTGGCTGTAACCAGCCGTAGGAAAGCGAGCGGTATACCGGCAGATAGATGATAGGCGCGATGAAGCAGTTGACCACCACCCCGCCCAGAATAATGCGGCTGATCAGCGTCATCGAGAAGAAGCTGCCCGATACCAGACCGGCCAGCACCGCATAAAGCAGTGAGCTGAACGTGTAGGAAAGCAGCACCGAGATCACGGCGATGGGATAATTTTCCTTGAACAGGCTGGTGGTAAAGCGCCCGGTCAAAAAGCCCGCCGCGCCCCAAACCAGCGCGTTTAAGCCCAAAAACCGCCCGATCACCAGATCCATCAAAAGCCCGGCGAACAGGCCGTGCGCCAGGCCATACCAGCGCCCCCGCAGCAGCCCGGCAAACACCGGAAAAAACAGCAAAAGCTGCGGGCAGAAAACGCCCCAGCCAAGGTTATTCAAAAAGCCGTATTGCAGCAGGAAGGCGGCCAGATACAACACCGCCAGCACCAGCCGTCTGCGCAGGTTTCGCATATTGCCCCCCTCAATTCTTCGGCTTCAGCACCAT
Source organism: uncultured Peptococcaceae bacterium (assembly GCA_947625705.1). Classification (GTDB taxonomy): domain Bacteria; phylum Bacillota; class Dehalobacteriia; order UBA4068; family UBA4997; genus Avidehalobacter. Next base: position 13,758 of record CANQPG010000033.1, on the reverse strand, counting down.
CACTTCTTCCAGGCGGTTAAAATCAACGTAAGAGCGTACGTCAATATCCAGCATCAGGCCGTCGCTTTGCAGCGCAATGCTGTTGATATAGCCCACCAGCAACCCCTTGGGGTAAACGCCGCCATAGCCGGAGGTGATGATCTGCTGATAATTTTCAATTTCCGCGTCATACGGCACACGGATCATGCTGAGTTCCGACGTTTCGCCGTCGCCCTCCACCACGCCGACGGTGCGGGTGTTCTGCACCATCGCGCTGATAGCCCCCTCACGGTCGGTTATCAGCAGCACCTCGGCGGTGTTGGCCGACGTATTGATGATACGTCCCACCAGCCCCTGCGCCGATACCACCGGCATACCGACGGCAAAGCCCGCGTCCTCGCCGCCGCTGATGACCAGCGTTTTATACCAGCTGCTTTGCGAGCGGTTGACCACGGTGGTGGTCACGTATTCAAACTGCGCGTCCACGTCCTCCGCCATATTCAGCAGATCGCGCAGGCGCTCGTTCTCCTGCTGATATTCCGCCAAATCGACTAATTGCAGACGCAGCTCGCTGATCTCCTTCCTAAGCTCGTCATTTTCCGCCCGGATATTGTCCACACCCTGCAAATAAGCGCCCCAGTTGCGAATGTTTCCTGATACAACACTAGCCCCGTTTTGCAACGGAGCCAGCATATCGCGCAGAAACTGCTCGGGTTTGGATATATTCTCCCGCTCAGTGGAGGTGAGCCCTGCCAAAAAAAGCAGCGCCAAAACCAGCACTCCCGCCAGAGCGCCAATCAATATTTTCTTTCGTTTCGGAGTCAAACCAACCGCCCTCCAGCTATCACGACCCGATTACTTGTGCAGGCTGCTGTCCAGCACATGAATATTCTCCAGCACCTTGCTTGTCCCCAGCACCACGGCGTTCAGCGCCTGATCGGAAAGGTGTACCATGATGTGCGTCTCCATCGAAACCAGCTTCGGCAGACCCCGCAGCAGCGAGCCGCCGCCCGCCATCACGATACCACGATCCATAATATCCGCGGCCAGCTCCGGCGGCGATTTCTCCAGGCAGCTCTTGATCGCGTCGATAATGGCCGCCACCGGCTCGGAAAGCGCCTGATTCATTTCTTCCGCCGTAATGGTGATAGTTTTGGGCAGCCCCGTCATCAGATCGCGCCCGCGCACGGAATACGTCTCACCCTTTTCTTCTTCCTCCAGATAGGCCGAGCCGATCTGGATCTTGATCTCCTCCGCCGTGCGCTCGCCGATAGCGAGGTTAAAATTCTTCTTGATATAGTTGACGATGGCCTCGTCCATTTTATCGCCGGCCACGCGCACGGAATGAACCGTCACCAAGCCGCCCAGCGATATCAGGCCAACTTCCGTGGTGCCGCCGCCGATATCCACGATCATATTGCCCACCGGCTCCATAACGGGAAGCCCCGCGCCGATCGCCGCCGCCATCGGCTCCTCAATCAGATAAGCCTCTTTCGCCCCGGCGTTCAGCGCCGCCTCGCGGATAGCGCGCTCCTCCACCGTTGTCACGCCCGAGGGCACGCAGATAACGATACGCGGGCGCGAGAAAATCGAGCGGTTCTTCACCGCTTTATCGATAAAATACTTCAGCATACCCTGCGTGATGTCAAAATCGGCGATCACGCCGTCTTTTACGGGGCGTATTGCCATAATGTTGCCGGGAGTTCTGCCCAGCATTTTCTTGGCCTCGTTGCCCACCGCAAGGATTTTTTTGCTGTTTTTCTCCACCGCCACCACCGATGGCTCGGTGGATATCGTGTCTTTGCCCTTAACATAAACCAGCGTGTTCGCGGTGCCGAGGTCTATGCCGATATCAATGTTAAACAAGCCGAAATACCCCTTTCCAAGCTATAACTATTACACATTTACCAGTATATCCACAACTATGACTACCAAAACTTTGTAACCTATATTATATTATACTTAACGCTGTAAATACAACAATATTTTACTATTTTTTGCAAACTTTTTGCGCGCCCGTTAAATGTTCTCAGGTTCGACAAATTCCGCCAGCGGTATCAGCTCGCCCACCAGCCGCATAGGCAGCCCGATCACGTTATCCATATCGCCGGCGAGCTGCTGCACAAAACGCCCGGCTCCGCCCTGCACGGCATAAGCGCCCGCCTTATCCATTGGCTCGCCGGTGGCGACATAGGCGTTGATTTCTTCGGGTGAAAGCTTGCGGAATGCCACTTTGGTCTCCGCCGCGCCGCAAGATATTTTGCCGTCACGATACACCGCCGCTCCGGTAAACACGCTGTGGGTGCGCCCGGAAAGCGCGGCCAGCATACGCGCCGCGTCCGCCGCGTCTCTGGGCTTGCCGAAAATTTTGCCGTCCAGCGCCACCACGGTATCCGCCGCCAGAATGACGCCCTCTCGCCTAAGTTTGGCCGCCGCTTCGGCCTTTAAGCGCGCGTTGGCGATGACCAGCTCCCGGGGCGGCAATTCCGCCGTCAGCTCGGCCACGTTTACCGCCATAACCTCCGGTTCAATGCCCGCCGCCCGCAGAATTTCCAGCCGGCGGGGCGAACCGGAAGCCAAAATCAGTTTTCTTCCTATTATATCAGACATCAGGCGCCACCCCCAGAAGATAAGCCCGCGCGTCCGCCAGCATATACAGCGAGCCGCTGACCAGCAGCATATCGTTTGCGCCACGCAGCAGCGACCTGCCGCAATCCACCGCCGCCGGCACTTCCTCCACCAGACGGCATGGTACGCCGCCCTCGCGGCACACTTCGGCCAGCGTCTGCCAATCGCCCGCGCGATAGCTGGGGACGCGGCAGATAACAGCCTCGTCCAAAAGGGGCAGCAGGTTTTGCAGCGCTTCGCGGCGCTCCTTATCGGCCAGCATACCCAGCACGGCCACGATCCGCCGCCCCGGCCAGTATTCCCGCAAAGCATTGGCCAGAGCCTGCATGCCGGCGGTGTTGTGCGCGCCGTCCAGCACGATCAGCGGCTCTTTCGAGACGACCTCCAGCCGCCCCGGCCAGCGGGCGGCGGCCAGACCTTGGTATATCGCGTCAGTCGAGAGACCAATTTCCCGCGCGGCGGCCACGGCCAGCGCCGCATTGGCCAGCTGGTGTTCGCCCAGCAGGCTGATAGTCAGCCCGGCCAGCTCGTCTCCCCGCCGCAGGTCACGGAATGTGAACGTCTGCGTTTCCGCCGTGTGTGCGGCGTCGGCAATGGCAAAATCCCGCCCCATTTGATAAAGCGGCGCGCCGACTGCCTTAGCCCGCGCATTAAGCACCGCAAGCACGTCTGTGTCTGCCGCCGCCGTGAAAACAGGCCGCCCCGCCTTGATGATACCAGCCTTGACGGCGGCAATTTCCGCCGGGGTGTGGCCGAGGTAATCCATATGGTCCATCGCCACGTTAGTGATGACCGATAATTCCGGTGTTATCACGTTGGTGGAGTCGATCGCCCCGCCGAGACCGACCTCCATCACGGCATAGTCCACCTTTTGCTCGGTGAAATACTGCAAAGCGAGAGCCGTGCTGACCTCAAATTCCGTCGGCTGCTCCGCGCCCTCCTGCCGCATTTGCGTGAGCAATGGCTGCAAACGCCTGACGCGTGCGGTCAACTCCCTCCGGCTGATGTTCTCGCCGTTAATGCGGTAACGCTCGCGGTAGGAATGGAGGTGCGGCGAGGCAAAGAAGCCGCAGCGATAGCCCGCCGCCTGTATGCAGGCCGCGAGCATGGCCGCCGCCGAGCCTTTGCCGTTGGTGCCGCCGATGTGCAGATATTTCACGCCCTGCCGCTCGGGGTTCCCCATCAGCTGAAGCAGGCGTTCAATGCGCTGAAGCCCCAGATTGATGCCGAATTTGGTGCAGTCCGCCAAAAATTGCAGCGCCGCGGCATATTCCCGGCTCTCCTGTTCCGCTTGGTTCGGCATGGTTCAGTTCAGCCCCTTAAGCTCGTCCACCCGCGCCAGCAGGCTCTGCCGTTTTTCGGTATAGCCGGCCAGCTTTTCGCGCTCGCCCGCCACCACGGCCTCGGGCGCTTTGGCCAGGAAGCCCTGATTGGCGAGCTTGCCCTCCAGCCGCTTGATCTCTTTATCCATGTTGGCAATTTCCTTATCCAGCCGGGCAATTTCCTTGTCGAGGTCAATTAGCCCTTTCAGCGGCAGGTAAATATCCACGCCGCGGATATGGGCGGCCGCCGCCTGTTCGGGCTTCCCGGAGTTCGCGGGAAGTATGGTCATGCTATTCGCCCCGGCCAGCGCCTTGATATACATTTCGCCCTGCTTGAGCCCCTCCGCCGCCGTGTCGGTAGCAAAGATGAGCTCCACCTTTTTGCCGGGCTGCACGCTCATTTCCGCCCGGATATTGCGGATAGCGCGCACGGCCTCCATGTTCAGCCGCATAATTTCGGCCTCCGCCGGGTAATCGGGCATAGCGTCGGCCTGCGGCCAGGCGGCCAGCATAATGGTCTCGCCCTCGTGCGGCAGCGCCTGCCAAATCTCCTCGGTGATAAACGGCATGAACGGGTGCAGCAGGCGCAGGATATTGTCCAAAACCTGCACCAGCACCGTCTGCGCGGTGTAACGCTCCTGCTTATCCTCGCCGTAAAGGCGCGGCTTGGCCGTTTCAATGTACCAGTCGCAGAAATAATCCCAGGTGAAGTCGTAAACGGCGCGCGCCGCCTCGCCCAGCTCATATTTGCCGAGGTTGGCGGAGATGGAAGCCGCCGCCGCTTTCAGCTCAGATAAGATCCACTTATCGGCCAGCGAATATTTCAGCTCGCCCGCCCCCGGCTGATAATCGTCCAAATTCATCAGCACAAAGCGGCTGGCGTTCCAAATCTTGTTGCAGAAGTTGCGGCTGGCTTCCAAACGCTCCATCTGGAAGCGGAAGTCGTTGCCGGGCGTGTTGCCGGTGATCAGCATGAAACGCAGAGGGTCGGCGCCGTACTGCTCGATAATTTCGATCGGGTCAATGCCGTTACCCAGGCTCTTGCTCATCTTGCGCCCCTGCGCGTCCAGCACCAGCCCGTGAATGAACACGTCGGAGAACGGCTTTTCTTCCATAAAATGCAGCCCCGTGAAGATCATGCGCGCCACCCAGAAGAAGATAATGTCGCGCCCCGTCACCAGCACTGACGTGGGGTAAAATTTCTTGAGCTTGGCCATTTCCTCCATATCCGGCCAGCCCAGCGTTTCAAACGGCCACAGCCCGGAGGAAAACCAGGTATCCAGCACGTCCTCGTCGCGTGTCAGTTTGGCCGAGCCGCATTGGGGGCAGGTATGCGGTTCTTCCTTTTGGCAGATGACCTCGCCGCAGTCGCCGCAGTACCAGACGGGGATACGGTGCCCCCACCAAAGCTGGCGCGATATGCACCAGTCGCGGATATTTTCCAGCCAGCCGAGATATATTTTCTCAAAGCGCTGCGGCACAAAACGGATATCGCCGTTTTTCACTGCCTCGATCGCGGGCTTGGCAAGGGGTTCCATCTTCACAAACCACTGCGGCGAAATGAGCGGCTCAATTACGCTGCCGCAGCGGTAACATTCGCCCACCGCGTGGGTGATATCTTCGATTTTTTCCAGCAGACCCAGCTCGTCCATCGCTTTCACAACAGCGGCGCGGCATTCGTCCCTGTCCATGCCTTGATACGCGCCGGCGTTCTCGTTCATCTTGGCGTCCTTGCCGATGACCGTGATCTGCGGCAGGTTGTGGCGCAAGCCCATCTCAAAGTCGTTCGGGTCATGCGCGGGGGTAATTTTCACCGCGCCCGTGCCGTATTCCATATCCACGTAATCGTCGGCGATAATGGGAATTTCGCGGTTCATCAGCGGCAGCATGATCTTTTTGCCCACCAGCGCGCTGAAACGCTCGTCCGCCGGGTTAACGGCCACGGCGGTATCGCCCAGCATGGTCTCCGGCCGCGTCGTCGCCACGGTGACATAGCCCGTGCCGTCCGCGAGCGGATAGCGCAGGTACCAAAGATGACCCGCGTGGTCGCTGTGCTCCACCTCGATATCGGAAATGGTCGTCTGGCATTTGGGGCACCAGTTGATGATGTAAGTGCCGCGGTAAATCAGCCCCTCGTTGAACAGGCGCACAAACACCTCGTTCACCGCGTCATTGCAGCCCTCGTCCAGCGTGAAGCGCTCCTGATCCCAGTCGCAGGACGAGCCGAGCATTTTCAGCTGACGCACAATGCGGTCGTGATACTGGTGCTTCCATTCCCACACCTTATCCACAAACGCCTCGCGCCCCAAATCGTATTTGCTGACGCCGTCTTTGGCCAAATGCTCTTCCACCTTGGCCTGGGTGGCGATACCCGCGTGGTCGCAGCCGGGCACCCACAGCGTCTGGTGACCCTGCATGCGGTGCCAGCGCGTCAGAATATCCTGCATGGTGTTATCCACCGCGTGACCCAAATGCAGCTGGCCGGTAACGTTCGGCGGCGGCATGACCACCGAAAAAGGCTCGCCGCCCGCGTTGTTTTTATGGCTGAAATAACCGTGTTCCTCCCAGAAAGCGTACCACTTCTGCTCCACTTCGCTGTGGTCGTAGGTTTTGGGCAGCTCGTGCCCCTTGCAGCAATCACACATCTTCAAATATCCTCCCGTTGGTTTTTATGGCAGGCGAGGACGTCGCCCCAGCCCGCGCTTTGATAATCCACAATACCGTCGGCGTAAACCAGCCGCCCCTTAACTATCGTGCTTTCCACCCGGCCGCAAAGCTCCATACCGTCAAACATTTGGCAGCACTCTCTGGCTTTCGTCTGCATTTGCCGGTGGTCGAAGCGCCACGCCGCGTTAGGGTCGATGACTGTCAGATCAGCGTCCGCGCCGGGGGTTATGCACCCCTTTTGCGGATAAAGCCCCATCGTTTTATAACCTTTTTCGGCGATAAGCTCCGCCAGACGCTCCATAGTCAGCTTGCCGGCCTTGACCGCCGCAAGCAGCAGCGGCAGCATAATTTCCATATGCGCCACGCCGGAGGGCGCCAGCCATATCTGCTGCTCGCCCGCCTGCTTTTGGCTGAGCAAATGCGGCGCGTGGTCGCTGCCGATATAATCGACGGTGCCGTCGCTTATAAAGCGCCAAAGTCCCTCGGCGTCAGCCTTACTGCGCAGCGGCGGGTTGCATTTGGCATAGGGGCCGAATTTATCCAGCCAGCTATCGTCGAAAAATAAATGATGGAAGCAAACCTCGCAGGTGACGTCAACGCCCGCCTTTTTAGCGGCGGCTATCGCCTCTGCCGCGGCCACGGTGGAAACGTGTACGATACCGACCTTGGCGCCGGTCTTCGCGGCGGCGGCCAGTACCCGGTTCACCGCGTTCAGCTCCGCTTCGTTTGGGCGCGTCTTATAATGGAAAGAGTAAGCCTCCTGCCCCGCCGCGTGGGCAGCTTGCTCCAGCTCGCCGATCAGCGCGTAATCCTCACAGTGGAAGAAGCAGCGCAGCCCCGCCGTTTTGGCCGCAGACAAAAGCGCGCAGAGTTCCGCGTCGCCGTCGTCCTGTGCCACCGTGATATACTGCGGCTCGCCCGGTTTGCCCGGCTGCAAAAACGTCTTCAGCCCACAGACCCCAGCCTCGGCCAGCTGAGCAAACTCATTTGTATTATCCGCCCCCGCCGCCGCATAAACCGCCACGTTGCAAAGCGCTTTATCCTCCGCCGCCTCTCTGGTGACCGCAAGGCTTTCCATATCATGCGGCATGGGGTTCACATTCGGCATCTGGCAGATGGTGGTGACGCCCGCGGCGAGCGCCGCCGCCGTCCCGGTGAGGAAATCCTCTTTCTCGGGGCTGCCCGGCTCGCGCACATGCACGTGGGTATCAATGCACCCCGGCAGCACCAGCTTGCCGCTTACGTCATAGCGCTGCAAACCGGCGTCCGCCGCCAAAGTATCGGGAAGCTCGTCATATATCGCGGCAATTCTGCCCGCTTGCAGCAGCAAATGGCCGGTATGGAAGCTGCCCGCCGCGTAATATGCCGCGTTTTGCAGCAGCAAAGGTATCTCAGTCATCTTTTGCTCCTCCAAAGCCCAAAAATTACGGCAAAATATTGCCGCAGTTTACAGTATTTGCATAAAAATGGGATAATAATTTATTATAGCACAGGATATATTCAATTACCAGTTATTTCCCATAAATAATAATAAATAATTTTGTGTGGAAAACCCCTTTATTTTTCCGGATTTATGCGGTATAATATCCTTAAGGTATTATGATGTTTTATGCTCTGTGAACATCATAAGGACATAATTTATCAAATTTTATGGAGGTATGTGTTATGGATTATGAACACAGAATCAGATGCAAGGAGCTGTTGAAAAAGGTCGTCACGGCTGAGGAAGCCGCTAAGCTGATCAAAGACGGCGACACTATCGGCTGCTCCGGGTTTACCCCTTCCGGCTATCCGAAGGCCGTGCCGCTGGCGCTGGCTGAGAGAGTTAAGGCCGGTGAGAAGATCAAGGTTCAGATTTTGACCGGCGCTTCCGTAGGCCCCGAGTTGGACGGCCTGGCTGCTGTTGGTGCTGTTAGCCGCCGCAGCCCTTATCAGACCAACAACGACATGAGAAACGCCCTGAACACCAAGGGCGAGGCCGGCGTTCTTTATAACGACCAGCACCTCTCCAACGCTCCGCAGGATACCCGCTACGGCTTCATGGGCGACGTTGACATCGCTCTGGTTGAAGTTTGCGCTATCACTGAAGAGGGCAACCTGATCCCCACCACTTCCGTGGGCTCCGCGCCGACGTTCGTTAAGATGGCCAAGAAAGTCATCGTTGAGCTGAACACCTCGCAGCCGGAAGAAATGGAAGGCATGCACGACATTTACATTCCGCTGGATCCGCCGAATCGCCGCGAGATCCCGATCTATCACACCGGCGACCGTATCGGTACCACTTACATTGAGTGCGGCGCTGACCGTATCGACGCTATCGTCGTTACCGACATCACCGATAAAGTTCGCCCCCTGCCCCCGATCACCGAGACCGAGCAGGCTATGGCCAACAATATCGTTAAATTCTTCGACGGCGAGGTTAAGGCCGGCCGTCTGCCGAAGAACCTGCTGCCCTTGCAGTCCGGTGTCGGCGGCGTAGCCAACGCTGTTATGGCCGGTTTTGTTGACTCCGACCTGGAAGGTCTGACCTTCTATTCCGAGGTTATTCAGGACGGCGCTCTTGATCTGATCGACTGCGGCAAGTTCGTGGCCGTATCCGGCACTTCGCTGACTCCCTCCGAGGACGGCCTGAAGCGCTTCAAGGCTAACGTTGAAAAGTATAAGAAGACCATCGTTCTGCGTCCGCAGGAAATTTCCAACAACCCTGAGGTTGCCCGTCGTATCGGCGTTATCTCCATGAACACCGCTATCGAGGTTGACATTTACGGCCATGTAAATTCCACCCACATCATGGGCACCAGAATGATGAACGGTATCGGCGGCTCCGGTGACTTCACCCGCGCTGCTTATATCTCCATCTTCATGACCGCTTCTACCGCTAAGGGCGGCGCCATTTCCTCCATCGTGCCGATGTGCTCCCATATCGACCACACCGAGCATGACGTTAACGTAATCGTTACCGAACAGGGCTACGCTGACCTGCGCAACCTGGCTCCCAGAGAGAGAGCTTTGGTCATCATCAACAACTGCGCTCATCCGGATTACAAGCCGATGCTGCTCGATTACTACAATCGCGCTCTGGAAGCTTGCCCGGACGGCAAGGCTCATACCCCCCATATTCTGGAGGAAGCTTTGTCCTGGCACGTTCGTTTCAACAAGACCGGCACGATGAAGCTGGAGAAATAATTTCTCAACCATCGTTAACCAAAAGAGGAGCGGGTTTTGCCCGTTCCTCTTTTTTTTGCGGCTTGCAATCCGCCCGATTAAATGCTATGATTGTCTCACAGTATATTTTAAGGAAGTTTGTTTAATGAAGTACCAAATCAGAAAAATCGCCCTGCTGGCCGCCCTGCTGCTCTCGCTGCTCGCCGGCTGCACTATGCCGGAGGAAGACGCGCCGAATATCTACCCTGCCCCACCGCCGTTTGATTTCAGCGGCAAGGTGGAGCTTTCGCTTGTCGCCGCGGGCGATAACCTGATCCACGCGCCGATCTACCGCCAGGCCAAGGAGCGCGCCGGCGGCAGCGGCTTCGATTTTACCGCCGCCTATCAGCCGATCTCGGGGATTATCGCCGACGCCGATCTGGCCTACATCAATCAGGAAACGCCGCTCGGCGGTACGGAATTGGGGCTGGGCAATTATCCGCTGTTCAATTCGCCGCAGGAGCTGGGCACACACCTGGTCAATATGGGCTTCAACCTGATCAGCCAGGCCAACAATCACGTGCTGGACGCCGGCAAGCAGGGCTTTTATAACACCATCAGCTTCTGGCGGGCGCAGCCGGACGTGATCATGGCGGGCGCGGTGGCCAACGCCGCCGACGACGTTATTCAGGTGCTGGAGTGTCAGGACGTCAAGATCGCCCTGCTTGCCTACACCTACGGCACCAACGGCCTCGCCCTCCCTGCTTCCGCCGAGGGCAGCGTCAAATATATCGATGACGATCTGATGATAGCGGAACTGGCAGCCGCACAGGAGCAGGCGGATATCGTGCTGGTCAGTATGCACTGGGGCGTGGAATATCAGGCCAGGCCAAACGATGAACAGCGCCGTCTGGCGCAGTTGCTGGCCGATAACGGCGCCGACGTCATCATCGGCACTCACCCGCACGTGCTGCAAACGGCGGAAATGCTGACTGCCGCCGACGGACGCGAAGTGCCGGTGTTCTATTCGCTGGGCAATTTCATTTCGGCGCAAGATCAGCCCGCCACCATGCTGGGCGGCTTAGCCGAGGTGGATATGACGTATAATGAGGCGGACGGTAGCCTTGATATCGACCGCATGGCGGTGCTGCCGGTGGTCACGCATTACACCGGGCATTACGATAATATCACCATCTACCCGCTTTCCACCTACACCGCCGAGCAGGCCGCCGCGCACGGTATCCGCAGCAAGCACTCTTTCAGCCGCGAATATCTGGTGCAGCTGTTTGACGAGCGCATACCCGCCGAATTGCAGGACAGGCGCACTGATTTTTAAGCAACCATTTTGACTAAACAAAAAAACGGATACCTAATTGGTATCCGTTTTTTTTGTATCTTCACTGCGTTGGATCATCAATTAGCCCAACAAGATAATCCAGCGACACATTATAGTATTTTGCCAAAATGATGGCATAAGAAAGCGGCAATTCCCGCACGCCACTCTCATAGCGTCTATACACCTCACGTTGGCAATGCAGAATGTCAGCCACCTGCTGTTGTGTTAAATCGTTGTCAATACGCAAATCAGCTAATCTTTTCCAACGCATTTTGTCACCACCTTATTGACAATGCTACCATGTGGTGGCATAATATATAGCGAAATGCAACCATTTGGTTGCATTTACGCAGCAAGCATGGCAACTCTACCAAGAAAAGCAGTAGTAAAAGGAGGAAAATCATGGCAAGTAACAGTGTAATCGGCGGAGACTACAAAGGCTCATCTTGTAAAATGACCGGAGGAAAATCCAATCATGTTGAAATCAGAGATAGTTTTAGAGGCAATATTCCGCTGACCAAAACGACCGTTGCAAGCTACAGTTTGGTTGATGCGGAGGAACGTAAAAGCGCCAGCAGCGGTGTACTGCGTGCAGGAGTAGGCGCATTTTTGCTCGGGCCGATTGGACTTGCAGCGGGGTTGTCAGCAAAACGCAAAGGAATATACACAATTGCAATTGAGTTTAGAGACGGAAGAAAGTCATTGATTGAAATAGATGAAGAACTCTATAAGCAGTTTATTCGAGATGTTTTTTGATCAACAGGAGGAACAAGCATTATGAATAAGAGAAAATCCGGCTTTATGTTACCGTTGACATTCATTGTTATTATGGCAATTATATTTGGTTTTAACATGTCGAACACTCCGTGCCGACAAAATGGGCACACATGGGCGGCGGCAACATGTACGATGGCAAAACATTGTTCAGTTTGCGGAGAAACATCGGGGGAACCAAATACAAACAACCATAAGTGGGAAGATGCAACCTGTACGACGCCAAAAACCTGCGTGAGGTGTCAGCAAACATACGGCGAACCACTTTCAAGCACAAAAGAACACACATGGGAAGCTGCGACATGTTTTAGTCCGCAAAAATGTTCCGTGTGCGGTGCAACAACTGGCACTAAACTGGCTCACGAATACAGCAGCAAGGGAATCTGCAGCCTATGCGGAGAAACAAAGCCATACGGCAACTCATATGGATATTTTGATGAATCAGAGTTATATGCAATGGCCAAAGATGCTATAAAAGATTTTTGTTATCCAACATATGTAAACAATTTCTGCAGCAGCGCGAATATTAAAATAGAAAAAGTAACCGATGATAGATTGGGATATGGCAAAAATTGCTTCTCGGTCGTTGCGGCAGCTGATTTTTCAAGCGGTGGAACCGTTACAACCAAGGGATTTGTTGCTGTAATTGAACCACACACAAGCACAACCTACGCATTTGTTGACGCATATGTGGAATAAAGCAACACAAAAAAAACCGCCCGGCCAACCACCGAGCGGTTTTTCTTTAGCATTTTTATGCCTTGCCCTTTGCGGGGGCTAAAAGTTTTTCCGGTTTCCTTCTGTCCGGTAACTGCGCCAGCATTACGGCGGTAAACATCAGCACACAGCCGAAGTATTCCCGCCCCGCCATTTGGTCATGCAGAATAATTGCTCCAGACAAGGTGGCAAACACCGCCTCCAGACTGAGAAGCAGCGAAACGGTGGTGGGATTGCTGCCTTTCTGCGCCAGAATTTGCAACGTATAAGCCACGCCGCTGGATAAAATGCCGACATAGAGCACCGAGCCCATAGCCGGAGCCAGCGTGTCCCAAGCCGGGGTTTCCGTCAGCAGCATACCCGTCGACGAGAACAGCGTCATCACCAAAAACTGCGCGCAGGAAAGCTCTACGCCGTCTACCCGCGTGGTAAAATGGTCAATCAGCAGGATATGCCCGGAAAAGCAAAACGCGCACAGCAGCACCAGAAAATCACCGGAGCTGATGGCAAAGCCGTCTTTTATGCAGAGAAAATACAGGCCGCAGACGGCCAGCGCCACGCTGAGCCACACCAGCCCCCGCACCTTTTTGTGCATGAACAGGCCGCAGACCGGCACGATGACTATGTACAGCGCGGTGATGAAGCCCGCCTTGCCTGCCGTCGTTGTCTCCAGCCCCTTTTGCTGCAAATATGTGGCGATGGCCAACGCCAGACCGCAGCACACGCCGCCCAGCAGCAGATCCCGCCGGTATGACGCGCCGCCCGGTATCGGCTCGCCCCGGCGCCGCCGCCAAGTTCTAATCCCTATACACAGCAGCAGCAAAAACAGAAAGGCCACCACCGACCGCGCCGCGTTGAACGTGAACGCCTGGACGCTCTCCGCCGCCACGCTCTGCGCCACGAAAGCCGTGCCCCAAATGAACGCCGCCAAAGTCGGAAACACATTTTGACGAATAAAATCAGACTGCATCAACCAAACACCTCTTGCCAATATCAGCATAAATAATAGCAAATAATGCAAAGTTATTCTCATAGTATATACCAATATCAGACATTTTGCAATACCTAATAAAAAATTGTAAAATCCCCTTGATTTTGTCTGAAAAATGTGCTACAATAATTTTCGTCTTGGGGGTATAGCTCAGCTGGGAGAGCGCTTGAATGGCATTCAAGAGGTCAGCGGTTCGATCC
>CANQPG010000032.1 GCA_947625705.1 uncultured Peptococcaceae bacterium | reverse complement strand
GTCATGTTCTCGCCGTCGCTGATCAGCCCCATCGCCACACCGGAAACCGGGGCGGAGATCGGCACGCCCGCGGCCATCAGGCTCATGGTGCTGGAGCAGACGGACGCCATCGAGGTGGAACCGTTGCTCTCGATCGCCTCGGAGACCATACGGATAGCGTAGGGAAATTCCTCCGGCCCGGGGATAACCGGCTCCAGCGCGCGTTCCGCCAGCGCGCCGTGGCCGATCTCGCGGCGGCCGGGGCCGCGCATCGGGCGGGTCTCGCCGGTGCTGTAAGGCGGGAAGTTATACTGGTGCATATAGCGCTTGGAGGTCTCCAGCCCCAGGCCGTCCAGCGTCTGCGATTCGGAGAGCGTGCCCAGCGTGCAGACGTTCAAAACCTGCGTCTGGCCGCGGGTGAACAGCGACGAGCCGTGCACCTTGCCCAAAATGTCCACCTCACAGGTGATGGGGCGCACCTCGTTCAGCGCCCGGCCGTCGATACGCAGCTTGTCGCGGGCGATCATGGTGCGGAAAACGTCCTTTTCCATCTTGTCGATAAACTTGGCGATATTCTCCTGCTCGTCGGCGTATGCCTCGCCGGAGAAACGCTCGGCAATAGCGGCCTTGGTGCCCTCCAGCAGGTCTTCGCGCTCCTGCTTGGGCAGCTTCTCCACCGCGCATTTGTGCACGGCGGCGGCCAGCTCGTCCTTATACGCCATGATGGCCGCTTCCAGCTCCTCGTTGACATGCTCTTCCTCGAAAACTTCTTTCTCCTTGGCCAAGCCCATCGCCAGAGCCTCGGTGCGGAAGTCCTCAATAAAGGCCACAATGCGCTTGATCTCCTCATGCGCGGTCAAAATGGCCTCCAAAATCGTCTCCTCCGGAATTTCGGCGGCGCCCGCCTCCACCATCATAATGGCGTCCTTGGTGCCGGCCACGGAAATGTGCATAACGCTTCTGGCCTTTTGCTCCACGGTGGGGTTCACGACGAATTCGCCGTCCACCATGCCCATGATAACGCCCGCGATCGGGCCGTTAAACGGCGCATGCGAGATGTGCAAGGCAGCCGACGCGCCGCACATAGCCGTAATTTCCGGCGGGCAGTCCTGATCCACCGAAAGAATGGTGGTGATGACCTGCACGTCCTTGCGGTATGCTTTCGGGAAGAGAGGCCGCAGCGGCCGGTCGATCAGGCGGGCGTTCAAAATCGCCTGATTGCTGGCGCGCCCCTCACGCCGGATAAATCCGCCGGGGATCTTGCCCACGGCGTACATTTTTTCTTCATAATCAATGGTCAGCGGGAAAAAGTCGATCCCGTCTTTGGCTTTGGACGCAATGGTGGCCGTGGCCAGAACCGCCGTCTCGCCGTAAGTAATAAACACCGCGCCGCTGGCCTGCTTGGCCATTCTGCCGGTTTCCATGGTCAGCGTTCTGCCGCCCACTTCAATGCTCTTTCTTAAAATCTCTGTCATTCTTGCCTCCTGAAATTTTTATGCTTTTACCCCTCAAGTATCAAGTTGTTATTCGACAGATAGTTGGATTTTCCTGCCGCGGCAGGCATTTTTATCCGCAGATAAGCAAACCGGCAGCCCTGATCAAGGCTGCCGGTTCTTATTCTGGCAAATTTACGCCGAAATTAAACGGAAAGGATATCTTTCTCTTTCTTTTTAAGCGTTTCGTCGATTTTTTTGATGAAATCGTCGGTCTGCTTCTGGGATTTATCCAGCGCGTTTTTCACCTCGTCCTCCGAGGCCTCGTTTTTCTTCTCCAACGCTTTCAGCTTATCGTTCACGTCGCGGCGGATATTGCGCACCGAGACTTTGGCCTCCTCCGCGCGCTTGCCGCAGTTCTTCACCAGCTCCTTGCGGCGCTCCTCGGTGAGCGGCGGAATCGCCAAACGAATCATCTGGCCGTCGTTGGTGGGGTTGATACCGAGATCAGAGGTCTGGATCGCCTTTTCGATCGCCTTGATCATGCTGCGATCCCACGGCTGCACGGCCAGCAGGCGCGCTTCCGGCACCGAAATGGACGCCATCTGCGCGATCGGCGTGGGCGTGCCGTAATAATCCACCATAATTTTGTCGAGGATCGCCGGGTCGGCGCGCCCGGCGCGCATTACGGCAAAATCCTGACACATCGCGTCATAAGCTTTCTGCATTTTTTCTTCAGCGGTCTGCAAAATTTCCTGGCTTGGCATTACTCAGCACCTCCCACGATCGTTCCGATTTCTTCTCCCATAACTACGCGCATAATGTTGCCGGGGGTTTCCAGATTGAACACCACCAGCGGTATGCCGTTATCCATGCACAGCGAAGCCGCCGTGCTGTCCATCACCTGCAAGCCCTGATTGAGGACTTCCAGAAAATCCAGTTTGTCGTATTTTTTGGCGTTCGGGTTCAGCTTCGGGTCGCTGTCATAAACGCCGTCCACGCCCTTTTTCGCCATCAGGATCGCGTCGGCTTCCATCTCTGCCGCGCGGAGAGCCGCCGTGGTATCGGTGGAAAAATAGGGATTGCCGGTGCCCGCCGCAAAGATGACCACACGGCCTTTCTCCAAATGGCGGATCGCCCGGCGGCGGATATAAGGCTCGGCAAACTGCCGCATTTCCACCGATGACTGCACCCGCGTCACCACGCCGATATTCTCCAGCGCGTCCTGCAAGGCCAGCGCGTTCATCACGGTGGCCAGCATGCCCATATAATCGGCGGTGGCTCTGTCCATGCCCTTGTTCGCGCCGCTTGCCCCGCGCCAGATGTTGCCGCCGCCCACCACCAGAGCCGTCTCCAGCCCCAGCTCGCAGACCTCTTTGATCTGCTGGGCGATGGATTGAATGGTCACCGGGTCAATGCCAAAACCTTGCTCCCCCGCCAATGCCTCGCCGGAGAGCTTCAGCACCACCCGTTTGTATTTCAGCGTACTCATGAAAACGCCCTCTTATTTCGCGGTCATCTTGGCAACTTCCGCCGCCAAATCGTCAACCTTCTTTTCAATGCCCTCGCCCACTTCATAGCGCACGAAGCTCTTAACGGTCACGTCAGCGCCGCAGGCCTTGGCGATCTGCTTAACGTAAGCGGCCACGTTGATGTCGCCGTCCTTAACGAATTTCTGCTCAAGCAGGCAGGTCTCTTTCAGCTCTTTCTTCAGGCGACCGACCACCATCTTCTCAACGATCTCGGCGGGCTTGCCCTCGTTCAGCGCCTGCTGCATCAGAATGTTCTTCTCATGCTCCATATATTCGGGATCGACGCCCTTTTCGTCCACAAACTGGGGGTTCATCGAAGCCACCTGCATGGCCACGTCGCGACCCATCGTCTTGATGGGGTCGATATTGGCGGCGTCGGTGGCAAATTCCACCAGTACGCCGATCTTGCCGCCGCCGTGGATATAGCCGGCGCAGACGCTGTCCGCCGCGTCAAACTTGGCAAAGCGGCGAATGGTCATGTTTTCGCCGATCTTGGCGATCTTGGCGGTCAGCTCGTCTTTCACGGTGCCGTCGCCCAATTTACCCGCCAGCAGCTCGTCCACCGTGGTGTAGTTATTGTCCAGCACCACCTGCACGAATTCGTTGACCATGTTAACGAATTCCTCGTTCTTGGCCACAAAGTCGGTCTCGGAATTTACCTCGATGATGGCGCCCTGCTTGCCGTCGGCGGAAAAGCCGATCGCCACCAGGCCCTCGGCGGCCACGCGGCCGGATTTCTTGGCGGCCTGGGAAAGACCTTTCTCACGCAGATAATCGATGGCGGCCTCCATGTCGCCGTTAGTTTCGGTCAGCGCTTTTTTGCAGTCCATCATGCCGGCGCCGGTTCTTTCACGCAGTTCTTTTACCATAGCTGCACTAATCATTTAATTTTCCTCCTTAAAATTAGGTGTGTTTACTAAAAAAGAGGCAGAGAGGCAAGCCTCCCTACCTCTTTTGCAAGGTCAAAATTTCGCCCGCGGCTTATTCCGCAGCAGGTGCCTCGGCCGGGGCTTCGGTTTCCGCCGGAGCTTCCGCCATCGACATGCCCTGGTTGCCCTCGATGACCGCGTCGGCCATCTTGCCGGTCAAAAGGCGTACGGCACGGATCGCGTCGTCGTTGCCGGGAATGGGATAATCGATCTCGTCCGGGTCGCAGTTGGTGTCCACAATAGCCACGATCGGAATATGCAGACGCTTGGCTTCCGCCACGGCAATGCGCTCTTTTCTCGGGTCGACGATGAACATCGCGCCGGGCTGCTTCTTCATATCCTTAATGCCGCCCAGGAAGCGCTCCAGCTTCTCCATCTCGTGGTTCAGCACGGCAACTTCTTTCTTCGGCAGCTTTTCAAACGTGCCGTCCTCCTGCATTTTCTCCAGCTCGCGCAGGCGGCGCACACGGGTCTGGATCGTCTTGAAGTTGGTGAGCATGCCGCCCAGCCAACGCTCGTTGACATAGAACATACCGCAGCGGGTGGCCTCTTCCTTGATGGCCTCCTGCGCCTGCTTCTTGGTGCCGACAAACAGGATATCCTTGCCCTCGGCGGCGACGGACTTCACAAAGTTGTAAGCGTCGTCAACCTTATGCACCGTCTTCTGCAGGTCGATAATGTAGATACCGTTTCTTTCAGTGAAGATGAAGCGCGCCATCTTGGGGTTCCATCTTCTGGTTTGGTGGCCGAAGTGAACGCCGGCCTCCAGCAGCTGTTTCATGGAAATTACTGCCATTTTTTCTTCCTCCTTTTTGTTTAGCCTCCGGCTGTTTCCAAAGCCCCGCATACGCTTTTGCGTACACCGGCAGGGCTGATCCGCAGCCGTGTTTATTTTAAGCCGTTTGCTATTATATCACAAAAAAAGCCGCGCCGCAAGCCGTTTTTGCATAATTTTCGGCCTGCGGCGCGTTAATTTGGCAGTTTTTTGCTTTACTCAATAACGTCGAGGAATTTACCGATGATCTCGCCGTCCTTATAGAGCAGCAGGTATTCCCAGTCATCGGCGCCCTCGGTGCTGATCTCCGCCTCGATGATCATGACCACCTTACCGTCGGCGTCCACATAGAAAGCGTCGTCGCTGAATTCACGCCATTTGCGCTTAACGCCGTCGTTCATATTCTCGTCGATGTAGCGTTCCAAAGCCAGCGCTATATCGTCGTCGGTGGTGGCAGACTGCGCCAGCGCCAGATCGTCGTCCATCGGATAGCCGGTCAGCTTGTCATAAACGAAGCTTTCCACCTCGCCGTCGGTGCCGTAATAGGGAATTTCTTCCTTAAACAGCACGATGGAGAGCGTGTTTTCCGTTTCGATGATATACGGTTCCACGTGCAGATAAGCGTCCGCCGGCAGCTCCGCCAAATCCTCGCGGCAGTCTGCGGCCTCGTCCTGCAATTCCTCGTTCAGCATTTTTAAGCCCACGCTGTCGCCAACCTCGGCAAAGCCCGGCACCTGCACCTTGTAATCGCCGCTTTTCTCGTCCACCAGCAGCGTCAGGTTATCAACGTCCTTGTAGCTTTGCCAATCCACTGCATAGCCGCCCTGCGTCGGCGTGTTTGTTTCGCCCTGCTGTGTACCCGGTTTGTCGCCCTGCGGCTTGTCGTCGGAACAGCCCACCAGCGCCAGCACCACCAGCAGCAGCACCAGCAGCCCCGCCAAAATACGGTTTATCGTGCCCCAAGATATTGCATTAGTTTTGTGCATTTGTTTACCTCCTGTTAAAAAAACTCTGTTTTCACCTGCAAACTATACTCTTTTTTCACTCTCTGCCATAAATACAGTTTGCGGCAGGATTTTCCTGCACAAAACCGGAAAATTTTTCCTTTACAGTATATAACGGCTCAAATCTTCGTTGTCCGCCAGCGCGGAAAGCTTGTTTTCCACATAGGCGCGGTCGATAACCACCTTATCCAGCGAGGCGTCCGGCGCGATGAACAGCAAGTCCTCCAGCACCTTTTCCAGCACGGTATGCAGGCGGCGCGCCCCAATGTTTTCGGTGGTGGCGTTCACCTGATAGGATATTTCCGCCAGCGCGTTCACGCCGTCCTCGGCAAATGTCACGTCCACCCCGTCGGCCTGCAACAGCGCTACGTATTGCTTGACCAGCGAGTTCTGCGGCTCCAGCAGAATACGGCGGAAGTCGTCCTCCGTCAGGCTTTCCAGCTCCACCCGGATCGGGAAGCGGCCTTGCAGTTCAGGTATCAGGTCGGAGGGCTTGCTCATCGAGAACGCGCCCGCCGCGATGAACAGAATGTAATCGGTTTTCACCTGACCATACTTGGTCATCACCGTGCTGCCCTCAACAATGGGCAGAATATCGCGCTGCACGCCGTCGCGCGCCACGTCGGCGGAATTGTTGCCGCGCCCGGCGATTTTGTCAATTTCGTCGATAAACACGATGCCGCTCTGCTCCGCCCGCTCGATGGCCTTGGCCGTCACGTCGTCCATATCCAGCAGCTTGGCGCTTTCCTCCTGCACCAGAATTTTGCGCGCCTCGCGCACGGAAAGCTTGCGTTTGTGCGTCTTTTTCGGCATAATGCTGCCCAGCATATCCTGAATATTGATGCCCATTTCCTCCATGCCGGTGGGTGCCATCTGCTGCTCCTCCACCTCAATTTCCACCAGGTGGTCTTCCATCTCGCCCAGCTCCAACATGCGGCGCACCTGCTCGCGCCGGTTTTTGTTATCCTCCAGATACTGCCTGTCCTCCGGGCTTTCCGGCTCGTCGTTATTATTCCCGCCGAAGAACATCTCCATCGGGTTTTTAGCCTTGCGCTCGCGTTTGGTGGGGGCGAGCAGCTCCAGCAGGCGTTCCTCCGCCGCCGCCTCGCCCTGCGGGCGCACCCGCTCGATCTGCTCGGCTTTAACCATGCGCACGGCGGTCTCCGTCAAATCGCGGATAATGCCCTCCACATCGCGGCCAACATAGCCCACTTCGGTGTATTTGGTGGCCTCCACCTTGATAAACGGCGCGTTCACCAGCTTGGCCAGCCGCCGCGCAATTTCAGTCTTGCCCACGCCCGTCGGGCCGATCATGATGATGTTTTTCGGCATGATCTCGTCCTGAATGGCCGCGCCCAGCTGCTGGCGGCGGTAACGGTTGCGCAGCGCCACCGCCACGCTTTTTTTGGCGGCCAGCTGGCCGACGATGAATTTGTCCAGCTCGGATACGATCTGTCTCGGCGTCAGTTCGTGCATAAAACTCCCCCCTTTAGGCTTCTTCCACGATAATATTTTTATTGGTGAAAATGCAGATGTCAGAGGCAATGTCGATCGCATCGTGGGCGATCTCCGCCGCCGTCATGTCGGTGTGCGCCATCAGCGCCCGCGCCGCCGCCAGAGCATACGCGCCGCCGCTGCCGATCGCCGCGATACCGTCGTCCGGCTCGATGACCTCGCCGCTGCCGGAAAGTATCAGCAGGTCGCCTGCGCCTGCCACCACCATCATGGCCTCCAGGTTGCGCAGCACCTTGTCGGTGCGCCATTCCTTGGCCAGCGTCACCGCCGCGCGCGTCAGGTTGCCGTTATACTCCTCCAGATAGCCCTCGAATTTCTCCGAAAGGGTGAATGCATCGGCCACCGCCCCGGCAAACCCGATCACCACCTGGTTTTTATATAAACGCCGAACTTTCCGCGCGCCCTGTTTCATCACAATGCTCTGCCCCAGCGTCACCTGGCCGTCGCCGGCCACGGCCACCTTGCCGTTCCGCTTCACGCCGCAGATCGTTGTACCTCTGAGTTCCACCATTTTTCATTCCTCCTTTATTATGCGTAATCGCTGTATAGTTCTTCCGCGGGTAAATTCATATCGTTCTTTTTCTCCCACAATTTGCCCCGCGCGTCTTCATTCACAGTATACCATTTATCCTGCGCCATGTCATAAATCACGTCGCTGCCCTCGCCCGGTTTGCCGACCCAGCTGTAAATCAGATAGTTGGCCACGCCCGGCTCAGCCTTGCCCCACTCGCCTATCAGCGCCTTGCCGCTGTAAAAGCGGAATTCATCACTAAGGTAATAGTTTTCTCCCACATAAATATTGCTGTCCGCAGCCAGCGCCGCCGCATTTTCCACCGGGGCGGGGATCTCCTGCTGTTTTACCGCTTGGACAAGCTGATAAACGATAGCAATATCGGCGTTGCCGTAATATGCCGTCCAATAGCCGCCCAGTGTCATTTTGCGATAGTACGCCAGCGTGGTCAGCGGCTGGCCGTCCACATACTGCGGCGTGCTGCTTAACAGCACATTGCCGTCCTGATAAGCGGCTTTAACGTCAAACGTCTCCGCGATCACCCGCAGCGGCACAAAAATGCGGCCATCGCTCATCGCGGCAGGCACGTCCAGCGCCCGCGTCTCACGCGCCCCGTCCGCCGTCTCCAATACAAACGAAGGCTCTCCCGGCTTAAAGCGCAACTTATCGCCTGCCGCCGTTTTAATGCTGGCCTCGCCGTCTTTCCACATCACCGTCGCACCCAACGCCGAGCTGACCGTCCGCAGCGGCGCCAGCGTCCGGCCGTTGCGCGCTATCGGCGCGACGTCGCTTGGTATCACATGCCCGTCCAGATAGACCGAGAGAGGCGCGGCCAAAGCCTGCCCGCAGCATAGCGCCGAAAGTATCAGCGCCGCCGCCAGCACCCGCATGATCTTCAAACTATACCCCATTACAATCCCTCCTTTTACTCGCTGATATCCTCCACACTATCGTTTAGCTCGTCCGCCTGATACAGCGGGCTGTTCGCCTTAAGCCAGTTCAAGGCTCTTTCGGCGATTTTTAAGTTTTTCTGCTGCTTGCCGCGCACCTTATAGCCCAGCGGCTCGATCAGCCCAAACGTCACGTTCATCGGCTGAAAATCCGCGCTCGGCGTTTGCAGGTGCGCCAGCAGCCCGCCCAGCGCCGTCTCGCGCGCCCAGAGGAACGGCTTTTCGCCCTTTGCCCGCCGCGCCGCGTTATAGCCCGCCGCCAGCCCGCAGGCCGCGCTTTCCACATAACCCTCCACGCCGGTTATCTGCCCGGCAAAATATATTCGCGGCTCGCTTTTCAACGATAAGTCCGGGTTCAAAAGCTGCGGCGCGTTCAAAAACGTGTTGCGGTGCATCACGCCGAAGCGCAGAAACTCCGCCCGCTCCAGCCCCGGGATCAGGCGGAACACCCGCTGCTGCTCGCCCCAAAGCAGGCGCGTCTGGAAGCCCACCAGATTGAACATACTGGCCGCCGCGTTGTCCTGGCGCAGCTGCACCACGGCGTATGCCTCGCGCCCCTCGTTGTGCGGGTCAGGCAAGCCCACCGGCTTCATGGGGCCGAAGCGCATGGTGTCCTCGCCGCGGCGCGCCATGCTTTCGATCGGCATACAGCCCTCAAAATCCTTTTCACTCTCAAAATCGTGCAGGGGCGCGCGCTCCGCCGCGATCAGCTCCCGGTAAAAGCGCAGATATTCGTCCCGGGTCATCGGGCAGTTCAGATAATCGCCGCGCTCGCTTTCACCTTTACCATAGCGCGAACCCCAATACGCCTTTTCCATATCCACCGTCATACCGTCCACAATGGGCGCCACCGCGTCATGGAAGTGGAGATACGCCGCGCCCAGCCGCTGCTGCAAGTCCGCCGCCAGCGCGTCGGCTAGCAGCGGCCCCGCCGCCACGATGACCAGCGAGTCATCGTCCGGCAGACCGTCAAGCGTAGTCACTTCCTCGCGCCGCACGGTGATATTGGGGTGCGCTTCAATGCTCTCCGTCACCAGGCGGGCAAAGCCCGCGCGGTCAACCGCCAGCGCGCCGCCGGCCGGCACCCGTGTCGCGTCAGCGCAGCGCATGATCAGCGAGCCTTGCCGCCGCATTTCCTCTTTTAAGAGACCCACGGCGTTCGATAGCCCCGCCGCGCGCAGCGAATTGCTGCACACCAGCTCGGCAAAATCCGCCGTGTGGTGCGCGGGCGAGCTATGCCCCGGGCGCATTTCATATAGCGTAACTGCGGCGCCCGCTTCCGCCGCCTGCCAGGCGGCCTCGCAGCCGGCCAGCCCCGCGCCGATAATTTTGATTTTTTTCATATTTAATATACCCGCAGATCACTTTTTCGCTTTTTTGGCGGCCTTTTGGGCGGCGCGCTGCATGGCCGCGTCATTGGATTTGGCCTTTTTGCGCTTCGCTTTGGCGTTGGTGGGGCAATCCTGATTGGGGCAGACTTTGACGTTTTCACCGGCGCGGTTGGTGCGCTCGGCCAGCTGCGTGCCGCAGCTGGGGCATTTCTCCTCGATCGGCTTATCCCACGAAACGTATTTGCATTTAGGGTAATTGCTGCACCCGTAAAAAACGCGCCCGCCCCGGCTTTTGCGCTGAATGATGTCGCCGCCGCAGGCCAGGCATTTGACGCCCGCCGGTATCACGATCGGCTTGGTGTTACGGCAATCGGGGAAACCGGAGCAGGCCAGGAATTTGCCGTAGCGCCCCAACTTATACACCATCGGTTTGCCGCATTTTTCGCAGATATCGCCGCTGTATTCCGGCGTCAGGTCGACTTTTTTCAGTTCGTTTTCCGCCCGCGCCAGCTCCTCGGCGAACGGGCCGTAAAAATCGCGTATCACCTGCCGCCAGTTGCGGCTGCCCTCCTCCACCTCGTCCAGGCTGGCCTCCATGCCGGCGGTGAAGTCGATATCGATCACGTCGGGGAAGCCCTCTTTCAGCAGGTTCACCACCACGGAGCCCAGCTCGGTGGAATAAAAATGCTTATCCTCGCGCACCACATAGCCGCGCCCCAAAATGGTATCCACGATCGGCGCATAAGTGCTGGGGCGGCCAATGCCCTTTTCCTCCAGCGTCTTCACCAGCATGGCCTCGGTGTAGCGCGGCGGCGGCGCGGTGAAATGCTGCTTCGGATCTAATTTTTCGGCGGCAAGCGTCTGCCCCTCGGTCAGAGCAGGCAGCAAACCCAAATTCTCCTTTTCGTCCTCGTCGTCGCGGCTTTCGATATATACCTGCATGAAGCCGGGGAATTTGATGACCGACCCGGCGGCGCGGAACGTATAGACGCCGTTTGCCAAATCGACCGTAGTGGTATCAATGACGGCGGAAGCCATCTGGCTGGCGAGATAGCGCTCCCAGATCAGCTTGTACAGCTTAAACTGCTGGGGCGATAAAAACTGCTTGATGTCGGCGGGGCGCAAGTTGATATCCGTCGGGCGGATCGCCTCGTGCGCGTCCTGAATTTTGCCCTTGCCGCGATAGACGCGGGGCTTTTCCGGCAGATAATCCGCGCCGAAATGCCCCTTGATGTAAGCGGCGCAGGCGGCCTGAGCCTCGGGCGAAATGCGGGTGGAGTCCGTTCTCATGTAGCTGATCAGACCCACGACGCCGAGCTTGCCAAGCTCTATGCCCTCGTATAGCTGCTGTGCCAGCTGCATGGTCTTTTTGGTGAGTATGCCGTATTTGCGGTACGCCTCCTGCTGCATGCTGCTGGTAGTGAACGGCGGCACCGGGTTCTTCTCACGCGAGCGTTTGGCGATGCTGACGATTTGGTATTTTTCCCCGTCAATATCAGCCATGATCTGCTGCATGGCGGCCTCGTTTGGCACCTCCGCCTTTTGGCCGCCGATCTTCACCAGCTGCGTCTCCAGCGGCCCCTCCGGTGTGGCGAGAACGGCGGTAAGCGTCCAGTATTCCTCCGGTTTAAAGGCGTTGATCTCGGCCTCGCGGTCGCAGATCATGCGCACGGCCACGCTCTGCACGCGCCCGGCGGATAAGCCCTTTTTCACCTTTGCCCATAAAAGCGGCGAGAGCTTATAGCCCACCAGCCTGTCCAGCACACGGCGCGCCTGCTGCGCGTAAATTCTGTCCATATCCAGCCCGTGCGGCTGTTTGACGGCCTTTTTCACGGTCTCCTTGGTGATCTCGTGAAACTCGACGCGGCAGTTTTCGCCCACGTTGTCGAGATATTCTTTCAGATGATAAGCGATCATCTCGCCCTCGCGGTCAGGGTCGCTGGCCAGCAGTACGCGGTCGGCCTTTTTGGCCTCGTCCTTCAGCGCCTTGATGACGCCGCCCTTGCCGCGAATGGTGATGTAATGCGGCTCAAAGTCGTCCTCCACGTCCACGCCCAGGGTGCTTTTCGGCAGATCGCGCACATGCCCCATCGAGGACATCACGGTATAGCCGCGCCCCAGATACTTGCCGATCGTTTTGGCCTTGGTCGGTGATTCTACGATTATCAGAGTTTTTCCCATGCTTCGCTGCTCCTCATAATTTATAGTTAAGCTGTTTTACGCATTGCTGCGTATATAATATTGACCGTCCAGCCGGCGAATAAACCCGCGCAGCTCACACATCGTCAACAGCGCGGCCAGGTCGGCGGTGTTCATGTCAAGCTCGCGCGCGATATCGTTAAAATGCCGCTGCTCCACCAGATATTCCAGCAGCCGCGCTTCGTCCGGCGTAAGATCAGCCGCGCCCATAGGCGCAAACAGCGTTTGCTGCACGCTCTGCCCCAAGGGGGCGGCAAAATCCTCCAGCACGTCTTCCGCCGAGGCCACCGGCTTAACGCCGCAGTCTTTGATCAGGCGGTGGGTGCCGCGGCTGGCCGGGCTGAAAATGCTGCCCGGCACGGCGTAAATGTTCCGCCCCTGCTCAAGGGCATAATCCACCGTGATCTGCGTGCCGCTTTTCAGCCCCGCTTCCACCACGATAACGCCGTGGCTCAGCCCGCTGATAATGCGGTTTCTGATCGGAAAGTTTTTGGCCAGCGGCTGCATACCCAGCGGATACTCGCTGAAAATACAGCCGTTTGCCGCCACCTGCTCGAACAGCTCGCGGTTTTCCCGCGGGTAGACGACATCAATGCCGCAGCCCAGCACGCCGATGGTTTTGCCGCCGGCGTCCAGCGCCGCTTTGTGGCCGCAGGTATCAATGCCCCGCGCCAGGCCGCCCACGATCCACGCGCCCGCCTTGGCGAGACCTCCGGCCAGATAGCTTGCCGCCTGCCGGCCGTAAGGCGTGGCTTTGCGCGAGCCGATCATCGCCAGCGTCAAAGTGTCGTCGCGCGGCAGCTCGCCGCGATAAAACAGCAGATACGGCGGCTCGGGTATATTGGCCAGCAGCTTCGGGTAACGCGGGTCGTCCAACGTCAGCAGCTTCGCGTCAGAGCGCAGAAACCGCTCATAGAGCGCCACCAGATCAAGCCCGTGCCTTTCCTCGGCGATGGCCTGATAATTCACGCCGCGCCCCAAAACGTCCGGCCATTTACCCGGCGTTTCCCAGGCCGCTTCCGCGTCGCCGAAATACGTCAGCAATGCCGTCAGCCGCGCATTGCCGATCTCCGACAGGCTGTGCAGCCCCAGCAGGTGCATAATGCCCAAATGCTTCACCCCTTACGCCTTGCTGCCCTTGACGCCGCCGCCCCCGGCAAACGAGGCGAGAATATTCGTATCATAAGAAAACGTCAGTTTATCCTTGGCGCGCTGCCGCCAGAGCGCGGCCTCCACCAGCGCGTCGATCAGCCCGGCAAAATCCAGCCCGCTGGCCTGCCAGAGATAGAACGAGAGCGAGCCGGGAATGGTGTTGATCTCATTCAGATAAATTTTGCCGTCGCGCCCGTCGATCATCACGTCAACCCGCGCCACGCCGCAGCCGTCCAGCGCCACAAACGCCCGCTGCACCAAATTCTGTATCTCCGCTGCGGTCGCTTCGGGCAAATCGGCGGGAACCTGCCGCCGCGAGCTCCCCATGCCCGCCTTGGCGCCCTCCGCCCCCTTGGCGCCGCCTTTCGCGCCCTTGGCGCCCTTGCCGCCGCTCATATACTTATCCTGATAGGTCAAAAAAGCGTGGTCGGTCAGCGGCTCCTCGCAGACGCTGGCTCGCGTCGCCGCGCCGTGCCCCAGCACCGCACAGTTGATCTCGCGCCGCTCGTCCAGGCAGGGCTCCACCAGCAGGCGTCCGGAAAAGCCCGCCGCGTCGTTCAAAGCCTGCTCCAGCTCCGCCGCGTCCGCCGCCCGGGCAATGCCCACGCTGCTGCCCAGATTGGCGGGCTTCACGATAACGGGATAGCCAAACGCGTCTTCCACCTTTTGCAGCTGCTCCTGCGGCGCGTCGAACCACTCGTCTGCCGTAAACCAGACGGCCGGCAGCACCGGCAGACCGTTCGCGGCCAGCACGTCCTTCATCATAATTTTATCCATGCCCACCGCGGCGGCCAGCACCCCCGGCCCGGCATAAGGTATGTTCAAAAGCTCCAAAAAGCCCTGGAGGCAGCCGTCCTCGCCGTGCGCGCCGTGCATGACGGGCAGCAGCACGTCCAGCGGCAGCTCCTGCTCTTTCGCGAACAGCCCCTTGCCCCGCCAAACCAGCTTGTGCGCGCCGCGGTCAGCCGTCATCTGCACGCGCCGGCATTTGGCCAGCAGCCCCGGCAGGTCGGCGTAATTCGCCATCTCCTTGAGTGCGTCGCCGGTATACCAAAGCCCGGCCTTGCTGATGTAAATGGGGATAATTTCATACTTTTGCTCGTCCGCGGCCGACATCGCCTGCACGGCGGAAATAATAGCAATTTCATGTTCCACCGAGGGCCCGCCGTAGATGACGCCCAAACGAATTTTCTGCATATTGCCGCCCCTTTCCTATAAATAACTGTCCGGCAGATCGTTCTCAAACAAAACATAATCGCCGGGGCGCACCCAGCCGCGCATAAACGCCGCCGCCGCGGCCAGATCAGCCGCCACCAGATATTGCTCCGCCGGGAAGCCTGCGTCCATTAATCCCGCCAGCAGCGGTTCGCTCTGCTTTTGCCCCACGATAACGATAAAATCCAGCTTACCGGCGGCATAAGCGGCAAACTCGCGGTTCAGGCGGTATTGCTCCGCCCCCAGCTCCACCATGCCCGGCGTAATGATCAGCTTGCGCCCGCCCGGCATGGCCGAGAGCACATCGACCGCCGCTTTTGCCCCGGCGGGGTTGGAATTGAACGCGTCGTCAATGATCGTAAAGCCGCCCGCGTTTTTGGCCGCCAGACGGTGCTCCACCGGCGGCACCTGCGCCACCGCCCGTGCGATAACGGGAAGCGCGATACCCAAATGCTCAGCCACCGCCGCCGCCGCCAGAATATTATACACATTGTGCCGCCCCAAAAGCCGGGTGTGTACCGGCTGCTCGCCCTTGGGCGTCACCAGCGTAAAGCTCATGCCCTGCGGCGAGAAAGCAATATCCCGCGCCGTGTAGGCGGCGTCCGCGCTCTCCAAACCGTAAGAAAGCACCGGCACCTGCACGTCCCGCGCCTTTTCGCGAATGATCGGGTCGTCAAAATTCAGCACGGCCAGCCCCGCCGGCGGCAGGCTGTCGATCAGCTCAAACTTGGTGGCCGCCACCGTTTCGATATTATGGAACGTTTCCAAATGCTGCGGGCCGCTGGCCGTCTACAATGGCGCCGCCGCTTTTTCTGATGTAAGGATTCCACAATATGAACCCTTGGG
>CANQPG010000031.1 GCA_947625705.1 uncultured Peptococcaceae bacterium | reverse complement strand
TGGCGGCTGCTTATACCGGGAGCGGCGTATCGACGCCGGTGGGCGGCAATGTGAGTGTGCCGGGCGAGGTTTCCGTTTTGGTGGACGGCAGCAAGCTCAGCTTTGACGTGCCGCCTTATGTGGAGAGCAGCCGCGTGATGCTGCCGATGCGGGTAATATTTGAGGAGCTGGGCGCGACGGTGGATTACAGCGCCGGCAAGATCACCGCGCAGAAAGGGCAGACCGTGGTGCGGCTGGAATTAGGCTCGGCCAAAATGCAGGTGGACGACGCAATTAAGACGCTGGACGTGCCCGCCAAGGCGGAAAGCGGGCGGACTCTCTTGCCGCTGCGCGCGGTATCGGAAGCATTGGGCTGCAATGTTGATTGGGACAACGCCAGCAAAACCGTGACGATCACGACGAAATAACTGCGGTTTTTGGGCTGGGCTTTGATAAATTTTTTCGCTGCATAAATATTAATGGGAGGCAAAAACATGGGCAAGGTAATTCTGGTGAATACCGACTATATCCCCGGCCGCGAGCTGGAGATTTTGGGGCTGGTGAAAGGGAACACCATTCAATCGAAGAACATCGGGCGCGACATCACGCAGGGTCTGCGGCAGATCGTGGGCGGCGAGCTGAAAGCCTACACCGACATGATGACGAAAGCGCGCGACGAGGCCGTGGAGCGCATGGTGCAGGAGGCCGAGGCATTGGGCGCGGACGCCGTGGTGAACGTGCGCTTTGCGTCGGCGGCGGTGATGGCCGGCGCGGCGGAAATTCTGGCTTACGGCACGGCGGTGCGCTTTAAGTAATGGCGCAGGTCATCGGGCGGTTTGCCCCCACCCCCAGCGGGCCGATACACCTGGGGAACGCCTTTGCGGCGCTTCTGGCCTGGCTGGACGTGCGCAGTGCGGGCGGCAGGCTGATACTGCGCATTGAGGATTTGGACGCCGAGCGCTGCCCGAAAGAGAACGCCGAACAGCTGATGGCCGATCTCATCCGGCTGGGGCTGGATTGGGACGAGGGCGGCCTGGCCGACGAGTATCGCCAGAGCAAACGCGGCGCGCATTATCAGCAGGCGTTTGATGAGCTTGCTGCGCGGGGGCTGGTTTACCCCTGCTTTTGCAGCCGGGCGGAGCGCCTGGCCGCCAACGCCCCGCACCGCGAGGACGGGGCGGTGGTCTACGACGGGCGCTGCCGCAGTTTGAGCGCGGCGCAGATAGCGGAGCGCGAAGCCAGCGGCAGGAAGCCGGCCTGGCGGGTGACCGTGCCCGATTTGGACGTGGTTATCCGGGACGGCAATCTGGGCGAATACCGCGAAAATCTGGCGGCGGACTGCGGTGATTTCATTATCCGCCGGTCAGACGGCGTGTTTGCCTATCAGCTGGCGGTGGCAGTGGACGACTCGGCCATGGGGGTAAACCATGTGGTGCGCGGGCGGGATCTTCTGCCCTCGGCGGCGCGGCAAAGCTGGCTGCATGAAACGCTGGGCTATCAGCCGCCCAAGTTTTATCATGTGCCGCTGCTGCTGGCGGCGGACGGCAAACGGCTGGCCAAGCGCGATGGGGCGCTCTCGCTGCGCGAGCTGGCGCAGAGCCACACGGCGGAGGAGATAATCGGTCTCTTGGCTTGGTGGGCGGGGCTGCTGGCGGAGCCTGCCCCGGTATCGCCCGGCGAGCTTACGGCGGGGTTCAGCTGGCGGCGCGTGGCCAAGCAAGATATCACGGCAGTTCTGCCGGGAAATTGGTAAAATTAACGGAAAAAGGAGCGGGAAGATGGCGATTTTTGTCTATGACACGATGGCGGGGCGGAAAGTGAAATTTGAGCCGAGAGACGCGGGCAAGGTGGGCATTTACGCCTGCGGCCCCACGGTGTATAATTATATCCACCTGGGGAACGCGCGGCCGATCGTGGTTTTTGACGCGATACGGCGGTATTTTAAGTACGCGGGCTATGACGTGACCTATGTGCAGAATTTCACCGACGTGGACGATAAAATTATCAACCGGGCGAACGAGGAGGGTATCACGCCGGGCGAGGTGGCGGAGAAGTACATCGCGGCCTATTTTGAGGACGTGCAGGAATTGAACGTGCTGCCCGCTGACTATCACCCGCGGGTGACCGAGCATATGCCCGACATCATCGCGCTGGTGGAGCAGCTGATCGAGCGCGGCGCGGCCTATGAGGTGAACGGCGACGTGTATTTTGCGGTGGAGAAATTTGCCGATTACGGCAAGCTTTCCGGCCGCGATCTGGACGATATGCTGGCCGGGGCGCGGGTGCAGATCGGCGACCAGAAGCGGAACCCGATGGATTTTGCCGTGTGGAAAGCGGCCAAGCCCGGCGAGCCGTACTGGGAAAGCCCCTGGGGCAACGGACGCCCCGGCTGGCACATTGAATGTTCGGCCATGAGCCGCAAGTAT
Organism: uncultured Peptococcaceae bacterium; assembly: GCA_947625705.1. Lineage (GTDB taxonomy): Bacteria > Bacillota > Dehalobacteriia > UBA4068 > UBA4997 > Avidehalobacter. Next base: position 13,854 of record CANQPG010000031.1, on the reverse strand, counting down.
CTCGGCGACGGCTTTGATATCCACGGCGGCGGCGCGGACTTGATTTTCCCCCATCATGAGAACGAAATTGCCCAGGCCGAGGCGGCCACCGGCTGCTGCTTTGTCCGCCATTGGCTGCATAACGGCTTCATCACCGTCAACGACGAGAAAATGAGCAAATCGCTCGGCAACTTCTTCCTGCTGCGCGATATATTGGAGAAATTTCCCGGCGACGTGGTGCGTTTCTTCCTTTTAAATACGCATTACCGCAGCCCCATCGACTTTGACGATGAGAAGTTGCAGGTGGCGGCGAAAAGCCTCTCGCGTATCCGCAACGCTTACGGCGTTTTGAACGACGCTATCAAGGCAGGCGGTGGGAACGACGCGGCGGCCACTGAGCAGCTGGCGGCGGCGACGGCCAAGCTGCAAGCGGATTTTGCCGCGGCGATGGACGACGATTTTAACACGGCGCTGGCCATTGCGGCGATATTTGACTATACCAAGGCGCTGAACAGCCACGCCAAGGCGGCGGGCAAGGCGGCTCTGGCCGAGGCCAGGGCGGCGCTGGACGCCATCGACGGCGTGATCGCCTGCATTAAACCCAAGGCCAAGGCGGGCGGCGACCAGCTTACGCCGAAGCTGATGGACTTGATCATCGCTATCCGCCAGCAGGCGCGCGCCAACAAGGACTGGGCGACCGCCGACCAAATTCGCGACGAGCTGAAAAAGCTGGGTATCGTGCTGGAGGACGGCGCGGACGCGGTGCATTGGAAGTTAATGGATTAAGACGGAATTGAGGGATAAACACGGACGGATTTGAGATCAAAGCGGCGATCGACCAGCCGGAGCTGCTGCCCGCGTTGACGCTGGCTTATATCGGCGACGGGTTTTATGAGCTGACGGTGCGCAATCATCTGCTGGCCGCCGGGGTGCGCCGGGTGGAGGAGCTGCATACCAAGGCGATCGCGCTGGTGCGGGCGGGGACGCAGGCCGAGCTGGCGCGGCGGCTGCTTCCGGAGCTTTCGGAAGATGAGCAGGGCGTGTTCCACCGGGCGCGGAACGCCAAGGGGCAGCATACCCCCAAGGGGGCGACGCCGGGCGAGTATCACGCGGCGACCGGGCTGGAAGCGCTGGTGGGCTATTGGTATCTGACGGGGGCGGCGGCGCGGCTTGAGCGCTGTTTTGCCGTTTTATGGGAAATTGAGGGAGAGAAAAATGCTTAAGGTAACATTGCTGGACTATACACCGGAACCGGAAAAGCTGGTGGCGGCGGCGGCGCGGCTCTGCTATTCCAATCAGGGCGCGGACGAGCTGATGGACAACTTTACACCGGAAAAGGTGCAAAGCTTCGTGCAGAAGCTGGTCTCCCTGGGGCACGAAAGCCCGATGGAGCACGTCAGCTTCACGTTTGCGATATCCGGTATCAGCCGCGCGTGTTCGCACCAGCTGGTGCGGCACCGTATCGGCGTTTCGTTTTCGCAGAAATCGCAGCGTTATGTGAAAGAGAAGCAGTTTGAGTACGTCACCCCGCCCAAAGTAGCGGTTAAGCCGGAATTGCAGGAGAAATTTGCAAAGGCGATGGCCGACGCGCAGGCGGCGTATGAGGAACTGCTGGCGGCGGGCGTCCCGGCGGAGGACGCGCGGTTCGTTCTGCCCAACGCGGCGGCCACCAGCTTGGTGGTGACGATGAACGTGCGGAGCCTGTGGCATTTCTTCCAGCTGCGCTGCTGCAACCGGGCGCAGTGGGAAATTCGCGCGCTGGCCAACGCCATGCTGGCCGAGGTCAGGGAAGTGGCGCCGCTGCTTTTTGCCAAGGCGGGGCCGACCTGCGACAGCATGGGCATCTGCTTTGAGGGTAAGATGAGCTGCGGCAAATGTAAAAATGTTTTGGAGCGGTAAATATGCCGAAAAACTACAATAACAATCACGCCGATAAGCACCGGGAAGCCCCGGAGCAGGGCGTTATCCGCGGCAAAAATCCCGTGCTGGAAGCGCTGCACAGCGGGCGCGAGCTGAACAAAGTGCTGGCGGCTGCTGGGCAGGAGGCGGGCTTTCTGCGCCAGGTGCGGCAGCTTTGCCGGGAAAACAGCGTGCCTTATCTGGAAGTGGAACGCGCCAAAATGGACGCGGCCTATCCCGGCCACCGCGGCGTGGTGGCGCTTTGTGCGCCGTTTGCTTATGCCGAGGTGGCGGATATGCTGGCGGCGGCGGCAGAGCGGGGTGAGGCGCCGCTGCTGATCGTGCTGGCGGGCGTGGAAGACCCGCACAATCTGGGCGCGGTTTTGCGCACGGCGGAGGGCGTCGGCGCGCATGGCGTAATTATTGCCAAGCACGGCGCGGCTCCGGTGAACGAGACGGTGGTGCAGGTGGCGGCGGGCGCGGCGGAGTACGTTCCGGTGGCGCGCGTTTCCAGCATTGCCGCCGCGCTGGAGGATTTGAAAAAGCAGGGCGTTTGGGTCTGCGGCACACGCATGGAGAGCGCCGAGGTGCTGTGGCAGGCCGATTTGACCGTGCCGCTGGCTGTGGTTATGGGCAGCGAGGGTAAGGGTCTGCCCCGGCTGGTGGCGGATAAATGCGACTTTTTCGTGCAAATTCCCATGCGGGGCAAGATAAATTCGTTCAACGTCAGCGCCAGCTGTGCGATGATATTGGGTGAAGTTCTACGACAAAGAAATCTCGCCGGCGGGCATTGATAATACTTTCCACGTAATTAGCGCAGGTCATGGAGTGGAAAGTTTTATCAATGCCCCGCCAAAAGCCTAGCGGGCTGCGACAATACTTTTCCACGTAATTAGCGCAAGTCATGGAGTGGAAAGTTTTGTCAATGCCCCGCCAAAAGCCTAGCGGGCTGCGATAATACTTTTCCACTGATTTAGCGCAGGTCATGAAGTGGAAAAGTTTTATCGCAGCCCTATATTCACATGGCCTTTGATAAATTTTTTCGCTACATGACCTCCGCTGCGCTGCGCTAAATTTCGCGAAAAAAATTATCAAAGTCCATCTCTCTCAAAAAAAATCCGCCGAATGGGCTTGCCAAGGGCGGATTTTTCTGTTAAAATATTAAGGCTGGCTAAATCTGCCGGCAAGTTTTGTTATTTTATCCCTGCCGTTCGCGTCGTGTGGGCGGCCAGAAGTCCGAAGGGAGGTGCCGAATATGCGTGATTATGAAGCTATGTACATCTTGCGCCCGGAAATGGCGGAAGAGGAGTACGCGGCTGCCGTTGAAAAATTCAACGCATTGATTCAGGCAAATGGCGGCGAAGTTGTAAAAACCGATATCTGGGGCAAGCGCAGACTGGCCTATGAGATCGAAAAGCTTCGCGAGGGTTACTATGTGCTGGTGACCTTTAAGGCCGGGCCTGAGCTGCCGCAGGAGCTGGAACGCAATTTCCGTATTGCGGACAGCGTTTTGCGTTATCTCGTTACCCGCTTGCCTGAATAAGAGGTGTAAACTATGTTAAACCGAATCGTTTTGATCGGCCGCCTGACACGCGACCCCGAACTGCGCTTTACCCAAAGCGGCAAAGCCGTCTGCTCTTTTACGCTGGCGGTGGATCGCCCTTTCCCCGGGCAGGATGGCAACCGTGAGGCCGATTTCATCAGCATCGTGGTCTGGAACAAGCAGGGCGAAAACTGCGCGCAATATCTCGCCAAAGGCCGCATGGCGGCTGTGGACGGGCGTTTGCAGATCCGCAATTACGACGGCAACGACGGTCAGCGCCATTATGTGACCGAGGTCATTGCCGACCGTGTCGTCTTCCTCTCGCCGAAAGGTGAGGGCGGAAGCACCGGCGGGTATGCCGCTGCGCCGGCTCAGCCCAGCGCGCCTGCATTTGGCGGCAGCTTCGGCGCTGCGCCCGGCGATGATATGCCGATGACCAGCGATGATCTGCCCTTTTAAGGTTGAAATTTTACCGCATTTTGCGGTTGTATTCTGATAAGGAGGATATGCAAAATGGCTGAAGAAAAAGCAAGAGAAGAACGCCGGCCGTTCCGCGGCAACCGTGGCCGCCGCAGCCGCCGCCGCGTCTGCCGTTTCTGCGTGGATAAGGCGGAATATATCGATTACAAGGATACCGCCAAGCTGCGCAACTATATCACCGAGCGCGGCAAGATTTTGCCCCGCCGTGTTTCCGGCAACTGCGCCAAGCATCAGCGTATGCTGACCGAGGCAATCAAAAAAAGCCGCGTGGTGGCTCTGCTGCCTTATACCGCTGAGTAAGCGGCGCGAATATGCAAACCGAAACCCCGTCCGGCCAGGCGCCGAGCGGGGTTTTTTATGTTGGTTTTATTTAGGCGCCGGCGAAGCAGGCAGGCTCGGGGGCAATGCTGATGACCAGGCCGCCCTTATCGCAATAGACGCCCAGCGTCGGGTTGATGGAGCCGAGCAGAACCTGCGCGGGGGCGAGCAGGCGCTCGATGGCTTCGCGGTATTTTTCGGCCATTTCGGGGTTTTGGAAGTGGGCGATACCGACGATAGCCTTGGAGAAATCCTCCGCCTTGCCGGCGATACGCTCCAACATTTTCTGGAAAGTTTTGTCGGCGCCGCGCGCCTTATCCACCACGATGACCTTGCCGTCGATGACCTCGATGATGCCGCGTATGTTCAGCTTTTCGATAATTTTGCCGGCGTATTTGTTCATGCGCCCGCCCTTGATGGCGTTATCGTATTTCTCCAGGATCACCACGATACTGGACTTTTGGTAATATTCCGCCAGCCGCTGCTTGATCTCCTCCAGCGTTTTGCCCTTTTCCTTTAAGAGCGCTGCCAGCATCACCTGGAAGCCCTGGGCGAAAGAGCCCTCGCGCGTGTCGTGGACGACGATTTTTTTGGGCGAGCCCTGGGCGGCCAGGTTGGCCGAATTGAAGCTGCCGGAAAGCTCGGAGGAAAGCGTCAGGCAGAGTATCTCGTCCTCTTCCGCCGCCTCAAACGCCTGCGCGTAGGCATGGGGCGTGGGCTGCGACGTTTTGGGCATATCGGCAGCCGCGGCGATTTTGGTGAGCGCGTCCTCCGTTGAGATATCCTCGCCGGGGGTGTAATTTTCGCCGTCTACCTGCAAGTGCAGCGGTATAACGCCGATGTTGTGCTTGGCCAGAAATTCCGGCGAGAGATCCGAGCAGCTGTCCGTGATGATTTTCAACATGGGTATCGACCTCGCTTTGCGCCCCGGGGGCGGTTGGTTGATGTTCAGTTGACATGCAGGTGTTAATCTGAACGAGTGCAGTTTGTTTTCCATATTATATCATATCGTTTGCGATATTAAAACCCTAAAATGCTTTTTAGCGGCGGAATTTTACAAAATTTTTTTCCTCCGGCGAAATTAGAGGAAAAAACCGCGCGGGCTAGAATATATATAAGTTGTCTGCTCTGATATTTTGGGCGGGCGAAATTGATTTTATTGAGGTGTTTGGTTTGAAAGCGATTATTTTCGGCTTGGCCGCCGTGTTCCTTTACGGTGTGATGGTTGGCGTGAAAAGCCTGATCGGTATGTTCCGCTATGACAAAAGCTGCTGGCCGCTGGCCTTTGGTTACATAGCTTATCTGGTGGCGGTGCCGCTGACGTTTTTTATCCCCGGGCTTTATCCCAGCCTGAACGACACGGATTTTTCCGGCCACAGCCTGTGGAAAGTTTGTTTACTGCTGCTGCTGGTATTTATGTGGCTGATTTTGGGCTTCTGTATCAAGGCGTCATATCAGCGCATTATCACCGGCGAAAGCTATTGGAAGCCGCATAACGTGGCCAAAAAGCGAATACTTATCGGCCTGGCGTCGGCAGGCGTGGGCGGTGTGGTGTGGCTGACCGGCCTCACCGGGCATTTAACTTTCCTGAAAGGCTGGTGGGAGAAATCCTGCATTATCCTTTCGCTTTATCTGGTGGTGCAGGGCCTGGTGCTGATCGTGCGCAACTTTAAGTATCTGAAAGACCGCCCGAAAGAACGCGTTAAAACCGCCGCCGAGGCGGCGCCCAAAAAGGCCGCCAAAAAGAGTAACAAACCGGCGTATCAGCACATAAGCTATAAAGGGCAGAAAAAAAAGAAGCAGGAACAGTAACGCTTATTCTGCCCGCTTCCGGCCGAAGATTATGTGACCTCTTGCTGATGGTTTCCTCCGCTTTGAAACGAATTAATTTGAAAAAATGTCAAATTGTTGGGATTTTTCCTAAAAAAAGGCTTGCTAAATGTGGAAAAAGGGTTTATAATAAACCTACACCAGCGGTTCGGTGGTGAATTACCCCACCGCGTTATTAATTTCGAAAACCTCACACAACTATACACTATCACAGCAACAAGAGTCGCGCGTTAGCGCGGCTCTTGTTGCGTTCAGGAACGCAACTGCACGTCATCTGCGTTGTCATAAGGCTTCTTCCCTCGCGACGCGTATGCCAATACAGCTTGCTCGGTCAGAAGCCTTATTCCTAGCATCTGACGCACATTTGCGTCCCTGAAATATCAAGTTGGCGCACTCTTGCGTCCCTGAATGGTTTGCAAAAAATCTGGCGCACATTTGCGCCCTTGATGGGTTTGGGTGGATACTTGTCATGGGTTGGATTTCATGTTAAAATAAGACTACTAAGCAAAGGAGGGCGCGCCATGCGGTTTTTTCTGGAGGACGCGGCGGCAGTGGGCGAAGAAGTGACGCTATCGCCGGCGGACAGCCGGCATTTAAGCCGGGTGCTGCGCCGGGCAGTGGGCGATAAGATAACCGTCGTCAGCGCCAACCGGGTGTTTGACGCGGAACTCGTGCAGGTGGGCGATACCGTGCGGGCGCGGCTGCTGGCGGAGCTGGCGGCGTACAGCGAAGCGCCGCTGGACTTGATTTTATTGCAGGGGCTGGCCAAGGGCGAGCGCATGGAGATCGTGATCCAGAAAGCGGTCGAATTGGGCGTCAGCCGTATCGTGCCGCTGGCGCTGGAGCGCAGCGTGGTGCGGCTGGCGGGCGAAAAAGCCGCAGCCAAGCGCGCCCGCTGGCAGAAAATTGCCGACGCGGCAGCCAAGCAATGCGGGCGGACGCGTCTGGTGGAGATAGCCCCGGTGATGGGGCTGGCCGAAGCGCTCTCTGAGTTGCCGCCGGGCTGCCGGGTGCTGATGCCCTGGGAGGAAGCGGACGGGCGTGAAACGGGTATGGCGCTTTCCGATGTGTTGGCGGAGGCAGCGCCCGCGGCCTGTGCCGTGATCATCGGGCCGGAGGGCGGTCTCTCCCCGGCGGAGGCGGAGCTGGCGGCGGCGCGGGGCGCGCGGCTGGTAACGCTGGGCAAGCGGATTTTGCGGACGGAGACGGCGGCCATTGCCGCGCTCGCCATCGTGATGTATCAATGGGGCGATTTGAACGGACGGGAGGTGTGAAGCATGGCGGAGGATAAAGCGGAGCGCCGTTTTGCCATCTTCACGCTGGGCTGCAAGGTGAACCAGGAGGAAAGCGCCGCCATCGCCAACGTGTTTTTGGAGCATGGCTGGCGCGAGGTGCCGTTCGGCGAAGCGGCGGAGGTGACGATCGTGAACACCTGCACCGTGACGCAGGTGGCCGAGAAGAAAAGCCGCAATATGCTGCGGCGGGCGCGGGCGGCCAACCCCCGGACGTTTGTGGCCGCGACGGGGTGTTATGCCCAGCTGAAGCCGCAGGAAGCGGCGGCGCTGGGGCTTGATCTGGTTTTGGGGGCGAACGAGAAAAACCGGCTTTACGAGCTGGCGGCGGCGGGGGCGGAGCGGAAACGCGCGGCGGCTTATCAGACGGAGGTGGCCGTCACCCCGGCGCGTGAGGTGAAAGATTACCGCGAGATCGGCAATATGCACAGCCGCACTAGTCGTACCCGCGCGTTTGTGAAGATCGAGGACGGCTGCAACCAGTTTTGCAGCTATTGCATTGTGCCGCACGTGCGGGGGCCGGTCAGAAGCCGCCCTGCCGACGCGGTTTTGGCGGAAATAGGCGAGCTGGTGCGGGAGGGCTACCGCGAAGTGGTGCTGACGGGCATACACGTGGGGGCATACGGCACCGACTGGGGCGAGCGTGACGCGTTTGCCCGGCTGGTGGAGCAAGCGGCTGCCGTGCCGGGTTTGGCGCGGCTGCGCCTGGGCAGCGTGGAGCCGCATGAGGTCTCTGACCGCCTGCTGGAGCTGGCGGCGGGGAGCGCGGTCATCTGCCCGCATTTTCACGTGCCTTTGCAGGCGGCGAACAGCGACGTTTTGCGGCTAATGAAGCGGACGTATGATCTGGCGTTTTATGAGGAGCTGCTGGCCAAAATCCGCGCGCTGCTGCCGGAAGCGGCGGTGACGACGGACATGATCGCGGGCTTCCCGGGCGAGACGGACGCCATGTTTGCGGACGAGCTTTCGGCGGTGCGGCGCATGTCTTTTGCCGACGCGCACGTTTTTCCGTATTCGCGGCGGCCGGGAACGCCGGCGGCGGAATTTCCCGGGCAGCTCTCGAACGCCGAGAAGAACCGCCGGGCGGAGGCCATATCCCGCGCTGTGGCGGCGACGCGGCAGGCGTTTCGGGAGCGGTTTATCGGGCGAGAGATCGAGTTTTTGGCGGAGCGGGAGCAGGAGAAAAGCGGCGTGACCGGGCTTTGCGGCTACACGGCGAACTATTTGCCGGTGTTTGCGCCCGGCTTGGCGGCGGCGCACGGTGAGATTTGCCGCGTGAAAGTTGCGGGTCTGACGGCGGACGGCGAGCTGTTAGTTAAGGGGCTTTGATAAAGCATTGGCGGGGCTCGGATAAAACTTTCCACTCCATGACCTTCGCTAAATACGTGGAAAGTATTATCAAAGCCCTCTGGTGTAGGATTTTGACAGGGCATTGATAAAACTTTCCGCTTCATGGAGAAATTACGCGGAAAGTATTATCAATACCCGCTGAAGCAGGATTTTTTGTGGGGCTCCGATAAAACTTTCCCACTTCATGACCTTCGCTAAATCAGTGGGAAAATATTATCAATACCCGTCCACATTGAATTTACATATAATAAAAAAGGAGCGTGTTGAAAATGGCGGATTGTTTATTCTGCAAAATTGCGGCGGGGGAAATTCCCTGCAACAAGGTCTACGAGGACGAGGAGGTGCAGGCGTTCCGTGATATCGCACCGAAAGCGCCGACGCATATCCTGATCATTCCGAAAAAGCACATTGCCTGCCTGGGCGACTGCACCGAGGCAGACGCGGTGCTGCTGGCGAAAATCCAGGTTTTGGCCAAGCTTTTGGCCGAGGAGGAGGGGATCGCCCAAAGTGGCTTCCGCATCGTCAGCAACAGCGGCGAGGACAGCGGCCAGGAGGTGGCACATCTGCACTATCATCTGCTGGGCGGCAAAAAATTGGGCGACATCTGCTGAGCCGGCCAAGCAAAAATTGCTAAATAACTGTTGACTAACCGGGCAAAACATTATATAATATCTAAGTGGTTAACATTGATATAGTATGCCGCCTGCGGCATATGGCATTTTTTGCGAGGACATGATCCTGCAAGTCTTCAACTGCATTGCCTGTTGATTGCGAGGGGAGGGAAATTTGTGAGCGAAGTCAAAGTTGGAAAAAATGAATCCCTTGACAGTGCTTTGCGTAGGTTTAAGCGGACTTGTCAGCGCTCCGGCGTTATGAGCGAAATCCGTAAGCATGAACACTATGAGAAGCCCAGCGTCAGACGCAAGAAGAAATCTGAAGCTGCCAGAAAACGCAAGTGGAAGTAAAAGCAAAGCCCCGGGTCGTATGGCTCGGGGCTTTAGTTATATTTGGGGAGGCGGGCGCATGAATAATACTGATAAAGACGCGGCGAAGCTGGTTTTTGTAATCAAATTCTGCCTGCGGCTGTTTGTTTATCTGGCGGCGGCCTGGCTGAGCGTGGCGCTGCTGGGCGAGGCCTTTGGGCTGGGGCTGGCTGTTCTGTTTATCGTCTGGCTGGCTTATTTTACTTCATCAGTGTTCTTCCGGCTGAGCCAAATCGAGCAGCGGCTGGCCGATAAGGAGCAGGACGCGGCGGAGCGGCAGTGAGGTTGCGCTTGGGCGCGGGTTTGTGGTATGATAATGGTAAGAATTTGCAGAAATCGGGTGATTGACGATGATTACGGGAATTGAGGCCATCTCCGCCGAGGTGCTGGACATTTTCGCGGTGGCTCCCGGTATTTTTGAAATGGAACTGGCGGCGCCCAGTGTGGCGGCCAAGGCCAGGCCGGGGCAGTTTTTAATGGTGAAACCCAACGCGCTGGGGCAGCCTTTTTTGGGGCGGCCGATGGGCATTTTTGACGTGGACGCGGAGCGGGGCAGCGTCACCATACTTTTTGAGGTGCACGGCGGCGGCACGCTGCTGCTGGCGCAGGTGAAAAAGGGCGACAAGCTGCCGCTTTTGGCGCCGCTGGGGAACGGCTTTACGCTGGTGGAGAGCGACCGCCGGGCGCTGGTCATCGGCGGGGGGATCGGCGTGGCGCCGCTCTATCCGCTGCTCTTAGAGCTGAAACGGCGCGGCGTCTACACCGAAATTCTGCTGGGCGCGCAGACGGCGGAGCGCGTTTTGGCGCTGGATAGATTATGCAAGCTGGACATGGCGATAACCACGTTCACTGACGACGGCAGCATGGGCACTAAGGGTTATCCGACGCAGGGGCTGGCCGAGCTGATCAAGGCGGCGCGTATTGACATCGTCTATTGCTGCGGCCCGATGCCGTTAATGCGGGGCGTGGCCGAGATATGCGCGTCTGCTGGCGTGGCGTGCCAGGTCTCGCTGGAGGAGCGCATGGGCTGCGGCTTTGGTATCTGCGTGGGCTGTGTGGTGAACCACCGGGCGGCGGACGGCACCATCAGCAAGAAGCGCGTCTGCTATGACGGGCCGGTGTTTGAGGGGAAAGAGGTGTTCTGGCATGACTAAGCTGGCGGTGGAATTTGCCGGTATCAAAGCGAAAAACCCGGTGTTTACGGCCTCCGGCACCTGTGGCTATGGCCGGGAGCTGAACGAGATTTTCCCGATCGACCGCTTGGGCGGCATGATGGTGAAAGGCACCACGCTTTTGCCGCGCCTGGGGAACGACGGCCCGCGCATTGCGGAAGCGCCCGCCGGCGTTTTGAACTGCGTGGGTTTGCAGAACCCGGGGCTGGACAACGTGCTGGCTGAGCAGCTGCCGTGGGTGCTTCAGCATGACGTGGCGGTTTTGATGAATATTGCGGGCGGCGAGCCGGCGGATTATGCCGAAATTGCCCGGCGGGTGAACGACGTGCCGGGTTTGGCGGGCTTGGAGGTCAACATTTCCTGCCCCAATGTGAAAGCGGGCGGCATGGCGCACGGGGCCAACCCCCAAACGGCGGCGGCGGTGGTCTCCGCCGTGCGCGAGGCGACGACGCTGCCGCTGGTGGTAAAGTTATCCCCCAATGTTACGGACATTACCGAAATTGCGCGTGCCGTGGAGGCGGCGGGGGCGGACGCGGTCTCGCTCGTCAACACGTTTTTGGCGATGGTCATCGACGTGAAGCGGCGCAAACCCCTCTTGGGCAACGTGACCGGCGGGCTTTCCGGCCCGGCTATCCGCCCGATCGCGGTGCGCATGGTGTATCAGGTGGCGCAGGCGGTAAAAATTCCGATCATCGGTATGGGCGGCATTACCTGCGCCGAGGACGCTTTGCAGTTCATGCTGGCCGGGGCTAACGCGGTGGCGGTGGCCGCGGCGACGATGAGCGATCCTTTAGCGCCGCTGAAGATCATTGACGGGCTGGACGTGTGGCTGGAGCGCGAGGGCGTCTCGGATATTAATGAGATAATCGGCGCGGCACTGCCCGGGGGCAAGAGATAAAATTTTATAGCTGGGCGTTGATAAAACTTTCCGCTACATGACCTCCGCTTCGCTTCGCAAATTTCGCGGAAAAAATTATCAATACCCGCTGGATTTGGGCAAAAAATTAATAGGGCTCCGATAATACTTTTCCGCTGATTTAGCGAAGGTCATGAAGTGGAAAAGTTTTATCGGAGCCTTTTTATGTTTATTGGGGCAGGGCATTGATAAAACTTTCCGCTTCATGGATAAATTACGCGGAAAGTATTATCAACACCCGCCTGTGTGGGTGGCATATTCGCCTTATACTTGACTGAAGTACGGCCAAACTTCCATAAACAGCCAGCCAACGGCGGCGATAAGTATAATGGTGGCGACGGTCTGCTTGACGCCGTGTTGGAACAAAAAGCCGGGCGAGAGGCCATAGCCGATCGGAATGGCGCGGATCGACGTCGGCAGCATATAAGCCGCGTTGAAAGCGGCGGAGGTGATGTAGATATACGGTATCGGATCCAACCCCGCGGCCTGCGTTACGCTGATGACGATGGGCAGCGCGATGGCGGCGGCGGCGGTGTTGCTGGCGGTTTCGGCCAGCATGATGGTGAACGCCGTAAACACCAGAATGGTAATAAAGCCGCCCGTCAGGTTAAGGTGCGAGACGATTTCGGCGATAGCCGTGGCCGCGCCGGTGTCGGTGATGATGGTGCCGAGCGCCGTGCCGCCCGCGAAGATGAACAGCAGCCCCCACAGCACGCCCTGTTCAGCCTCTTTCCAGCTCAAGAGCGTCGGGCGCTCCTCCTTGCAGGAGGGCGTGATGATGACCAGCATACCCAGCAGCAGGAACACATAGGCGGGCTTAAGCCCGGGGAGCCACCCGGCATACAGCGGGCGCAGAAACGCCAGCACCGTGGCCAGGCAGAAGATGAACAGGCCGATTTTTTCGTCGCGGCTCATCGGGGGCAGCTTGGCGTATTCCGCCAGGAAAAAATCCTTGCTGCCCGGCAGCGTTTTCTTATCCAATTTGATCGTGAAGATCAGCGCGAGGTTTAATATGCAGATGACGGCCAGCATGGGCAGCAAATGCAGCGACCACGAGGCATAGGCATATTCCTGGCCGGTGAGCTGCTCGAAATAATCCACCGCCACCAGGTTCATCGCGCCGCCCAGGGGCGTCCCCAGACCGCCGATACCGCTGCCCCAGGCGATGGCCACCATAATGACGGCGGCAATGCGGCTTTGGGGGATATCCGTCTCGCCGACGAATTTCAGCATGGAAACGGCGATCGGTATCATCACGGCGCAGACCACCGCGTTGGGCAAAAGAGCCGAAAGCACCGTGGCCAGCATGAACCAGACGATGATCTGCTGGCTGATCCTGGGGCCGATGACGCACAGCGCCCGCATGGCCAGCCGCTTATCCAGCCCGCATTTTTCCCACGAGAGGGAGAGCAGATCCGCACCCAGCAGCAGAATGGTGATCTCGCTGAAATATTTGCCGGTGACCGTACCCATCGGCACCAGGTTTAGGCAGGCGTTGACGATGATCGGCAGAAAGGCGGTTACGGCCACCGGCACCGGCAGCAGCACCCACCAGACGCACATCCACAGCAAAAGCCCCACCGCCGCCCGCACGGGGAATGCAAAGCCCGCAAGCAGCGCGAGACTGGCCGCGAACAGCAGCGGCCCCAGCACAAAGCTGAACGCCTTTTTGCCATGCAGCTTATGGTGCGGCGGCAGCGGCGCGTGGATATGGGCACGACGTGTTGGCATGGTATCCGACCTTCTTTCTCCAAGCGCAATTTGTCGCTAAAATGCGCATTTCTTCCTTATAGTATACATCTTGGGCTTAAATTTGTGAAATATATATAAAATATTAAAATCATAAGTTGGATTAATGCTTAAATACTGCTGCGCCTGCGGCGGAAAAATTGCCTTGGCTGATTGACAAGCGCAGCTTTTTGCATTAAAATATAGAGTGAAAATATCTGGATATACTCTCAGATATAGGTTGGCTTTGATTGGGCAGGAATTAATAAAAATTTATGAAAAAAATTATGGAGGAAGAAAAATGGCAAAACAGAAATTTGAACGCACCAAGCCGCATGTAAACATCGGCACCATTGGCCACGTT
>CANQPG010000030.1 GCA_947625705.1 uncultured Peptococcaceae bacterium | reverse complement strand
GTCACATGGCACACGGCATTGGCTCGCCGCATGCGACAGCCCCATACAGCCCATGCCGACGGCGGAAACCGCAATACGGCCAATATATCTTTTGTTCACTTTGCTTGCTCCTATTTGCCATTTACTCTGCCGTTACGTTCAGATCCGGCTCCAGTCCGTTCACCCAATCCACGATGGTTTCGCGGGAAGTCCCGGCGCTGAAGCGGCTGCCGGCCAGCCATGTGGCGTCAGTGGTCAGATCGTGGAGGTTGGCGGCGCTGGAACCAATGCCGCTGCCACCGGAGGTACAGAACGGAATGATGGTTTTGCCGCTGAAATCGTAGCTTTCCAGAAACGTACTGATTATGCGGGGAGCATTGCTCCACCAAATGGGATAACCCAGGAACACGACGGTGTAATCGTCCATGTTTTCCACCGAACCGGAGATGGCGGGACGGGAATCCGGGTCGTTCATTTCAACGGTAGTGCGGCTGGAGGAATCGTTCCAATCCAAGTCGGCGGCGGTGTAGGGCGTTTCCGGGACGATCTCATAGAGGTCGGCGTCAAATTCATCGGCGATATATTCCGCCAAGGTAAGCGTGTTGCCCGTGGCGGAGAAACAGGCCACCAGCACCTTGCCGTTCTCCTCGGTTTCTGAATTGGGAGTGGATTCCGCCGGGTTTTCCGCAGCAGGGGTTGCCGTCTGCGGCGTCGGGTTGTTTTCGGCTTGTTGATCACTGCCGCAGGCGGCCAGAGAACATACAAGAGCGAGAGCGATAAATAATGCGATAAGTTTTTTCATACATTCTCCTCCTTAAATCGGTGATATAAAAAATAACCGGCAGACGGGCTACCCCGTTTGCCGGTTGTTCCCTGTGCTTATATTTTAGCGGCACAGAGTTAAAATGTCTAATACTTATTTTAGTTGCCTTGTTATGCCTGAAGCGTATTTCTGATATGTTCAATGAACAGGGTGGTGGCGGAAGCAAAGATACGGTTTTTCTGCCATGCCAGCACATGGCCGGAGGTACGCTCCGGGACAATGGGCAGAAAGCAGACGCCCTCGGTTTGGCGTATCGTATAGGCGCCCTGCACACAGATGGGATAGCCCAGCCCGGCTTCTGCCAAAAGTGTGGCATTGGTCAGCAGGTTGTGGACGGCAAAGACGTTCAGCCGGCTTTTTTCTACGCCAAACCAGCTGGCGATCTCTTCCTGCACGATTTTCCGCCGGGGCAGTATCAGCGGCAGTTTGCGGACTTCCTCCAGCGGTATAAAGCCCTGCTCCGCCAGTGGGTGATTTTGCGCCACAAGGACTCCCCAAACATCTTGGCAGGGCAGGCGGATAAAGTCATATTTGGCGGTCTCCACCGGCTCCAGCAGAAAGCCTAAGTCAATTTCACCACGATCCAGCTTGGCTTTGATGTCATCGCCATTGGCGCTGTATAGATCATACTGCACCATGGGGTGCGCCTTGGCAAACGAGGCAAGGATATCCGGCAGCAGCTTGGAAACTGAGGACTCCACACAGCCGATCGAGACCGTTCCTCCCACCAGATTTTGCTGGTCGGTCAAATCCCGTTGTGTTTTATCCAGAAGCGTCACCAATTCCGCAGCCCGCTGCTGTAAAAGCACCCCGGCGTCAGTGAGCGAAATTTGCCGATTGCCCCGGTGAAATAGCGTAACTCCAAGTTCAACTTCCAAATCCCTTAGCTGCCGGCTGAGCGTGGGCTGAGTGATATGCAGAATGTCGGCGGCATGGGTAATATTGCCCTCTTTGGCAACGGTCAGAAAGTAATTCAAAACACGCAGATCCATGGCAGCGTCCGCCCCCTTTCCGATAGTTTTAGTATATTGAATCAACGGCAAATCGTCAAGGCAAATATGCCGGTTTCCCAAGCAAAATTTGTTTGTATTGGTATTGCACAGGTATGTGAGAAATTTTACATAGATTTTTGGAAAACCTAAGGATAGTCTGCTATACTGCATATGGCATATCAATAATATCAGCAGGAAAAGCGAGAGATAGTGGATAATTTGACAATAAGGCAAAACTCAGAAGATGTGTACATATGTGGCTGATCATGTCGGTTTTGGGACGCAGTAAATAATAAAAAGCCAACTGCGAACCAAGTTCTGGCTATTGCCCAAACACTGTGGTAGTGTATGTTGTATAATCAATGACTAAACCTCTGTCTGTGTTATTTATGTGGTCATAAACAAAGCCGCCGCAAGTTGAAAGACTGCGGCGTTTGTATTATTTAATGTAATATATGGTGGAGGATTGAAATATGGGCATTAGTCTTCTCTTTGTCTGCCTTGGTAACATTTGCATGAGTTCTATGGCAGAGTTTGTAATGAAAGCTATGGTGCAGAAAGCCGGTCTGGAAGGGCAGTTTTACATTGAGTTGGCAGCGATCGGCACCGAGAAAATAGGCCATCCGGTATATCCACCGCTCTGGCAGTGTGCTGAACCTTGGTATATAGGCGATTTTGAGGCAACTTGGCAGGACGTGGCGGCAGGCTGCTGTGGGCTGCTTAAAGTTTTGACTGCGGGGAGATATGAAACCGATGTCAATACATAAAATTCAGCTTTTCAAGTACAAGCGTATTCGCGCAGCTTGAGATGAGGAAACAGAAGAAAGAGATAACGATAAAGAGTAACTAGATAAAAGCAAATCTACATAAAAAAGAGCCGTAAATTGCTACGGCTCTTATACTTTCTACGGGGTAACCGTTGTATTGTTTTGTCGATGGTGCTATAATTGCTTTTATAGGAAAGGTTGACAATGTATGTAATGAAATGTATAAGGAGTAGATGGCGATGAAAAGTAAGGTTTGGCGGGTATTGTTAGTTGCCATGCTGCTGTTTGGACTGTGCGCGGCGCAGGCGTTGGCGGCTGCGGTGGATTTGACCGCGCCGTATGACGGGCAATATTTTATTGCCTATAACGGGCAGGTTCTCGGCAGCAGCAAAGTAGCATCGGGGAATATGCCCGACGTGCTTTCGGCAGAGGAGGAAACGGAGAATATGCCTCCGAATATTCTGAACAGCCGCGAAGAGGGCGGGCGTATGATTTACGCTATTGAACCGCAGGATCTGGACCGTATCACAACGGTGAGTCGCTCCTATGCTGCCCGGCGGGCGGCTGACTCTGAACCGCCGCAATACGGCGACGAGCGGACTTTTTTCGCGATTGATTATAAAAATAACGAATACATAGAAACCGAGTTTGTGCTGAAATACTGCGGGCAGTACTGCAATGTTTGGCTGGAGAAAGACGGCGAGCATAATGTGGCCGATGAGGTGGCGACGGAACTGGGCGCGGAATATGACGCTAAGATCCACTTGCAGGAGCAGGAAGCATTTGGCCCAATTTATGACCGTGACGAAGACGGTAAAACCGCGATCTTGCTTTATGATATCAAGGACAGCTACCCGGATACCAGCTTTTATATTGGCGGTCTGTTTGCGCCGAGGGATTTGCTTACTGACGATACCAATAAGATGGACGCCATTCATATTGACACCTATCCGTCGATTCCCTCTAACGGTGATTTAACCAGTATTAAAGGTACTTTGGTGCATGAACTGCAGCATTTGATTGAGGCCTCTTACTATACCACGGAACATGTTAATCCATTGCCTAGTTGGATCGACGAGGGTTTGGCAATGTCGGCGGAACATCTAATCTACGGCCCTCAGACTATGCGCATTAATAGTTATAACCAATATTATCAGCCGGGTATGTCGCTGACGGAGTTTTCGGACGACGACCCTCTGCCGCATTATGCTCTTTATTATCTGTTTATGCAGTATCTGCGCATCCAAACCAAGGATCTGGCAGGCGGCGGCGAGGCGCTGTTTCCTTATATTATTCAGAGCGAGGAACGGAGTGGTCTGTGCATACAGGAGGCAATGCGCAAGTTCAATCCTTATATCACAATGGACGATTTGATGCTGGATTTTTATATCGCCTTGACGCTGAACGAGCCTACCGGGCGGCACGGTTTTAGGGGCGAGAGCGTATTTAACGCTATTCAGCCGAAGTTTTATACAGGAACCGCCTCGGTTGATTTAGGCCCCGGCGCAGCGCTGGTTAAGCATAAGCGGGTTTCCGGTTATAACCCCAGCCGTGAGTCTAACATCAGTTATGCCGCTTTCAGCCCCGGTGTTAACGCTATCGCTCCGCCCAGAAGCAATACGGCAGAGGGCAAATGGTATCAATTTAAGACAGTTTCATTGTCTTGCCGCGAGCCGAACGCGACAATCTATTACACCATGGATGGCACAACGCCCAACACAGGCAGTTTGGTTTATACCGGCAAGCCCATTCAACTGCTTTCCAATACCACGCTTAAAGCCATTGCGATCACCGACAGCGGCAAAAAAAGCGCCGTGTCGGAGTATCACTATACCGTTGTGCAGGAAGACGAGGAGTTGTTCCGCCGCACATCAGGGTCATTATTGACCGGTGCGGGCATTCACAGCTCAATAACTTGTAATGACTTGGCCGCCGCGCCGGACGGCAGCGGCCTGGTAGAGGTTGGTTCGATAAGTTATGGCGCATTTGGCGCGGAGGATCTGCTGGAGCTGGCACCGCATGAAACAACAGATGATTTCATTGGCTATGAGGGCTATATTGCCAAATATGGCTATGACGGCGAGCAGCAGTGGATACATAATTTCGGCGGAGATTATCGCACTTTCTTAAGCGATGTAACGGCAGTTGAAGACGGCTATGTGGCCATAGGCAATTTTGATTTGGGGATTAGCGGCGTGCACGGCGGTGATTTTGCAGGCTGCGAGATTGCCGAGGGCGAAGCTGACGAAGGCGGCTTTGCGGTTAAATTTGATTTGAATGGGCAAAAACAATGGCTCACGATTATACCGAACTATGTGTATAAGGTTGATAATAATGAGTATGATTATGGCCGGCTTAACGGCATAGCCTGCTGCCCGGACGGCGGTGTTGTCGTGGTGGGTGGATACAGTCGGGCGTCCAATAGCTACGGTTATATGCATTCTCCCGGCAAAGCGATAGCCGTAAAATTAGACGCCGCGGGGAATATTCTTTGGCGTAAGGAAATCTCCGGCGATAAATATAATGGCTTCAATGCTGTTGATGTGCTGACAGACGGCACAATTATCGCCGGCGGTTCTTCCCATAAAGACTGCTTTGGCACCGGCGATTGGAGTGGTATTGCGGCTGCCGGTGCAACAGACGACAATATAACGGACGCAACCTTTGTCGCTTTCGATCAAGCGGGCAATGTGCTTTGGCAAAAGGCGGAGCACTTTCTGCCAAACGACACGTGCGTGGCTATAACTGCTATGCCGGACGGTAAATTTGCCGCCGTCTTTGACGGTAATACTTTTGATGAGGGGCATATTGCTTACTATAATAATGACGGGACGCAGATTTGGTCTAATGGGTTCAATGATGCTACGCCGGAGGCCGCCGAATTGATCGCGGGCGTAGTTAACAATACGCCCCATTACTTCAAATTCTTTGATGTTGCCCCAGCCGAAGACGGCATTATGGCTATGGTAAACTGCAAGTTTCACCGTGAATATTATTCTGGTACGCCGCATGACCATTGGCATTTGAATAATTATTACCGTACCGAGCCTGCTGCCGTGAAGTTTAATCTGGATGGCGGTATTGACTGGGTGCACCGGTATCAATCTGATTATCAGACGGAGTTTGGGGAAAATGCAGCCACCAGTGGGATCCTGATTGACGGCCGTCAATATGCGGTTGGCGGATCGGGAACTATATATGTTACGGATAACTATTACGCAAGCTATCATGCGAAAGCCTTTCTGATTACGTTTTATGACGAATCCCTGCCGTATTACGACGTTTCCGGCAATGTGGGGCTGCCCGGCGTTAAAATCGGCAACAAGCGTTCCGACAGTCAAGGCAATTTTAAGCTGCGAGTTCAGCAGGGCAAAAGCGTAACCATTACCCCGGAATTAGATGGTTATACATTTGCGCCGGCAAGCATAACAGTCGGCCCGGTGGCGGCGAATACGCCCGGCAACAATTTTATCCCTACGGAGATCACCTACACCCTAAGCGGCAAAATTCTGGCTAAAGACGGCAGCCCGCTGGCCGGCGTTAATGTGGGCGGCACGACGACGGCGGCGGACGGCACATATCAGTTGGTGGTGCGCCCCGGCGTTAATTTGGCGCTGACGCCGACGCTTGCCGGGAAAACCTTTGAACCGGCCGCCCGCACGTTGACATTGATTTCGGAGGATATGTCCGGGCTGGATTTCCAAGAGCTTAAGCCGAAATATACGGTTTCCGGCATGGTAACGCGGGACGGCAATCCGCAGGGCGGCGTGAAAATTGGCGGCACTGTGACTGCGCCTGACGGCACCTATTCCTTGCAGGTGGATGAGGGGAGCGATCTGCTGCTTGTGCCCGATTTCCAGCATTACAGCTTTACCCCGGCGCAGATCAACCTGACGAATATCACGGAAGATAAATCCAGTCAAAACTTTACTATGGACAAAATTCCCACTGCTTTGCAGCTTTCGCTGACCACAAAGGATTTTGGTAAGCAGACTGTTGGTTATGACCTCATCGATGCGGTCACGGTCAGCGTCAAGAACACCGGCGGCACGGCGGCCACGGGGCTTAGTGTATCGCTGCCGGCAGAGAGCAGTTTTGAGGTAACACCGTTCGCTTCCGGCGATTTGGGAATTGGCGCAACAGCGGAATTTACCGTTAAGCCGAAAGACGGCTTGGCCGTGGGTCAATATTCCGATACGGTGACTGTTGCCGACGGTGACGGACACACTGTTACTATGACGGTTACGTTTGAGGTTACGACTGCCGCCGCATTGCAGTTATCCCCGGAGAGTCAGACCTTTGCTACTGTTAAGGTGGGATATAAGCCGATTGACGCGGTTACGGTCAGCGTCAAAAACACGGGCGGCACGGCAGCCGCGGGGCTTAGTGTCTCGCTGCCGTCAGATAGCAGCTTTGAGGTAACACCGTTTGCTTCCGGCGATTTGGGTATCGGCGCAACGGCGGAATTCACCGTGAAACCGAAAGACGGTTTAGCCGCGGGTAAATACTCCGATACGGTCACTGTTGCCGACGGCGACGGACATACCGTTACTATGACAGTTGCTTTTGAGGTTAAAAAGAAAGGCTCCGGTTCTTCCGGCGGTTCTCCCAAACCGACCGAGCCGACCAAGCCCACTGAACCCATTGAAGTTGTTGAGCCTGCCGGTCAGCACACCGCTTATATGACAGGCTATGTGGACGGCTTGTTCCGCCCGGAGAATAAACTGACACGGGGAGAGTGCGTGACCATTATTGCGCGCCTTGACGCTGGTTTTGATGCTGACAAATCTTATTCTGCCGCCAGGTTCTCCGATGTCAAACCTGAGCTTTGGTGTGCCGATTATATTGGTTTTACCGCTGATAAAGGTATCGCAGCAGGCTATGCAAACGGGGAATTTCGCCCTGACGCTTACATAACCCGTGCCGAATTTGCTTCGCTGCTGATTGAGGTGCTGCAATTGCAGGATAATGCGGCGGCGAACTTCCCGGACGTGAATGATAATTGGGCGGCGGTTTCCATTGGTAAGCTGGCCAAGGCCGGTTATTTGAGCGGTTACCCGGACGGCACTTTCCGCCCGAATGACTATATAACCCGCGCCGAAGCGGTAAAGGTTTTCAACCGCGCTTATGACCGTACACCGGAACTGCAGCCGGATGCCGCGAAGCCGGCTATGCCGTTTACCGACGTTGCCGCCGCACATTGGGCGTATGATGAAATATTTGAGGCTGCCGTGGCGCACGATATTGCATCATGTCACCGAAAATAGAGGGCATAGCGGCAATATATAGTGTTGCGATATACCAAGTCAGCAAACTATGTTTGTAACGGATTGAAAACGCTATCCAACCAAAAGGCTTAACCATGTGGAGAGCCGTGGGGTGGAAATGGCCGATCGTTCATATCCAATCTGTGCTGGCCGTGTCATATCGGAAAATTCGAGAGGATTTAGCGGCAAGTCTCCGGGCTGTTTCAATGCAGATATTTTGGCGGATTACTGCCGGGTGTTGGAACAAGAGAAGCAGGTATAGCACTCACCACCTGTCTGTGGTATTTATGTGGTTATACGCAAAACCGCCGCAAGTCGAAAGACTGCGGCGGTTATAGGTTTTTCGGTGTAAAACACACAAAATCCGAACACCTTTCGATGTTCGGATTTTTATGTATTGGTGGACGATAAGGGACTTGAACCCTCGACCTCTGCGTTGCGAACGCAGCGCTCTCCCAACTGAGCTAATCGCCCGTATGTAATGGCTACCCCAATATAATACTACTTTCCGGGCGATTTTGCAAGGGTTTTTTGATAAATTATTTGTCCAAATGGCCGGCCACGGCCAGGGCGTAAACCGCCGCCGCGCCGCCGGAGCGCAGAATTTCGGCGCAGCCGCGCATGGTGGCGCCGGTGGTGATGATATCGTCCAGCAGAATGATCCGCTTGCCGTTCACCTTGGGGAGGTCTCGCCCGGCGGCAAAGGCACTTTGCAGATTTTCGGCGCGCTCCCGGGGCGAAAGGCTGTGCTGCGCTTTGGTGTTCTTGGTGCGTTTGACGGCGTGGGCGTAAACCGGGATTTGCAGCTCGCGGCTAAGCGCTTTGGCCAAAAGCTCGCTCTGGTTATAGCCGCGCTCGGCGAAACGGGCGGGGTGCAGCGGTACAGGCACTATCGCATCGGCGTCGGCGGCAAAATCATGCCACCTTGCGGCCAGCAAACCGCCAAAATCGGCGGCGATCTGTGCTTTGCGATAGTATTTCAACAGGCGCAGGCGCTCCCGCAATTCCGCCGTGTATGGAAAGCAGGCCAGCATGGCCGAAACTTCCGGGCAGCGCGGGCAGGCGTGTATCGTTGCGCGCCCCTTGGCGATGAAGTTGGCGCAATGCGGGCAGTTCTGCAATTCGTGCAGCGTCTTGCGGCAGGCAGGGCAAAGCAGCTCACCATCTCTTGGCGCACCGCATATCGGACATGTGCTGCTGTGCCAAAGCAAACTGGCAATTTCCCGCCACAAATTCATCTACTGCGCCCCCTTAAGTCGAAATAAGTCTAAAAAAGAATTATAAGAGGGGCAATACTACTCAAAATAAAATTCTACAAAGCGGACAGCGAATAAAAGAGTACAAATTGTATTATTTATACTTTGTGTAGATGGTTATTTAAGGAGTATTACACAATGTATAAAAGAATTCGGGATATGCGCGAAGACCATGATTTGCTGCAAAAAGATGTAGCGGCTTATCTGCATTGTTCTTCAACTGCCTATGCCCATTATGAGACTGGCATCAGGAATATGCCCATTGAAGTTTTGATAAAATTAGCGCAGTTTTACGGCGTGAGCATGGACTATTTGGTGGGCTTGACAGATGTTAAAAAACCGTATCCACCTACGAAAAAGAGACCAAGAGGATAGGTGTAATGTATAAACGAATAAGAGATTTGCGTGAAGATAGTGATTTGGCTCAACGGGAATTGGCGGCATATTTGCAATGCAGTCAAACCTGTTATTCTTCCTATGAGGTTGGCAGGCGTGGAATACCCGCAGATGTTTTAGTTAACTTGGCGAAGTTCTACAACGTCAGCGTTGATTATCTGCTGGGCTTGACGGACGAGCGGAGGCCGTATCCACCGCCGAAAAAACGCAGATGAAAACACCCCTTGGCAAACAGGCTAAGGGGTGTTCGTTTGTTATTCCAGGCTCAGCGTTATCGCGTCCGACCACGGGCTGTATGCGTCCTCGGCGTCGGTCACGGCGCGCACGCGGAAGTTATAGCTGCCGCCGGCGGTCAGGTTGGAAACCGTCAAATCGGTGAAGTAGGTGGTGATGGAGTGGGGCGTGTTCTCGCCCTCCCAGTATTCCACCTGGTATTTCAGGCTGCCGGCATTGCTGTTGCTCCAGCTGACGTAAGCCGCCGTATCGGTGCGCTTGACGGCGGTCACCCCGGTGGGGGCGGCCAGCGTCTGGCTGCCGGTTGGGGTATCGTCACCGCTGTTGCCGCCATTGGGGTCGGGGTCAACGCTCGGGATATCCGTCACCACCGGCGCTTTATGCACGGTGCAATAGGCGCTGGGCACGGCGCTGGCGCCGCCGCCGACCTGATTATTCTCGTCCGGTTCTTTCAGACGGTAGATCGTTCTGGTTTCGGGGCAGTATTCGGTGGCCAGCAGGTTGGTGGCCGTGCAGAGCACATAAGACGTGGCGGCCTCACCGGAGGTCGTCGGCACGTTGTCCTTATCGAACAGCTCGGTCACGGTTTTGGTGGTGGTGTCGCTGGGCAGCATGCCGGTATAGGCGTCCACCGTCAGCGAGACAATGCCCGCCGGGCGGGTGAAGCGGGAGCCGGGCAAGTCCGTGCTCGCGCCGCCGATAACGTACTTCCAGATCAGCGCGGGATATTTACCGCCGTAGATCTGGCGCAAATACTGCACCTTGCCGTTTTCGTCCTTGTCGTTGTCATAGCCCATCCAGACCACGCCGACCATTTCCGGCGTGAAGGCGGCAAACCAGGCGTCGCGGTTGCCGTTCAGCCCCTTGAAATAATCGAGGTCAGGCAGCTGCACGGTGCCGGTTTTGGAAGCCACGTCGCGGTTGGGCAGCTGGGCGCGGGTGCCGGTGCCGGCGGTGGTTACGGTGCGCAGCATATCCGTCACCAGATAGGCCGTCGTCTCTTTCATGGCGACGTTCTGGTTCAGCTCCGATTCATAGATGACATTGCCTGCGGTATCCTCGATACGCGAGATGCACCAGGGCTCGGTATACACGCCGCTGTTGGCGAAAGTTCCGTAGGCTGCCGCCATTTGCAGCGGGGATACGCCATAGGTCAGGCCGCCGAGAGCGATACTCAGGTTGTTATCCTGTTCGGCCAGATCAATGCCCAGATGGCTCAGCATTTGCAGCGAGGCGGGCACGGTGGCCAGCTGCAATATCTTAACGCTGGCGACGTTGACGGAGTTCTGGCAGGCGACGCGCATGGAAATGATACCGCGGTATTTGCCGTCATAGTTGACGGGCGTCCAGTTGCCGCCGAACGTGGTGCGCACGTCGTTCACCACGGTGGCGGGGGCATAACCGGCCTCGATGGCCGGGGCATAGGCCGCGATGGGTTTGAAGGTGGAGCCGGGCTGGCGTTTCATACCGGTGGCGCGGTTATAGCCGCGTCTGGTGGTGTATTCACGCCCGCCGACCAGGCCGAGAATGGAGTTGTCATCAGCGGAGAGGACGACCATCGCGCTTTCCACCAGATCCGCCGAATAAGTTTCGGGGAAGTTGCCCGCGTCGGCGTAAGCTTCTTCCATCAGCGTCTGCACCTGATCATTCAGCGTGGTGTAGATACGGAAGCCGCCGGTGTAAATGGAAGCGGCGGAATAGCCCTGCTCGATCAGGATATCCTCGGCCACATCGATAACGTAGTCGGTGTACCACGGGTGGTTATAGGCGGCGGTGTAGGCGGATTCGCCCGTCTGCACGACCTCCTCCTTGGCGGCCGCGATGTCGGCAGCCGGGTATTTATCGGTATATTCGCTCAAGTTCTTCAGCACTTGGCGCTTCACGCGGTCGGAAGCCTCCGGGTCATAAAGCGGCGAATAAAGCTTCGGGTTGCGGATAACGCCCACAAGAGTTGCGGCCTCGGCCATGTCGATATCCTGCACGTCCTTGCCGAAGATGGTCTGGCTGGCCGCCTGCACGCCGTAAGCGCTGTGGCCGAAGTAAATTTCGTTCAGATACAGCGCCAGGATTTCGTCCTTGGAGTATTCGCTTTCCAGCTGGAACGCCAGCACGGCTTCCTTGATTTTACGCGCCAGCTTTTTGTCGTAATCGTTCAAGATCGCGGTGCGCGCCAGCTGCATGGTGATGGTACTGGCGCCCTGCGAAGCGCCGCCCGATCTGATATCCGCCAAAAGCGCGCCGCCGATACGGATAATGTCGATACCGTGGTGCTGATAGAAACGCGTATCCTCGGTGGCGAGGAAAGCGTCGATCAGATAATCGGGCATATCGTCCAGCGTAACATATGTGCGGTTTTCGCTGGAATGAAGCTCGGAGAACACCTCGCCGTTTTCGTCGTAGAGGAACGTCGTCTTATCGGAAAGGAGGACGGTCTCGTCCCAATCCGGCAGATCTTTCAGCACGACAGCCACGTAAACCGCCGTGCATACCGCGGCGATAATACATAGAATAAGTAAGACGCCGAGGATAGCGGCCACAACGCGCTTCTTCCTGAGCTTGCGTTTCTTTTTGGGTTTGGGTGCTTCGGGCGGCGCGGCGGCGTTTTCTGCCCCCGGCCTCGGCCTCTTATTGTCTGTTGTCATTGTCTATACCTCCTGAATATCACAGATAGCGCCATGCGCCGAATAGGCCATAGATTAAAGTATCATCACATAGTATACCACAACTATCCGAAAGTGGCAATATTTTTCCGTTGTCATATTCAAAGCCGCGCGGCATAGGGTTTTAAGAAGAAAACTCCGCTTTGGGTGAGGCTATGAGGGGTGCGCTGAAAAGGCAGGGCTTCGGGCGGCGCGGGGGCTTTAGGCGCCCCAGATGGCCGCTGGTGTTGGCCGTGCTGGTCTGCTTGATTGCCGGGTGCGTGCTGCTGGACGGGGCGCTGCGGCCTATTGTGGAAAAAGTGGCGGCGCAGCGGGTGCATTTGGCCGTCGTGCGGCTGATCAACGAGGCCGTTTATGACCAGCTGGGCAACGGCGTGGCGTATCAGCAGCTGATCAACGTCTCCACCGACGAAAACGGCCGCGTCACATTAATGCAGCCCGATACCGTCAAAATCACGCGGCTGGTCACCTCCATCGCGCGCGATCTGGAGGAGAAGCTCGGCAATCTCTCCCGCAGCGATATCGAGGTGCCGCTGGGCTTGCTTACCGGGCATTTGCTGCTGGCGGACAAGGGGCCGAACCTGGTGGTGGCGCTGCTGCCGATCGGCTCCGTCTCCACCGAGATCAGGGACGAGTTTACCGCCGCCGGTA
The DNA here is from genome assembly GCA_947625705.1 of uncultured Peptococcaceae bacterium. Classification (GTDB taxonomy): domain Bacteria; phylum Bacillota; class Dehalobacteriia; order UBA4068; family UBA4997; genus Avidehalobacter. The sequence continues at coordinate 3,695 of CANQPG010000030.1, read as the reverse complement.
TCAACCAGACCAAGCACACCGTTATGCTGGATATCACGGTGGAGGTGGGAATACTGCTGCCGTTTCAGACCACGTTCACCAAAATATGCGACACTTTGCCGCTGGTGGAAAGCGTTATCGTGGGGCCGATACCCGAAACGTATATGAATTTCGGCGGGATATCCGGTGAGAGCGGCTTATCCGGCCTTATCTCCGGCGGGGCTAAATGAATTTGCGGCAAAATTTTTATAAACCGTCTTTACAGCGGACAAGTTTTGGAGTAAAATAGTTTAGACACAGATTTTTTTGCATTTTGGAGGGTTTTGATATGTCGGGTCATAATAAATGGTCAACCATTAAATATAAGAAAGGCAAGGCCGACGCGGCGCGTGCCAAGGTGTTCACGCAAATTTCCAAGGAGATCTTCGTGGCGGTACGGCAGTCCGGGCCGGATCCTTCGGCCAACTTCCGTCTGCGCCTTTGTGTGCAGAAAGCGAAAGCCGCCAACATGCCGATGGATAACGTGAACCGCGCCATCCAGAAAGCGGCGGGCAACCTTGAGGGCGTGGCCTATGAGGAGATCGTTTACGAGGGCTACGGCGCGGGCGGCGTGGCTATCATGTGCGAGCTTCTGACGGATAACCGCAACCGCGTGGCCAGCGATATTCGCTACATCTTTTCCCGTAACAACGGCAATTTGGGCGAGACGGGCTGCGTATCTTATATGTTTGAGCGCAAAGGCCGCATGACGGTGCCCGCCGAGGGCGTCGACCCGGACGAACTGATGCTGGCAGCCTTGGACGCCGGCGCCGAGGACGTTATCCCCGACGAGGAGCAGATCGAGATCATCACCGCGCCCGACGAGCTGGAAGCCGTGAAGAACGCGGTGGAGGAGGCAGGCTTTGCCACCGAAACGGCGGAGATCACCATGATCCCCGCCAACACCATTGAGATCACCGATGAGGAAACGGCGCAGAAAGTGCTGACGCTGCTGGGGAAATTGGAGGATTACGACGATATTCAGAACGTATACAGCAACGCCGATATCCCGGAGGAATTGATCGAAAAGCTGGATATCTAAGCCCAAATCAATGTGAAATTCGCAGGGCGCGGCCAAAAACCGCGCTCTGTTTTTATATTGATGTGACGGCGCATTTGGGTTATAATTATACTATTAAAACAGTTGAGGTGTTGCTATGGCAAACGCAAAATTTCTGATCGTGGACGGAAGCTCGCTGCTGCACCGGGCGTTTTTCGCCCTGCCGATTTTGACCAACGCGCAGGGGGAATACACCAACGCGGTGTACGGCTTTGCCACCATGTTCAACCGTATTTTAGAGCAGCAGAAGCCCGGCCGTGTGGCCGTCTGCTTTGATAAAAGCCGCCACACTTTCCGCACCGATATGTATGCGGATTATAAGGGGCAGCGCGCCGCCACGCCGAGCGAGCTCTCGCCCCAGTTTGAGACGTGCAAGCAAATGCTGGACGCGATGGGAGTGCGCTGGGAGGAAGTTGCCGGCTTTGAGGCGGACGATATCATCGGGACGCTGGCCAAACATGCCGCGGCGGCGGGCGATGACGCGCTGATTTTGACCGGCGACCGCGACAGCTTTCAGCTGATCGAGCCTAATATCCGCGTCATCATGACCAGAAAGGGTATCAGCCAGACGGAAATTTGGGACGAGGCGGCGCTCATGGAGCATTACGGCCTGACCCCCGCCCAGATGATCGACCTGAAAGCGCTGATGGGCGACGCGTCCGACAATATCCCCGGCGTGGCGGGTATCGGCGAAAAAACGGCGCTGAAGCTGCTGGCCGAATACCACGATTTGGACAGCGTGCTTGCCAATATCGACAGCATCACCGCCAAGGCGCTGCACAAAAAGCTCGTGGAGGGGCGGGAGAGCGCCTTGCTTTCCCGCAAATTGGCGATAATTGACTGCGATATGGCGGGCTTCGACGATTTGACGAAATACGACTATGCCGCCAAGCCGCTGGCGGCCAACCAGCCGCTGATCGATTTTTACCGCCGTTTGGGCTTTTCCAGCCTGCTGAAGCCGCTGGAAAGTGTTGCGGCTACCCAGCTTACCATGAATGAGGACGCGGCAATACCCGCATATGTCATGGCGACGGCGGGTGATGCGGCGGCCAAACTGGCCGGGGCAGGGGAATTGCTGCTGAACGCTTACGGCGGCCAAATCGCGCTGGCCGACGCGGCGCAGCCTGATGCGATATATGTTGTTGCGCAGGAGGAATTGCTGCCAAACGCGGGCTGGCTATCGGCTAAAAAGCTTACGGGCTGCGACATCAAGCCGCTGCAAACGGCGCTGCTTACGGCGGGCGGGGCAAAGCTTGACGGTGAGCGGGACGATTTGGCGCTGGCGGCGTATCTGCTGAACCCGGCGGCAAATGACTATCAGGCGTTGGCGCTGGCCGCGGCCTATCTGGATAAGCCGAAGCCGGTGGAGAAAGCGCACGCGGCGGCTGATCTGGCGGCGCTGGGGTTGAGTTACCTGCCGGGGCTGCAAGACGTGATCATGGCCAAGCTGGCGGCGGAGGAATTGACCGGGCTTTACCGGGATATTGAGCTGCCGCTTGCCGACGTTTTGGCCGGCATGGAGGCGGCGGGTATCCGGGCAGACCTCGCAACGCTTAAGGAATTGGACAATGAATTTGCTGCGCTGGAAGCGGACGCTGCGGCACGTATCTACACGTTGGCCGGGCGGGAATTTAACATCAACTCGCCCAAGCAGCTGAGCGAGATCTTGTTTGAGGAAATGCACCTGCCGGCGGCGAAAAAGACCAAAACCGGTTATTCCACCAACGTAGAGGTGCTGGAAAATCTGGCGGCGATGGGCTATGAAATTGCCGGGAAGATACTCGATTACCGTTCGGCCAGCAAGCTGCGCGGCACCTACGCCGTGGGGCTGCAGGAGCTGATCCGCGCCGACGGGCGTATCCACACCACGTTTAACCAGACGGTGACCGAGACCGGGCGCTTATCCTCCACCGACCCGAATTTGCAGAATATCCCGGTGCGGACAGAGATGGGGCGCAAGCTCCGCCGCGCTTTTCACGCCTCGCCCGGCTGCGTTTTGCTGGCGGCGGACTATTCGCAGATCGAGCTGCGCGTGCTGGCGCATATTTCCGACGACGCGGTGCTGAAACAGAGCTTTTTCGATAACGAGGACATTCACGCGCGGACGGCGGCGGAGGTTTTGGGCAAGCCGATCGCAAGCGTGACCCCGGCGGAACGCCGCAGCGCCAAGGCGGTCAATTTCGGCATCGTTTACGGTATCAGCGATTACGGCCTTGCCAAGGACTTGGGCATAACCCGCGCCGAGGCCGGGGCGTATATCGACGCGTATCTGGGGCGCTATGCCGGGGTCTGCCGCTATATGAGCGACATTGTGGCGGCGGGCAAGCGCGACGGCTATGTTAAAACCTTGTGCGGTCGCAAGCGCTGGCTGCCCGATCTTAATAACCGCAACTTCAACTTGAGGAGCATGGCCGAGCGGACGGCGCTCAATACGCCCATTCAGGGCACGGCGGCGGATATCATCAAGCTGGCCATGCTTAAAGCAGATAAAATGCTGCGGGAACAGGGGCTTAAAAGCCGCATGCTTTTGCAGGTGCATGACGAGCTGATCTTCGACGTACCGGAAGCGGAACAGGACGCGATGGCCGCGCTGGTGCGGGCGGCGATGGAGGGGGCG
>CANQPG010000029.1 GCA_947625705.1 uncultured Peptococcaceae bacterium | reverse complement strand
GGACATCAACATCTACTACAATTTCGTAGGCTTTGTGGAACTGTAAACCCGTCATGCTTTATGCAAGGTTGACTAACTAATAATTATTCACTACATATACAACCAAAAACGTTTATAGATACAACATCTTGTGGTTCGCCCCGCCCCTCCGTTGCCATACCAAACCCGCGTCGCGCCTGCCCGCGCGCCTATACAGGATTTTTTGACATCACAAAAAGGGCAGACTACCCCACCTTTGTTCTATTATTATACCTCTATTCATTTCCGTTTGCAATACTTTTTCGCCTATTTTTCGTCAAAAACACGAACTTTTTGGTATCTGTGCCCGCCCTGGCGCGCCGCGCACAAAAAAAACCGCCCCAGGCCAAGCCCAGGGGCGGTTTATGCAGTTTTTTTGTATCTTACAGGAACAGCGGTACGAATACCAGCGCGATGATCGTCATCAGCTTGATCAGAATGTTGATGGAAGGCCCGGAAGTATCCTTGAACGGGTCGCCCACGGTGTCGCCGTTAACGGCCGCCGCGTGTGCGTCAGAGCCCTTGCCGCCGAAGTTGCCGCCCTCGATGTACTTTTTGGCGTTATCCCAAGCGCCGCCCGCGTTGCTCATCATCACGGCCAGCAGGAAGCCGGTCACCAGCGAACCGGCCAGCAGACCGCCCAGAGCCTCCGACCCCAGCACCAGGCCGACAAACAGCGGCGCAACCACGGCCAGAACGGCGGGCATAACCATCTCACGCAGCGCCGCGGTGGTGGAAATATCCACGCAGCGGGCGTAATCCGGTTTGGCAGTGCCCTCCATCAGCCCGGGGATCTCGCGGAACTGACGGCGCACCTCAGTGATCATATGCGAAGCGGAACGCCCCACGGCGCTCATCGTCATCGCCGAGAACAGGAACGGCAGCATACCGCCGATAAACAGGCCGATAACCACCATCGGGTTCATAATATCAATGTTGGTGACGCCCGCCGCCTGCGTGTAAGCGGAGAACAGCGCCAAAGCGGTCAGCGCCGCGGAGCCAATGGCAAAGCCCTTGCCGATAGCGGCGGTGGTGTTGCCCACGGCGTCCAGCTTATCGGTGATCTCGCGCACATGGTGCTCCAGACCGGCCATTTCGGCAATGCCGCCCGCGTTATCGGAGATCGGGCCGTATGCGTCGACCGCCACCACAATGCCGGTGGTGGAAAGCATACCCACAGCCGCGATCGCAATGCCGTACAGACCGGCGAAGTAATAAGCAGCGCCAATACCGCAGCAGATAACGATGATCGGCAGCGCGGTGGAAGTCATGCCGGTGGCAATACCGGAGATGATGTTGGTCGCCGTGCCCGTTTCGCAGGAAGCGGCGATGTCTTTAACCGGCTTGTAATCAGCCGAGGTGTAATATTCGGTGATCTTGCCGATCAAGGTACCGGCCACCAGACCGGCCACGCTGGCGATAAACACGCCGGTGTTGGTGTACATACCGTTCTGGAAAGTGTCCGGCAAAACAAACTTACAGATAACGAACGTGCCCACGATGGAAAGCAGCGTCGCCACATATGTACCGGCGTCCAGCGCCTTCTGGGGGTTCTTGCCCTCGCCCGTGCGGACGAAGAAAGTAGCAATAATACTGGAGATAATGCCCCAGGCCGCCAGCAGCAACGGCACGATAACGCCCTCGCCGTTATCGCCGATGGCCAGAGACGCGCCCAAAGCGATAGCCGCGATGACGGAGCCTACGTAAGACTCAAACAGGTCGGAACCCATGCCGGCCACGTCGCCCACGTTGTCGCCCACGTTATCGGCGATAACCGCCGGGTTGCGCGGGTCGTCCTCAGGGATACCGGCCTCGACTTTACCAACCAGGTCAGCGCCCACGTCGGCGGCCTTGGTGTAGATACCGCCGCCCACACGGCCAAACAATGCCACGGACGAAGCGCCCAGGCTGAAGCCGTTAATAATGGCGGACTGGCCGGGGAAGATCAGGATCACAATGCCCAAGCCCAAAAGACCCAGACCAACCACGCTCATGCCCATGACCGCGCCGCCGGAGAATGCCACGCCCAACGCTTTGTTCAGGCCGGACTCCTGCGCGGCGTTAGCCGTTCTTGCATTAGCCTTGGTGGCGATACGCATACCGATATTGCCGGCCAGAATGGAGCAAACCGCGCCAACCAGGAACGGAATGGCGGTCAGCGGGTTCAGGCCGCCCTCGGTGCCGCCGGTGAGCATACCCGCGCCCACGATGACCAGCGCCATCACCACAACGAAAATTACCAGAGTTTTATACTGACGGCCCAAAAAAGCCATCGCGCCCTCATGGATAGAGTTCATGATCTCCACCATGCGGTCGTTGCCGGGCTGCACAGCCGTCACCCGTTTCGCCAGCACCACGGCGAACAGCAGCGCCAGCACGCCGGCCAGCGCACCGATCACCGGGGCATAATTCAAAATGAAATCCATAGTTCTCTCAAAAGCCTCCTAACTTTGCCATAAAACGATTGAAACCCGGCGGCCTTAAAGCGCCGCCAGCAGCAGCGTCAGCGCCAGAAACAGCACCGCCGCCACGATAGAGAGCTTGGAGAACAGTTCGTCCATGCCCTTTTTCTTGCCGAAGAACGTCTCGGCGCCGCCCGCAATAGAGCCGGAAAGACCGGCGCTCTTGCTGGACTGCATCAGCACCGTCACGATCAGCGCAATGGCGCACAACAGCTGCAAGATCATCAGCACAGTAGTCATTTTTTCACCTCCGCTATTGGCTATATATTATGCAAAAAATATTTACCGTAGATTAAAGCGCATTATATTATAGCACGGACAACGCCTTTTAGCAAGCGGTTTTCCCAAGTTATTGCATAAATTTCCCACAATTTTCCTTAATATAAGGCAATTCCCGGCGGGGGACGGCTTGCATTTTGCGGCGGTTTCATTTATGATTAAGAGAGCATTTTTTCGGGAGGCGCTTATGCACATTCACGGCGGCGACGTTTACACTTATCAGAACATGCTTGATTTTTCGGCCAACATCAACCCCCTCGGCATACCGGAGAGCGTGGTCAAAGCGGCGGCGGCGGGCGCGGCGGCTTCGGCAGCCTACCCGGATACGCAGTGCCGCAGGCTGAAAGCGGCGATAGCAGACCATGAGCAGGCGCCGCAGGAGTATATCGTCTGCGGCAACGGCGCGGCCGATCTGATCTTCCAGCTGGCGCTGGCGATAAAGCCCAAACGCGCCCTGCTGCTGGCTCCCGGCTTCCATGAATACGAGCAGGCTCTGCGCACGGTGGGCTGCCAAGTGGATTTCTTCTATCTTAAAGAAGAGGACGGCTTCCGCCTGACCGACGCCTATCTGGAGGCGCTCACCCCCGGCGTGGATATCGTGTTCCTCTGCAACCCCAACAACCCCACGGGGCTGGCCGTGCCGCGCCCGCTGCTGTTAAAAATTTTGCAAAGGTGCCGCGAGATCGGCGCCCGCCTGGTGCTGGACGAGTGCTTCAACGATTTTTTGGACGAGCCGGACGCCTACACGCTGAAACCGGAGCTGGCCGCCTGCCCCAACCTGTTCATTTTAAAAGCGTTTACCAAAATATACGCCATGCCGGGGCTGCGCCTGGGCTATGGCCTTTGCGCGGATAAAGCGCTGCTGGCGGCGCTCGCCGAAGTCGCCCAGCCGTGGAGCGTATCCCTCCCCGCGCAGGAGGCGGGGCTGGCGGCGCTTAAGGAGACGGCATACGTCGCCCGCGCCCGGGCACTGGTGCAAGCCGAGCGGGAACGCCTGCTGGCGGGGCTTTCGGCGCTCGGCTGCCGCACTTACGGCTCGATGGCGAACTACATCTTCTTCCGCAGCGTGCCGGGGCTGGCCGAAGCCTGCCGGGCGCACAGCCTGCTGCTGCGGGATTGCAGCAACTATGCAGGGCTTATGCCCGGCTACTATCGCGCGGCGGTGAAGCTGCCGGAGCAGAACGACCGGCTGCTGGCTGTGCTGGCGGCGGCGTTGGCCGAAATTTGACGACGGATTTTCGGCCAAAATCCGATTGACTTTTGCGAAAATTTTGTGCTAAAATAATTCCCGTGCCAAACGCACCAACAACTTTATAATTACAGAAAAATAACGGTAACGACACATGTTTAGCCATGCTAGTAAATCTGATTACGGCACCGTAATACAGAGCATAGGCTGAGGCGTGTGTCGTTTTTCATTTGCCGAAAAAGCGCCCGCCCGTGCCAAGGCGGCTTTTTTTCTGTAATTAACATCAGAAAGGAGAGTTTTTTTGTGACTCAGACACAAAACCGGAACAACGTAACAAGCAAGACCCACAGACCCGAATTGATGATTTTCGTGGCCGCTTTTTCCGCCTTTTTGGCCACCTTCAACGAGACGTTCCTGAATGTGGCGTTCACGCAGATCATGGCGGATCTGAACGTCGGCGTGGCGACGGTGCAATGGCTTTCCACCGCCTATATGCTGGGCGCGGCGGTCATGGTGCCGATCTCGGCCTTTTTATACCGCAGTATCCCCACCAAAAAGCTGTACCTTTTCACCGTTGCCTTGCTGGTGATCGGCAGCGCCGTCGGCGCCGCGGCGGGAAGCTTCCCCGTCCTGCTGCTTGGCCGCATTGTGCAGGCGTTCGGCACGGGTATGCTGATCCCGATCGGCATGAACATCACGCTGGAAGTGGCGCCGAAGCGCAAGCTGGGCGCATATATGGGTCTGATGGGCGCGATGACCACGCTTGGCCCCTCCTCCAGTGTGATTTTGGCCGGTCTGATTTTGGCGCTGGCCGACTGGCACGCCATGATCTGGTTTTTCTTTGCGCTGACCGTGCTGTGCTTTATCTGCGGCGCGCTGCTGCTGGATAACATTTCGACGCTCACCTATCCCAAGCTGGACGCGCTCTCGGTTATTTACATCAGCATCGCCCTGATCGGCATACTTTACGGCATTTCCACCGTCTTTATGGGCAATTTGGCGCTGGCGGTCGCCGTGATCCTGCTGGGCGCGGTTTTCCTCGGCGTTTTTGTGCGCCGTCAGGGTCGGCTGGAGCAGCCGCTGATCAAGCTGACCCCGCTCGCCATCAAACCGTTCGCGCTGGGCGTCGTCCTCAACATGCTGGCGCTGCTGGTGATTTTCGCGATGAATATCGTCACGCCGATGTTCCTGCAAGGCGGCTGGGGCGTCTCGGCGCTGGCAGCCTCGCTGACCCTGTTCCCGGCGATCTTGCTTTCCTGCGTTTTCTCGCCGCTGGCCGGGCGTATTTATGACAAGCACGGGGCGCGTATCCTGCTGCCGCTGGGCTTCATATTGATCGGTCTGGCCGCGGGAGCTATCGGCCTTTCCCATTCCGCCGGCAATATCTATCTGCTGTCGCTGCTGTATATCCCGGTGATCTGCGGCTCGGCGCTGATCATCGGGCCGGTGCAGAGCCTGGCGCTATCGAAGCTCTCGTTTGAGGAGAACCCCCACGGCGTCACCATTATGAGCACCGGCTTCCAGATCGCCGGGTGTTTGGGCGCGTCGCTGTTTTCCGGCCTGTATTCGCTTTATCCCACGGCGGGCGGCGGTTTCACCGCCAGCTGCCTGCTTTCGGCGGCGATCGGCGCGCTCGGCCTGGTGCTGGCCATTGTGGAGAACAAGTGGAGCAGCAAACAGGCCGCATACCGCCAGCCCGATAAGCTGACCGGCATTGCCGCCTTTATGAACCATACGCCGTACAGTGTGGGCAACCGGGCTTCCGCGCTGGACGCGCTGCTCTGCATGGCGGAGCATAAAACCAGCGGCCTGCCGATCGTCGACGAGCAGGCGCAGATCTGCGGCTTTGTTTCCGACGGCGACATTATCCGCTATATGGGCGGTCTGGAGATGGAGCCGAACAATTTTGCCCTGCGCTATCCGCTCTGGCAGAGCCTTGACAAGCTGGACGACCGCCTGGCCAAGCTCGGCAGCCTGAACGTGACCGAACTGGCCACCCGGGAGGTGGTCTGTATTGAGCAGGGCGCTGATGTGCAGGAGCTTTTCCACATCTTTGCGGATAAGCGAATCAAGAAAGTGCCGGTGATCAGCCAGGGCAGGCTAAGCGGCATTGTCAGCCGTTCCGACCTGCTGCGCCAGCTGATCGGCCAGGCGATGGCCAAGCAGCAATAGCAAGACCCCCGGCAAGCCGCCTTGCACTTTTCACCGTAATCGGGTATAATCAGGGAAACGGGCGAATTGGGGGCAAAAATATGAGCGGGCTTATCCACATCTACACCGGCGAGGGCAAGGGCAAAACCACCGCCGCCATAGGGCTGGCCGTCCGCTGCGCGGGCAGTGGTGAACAAGTCGTGTTCTGCCAGTTTTTGAAAGACAATCAGTCCTCGGAGCTTGCTATTCTGCGGCAGATACCCGAAATTACGCTGGTGCAGGGCGAGCCAAACCATGTCTTCTACAAAAACATGACGGACGCGCAGAAAGCGGCAGCCGCGCTTGTCTGCCGCGAGCTTTTGGAGCGCGCGATAACCGCCGCCGCCGCAAGAAACGCCCGCCTGCTGGTGCTGGACGAGGCCGTGGCCGCGTATAACCACCAAATGCTGGACGGCGAGCGTCTGTTGGCGTTTCTGCGGGAAAAACCGGCGGAATTGGAGGTCGTTTTGACCGGGCGAAACCCCGCACCGGAGCTTATTGCTCTGGCCGATTACGTCTCGGAGGTAAAAAAGCTGAAACACCCGTTTGACCGGGGTATCCCCGCCCGCCGGGGCATTGAAAAATAGCCAAAAAGATAAATTATGGGGCTTGGCGCAACTTTTAACCGCCAAGCCCTTGTGTTTTGCCGCGAAATAAAGTATAATTTTCTATGCTATATAATAAAAATTCTGCGCGGTGCCGCAAGGCATAACAGGGAAGCAGGTGCAAGTCCTGCGCTGTCCCAGCAACCGTATTACTGACGAACGGGCGCATAGCCACTATTCCACAGGAATGGGAAGGAGCCCTATTAGGAAGAAGTTAAGCCGGTAGACCTACCGCAGGCAGTTACTTTCTGGGCAAAAGCATTACGGGCAATACTATGCCGTGATGAACGAGACTGGCAGCGCCGACGGAAGTGACCGCGATCATTCCGTCCGGCGCTTTTATTTTGGTGATTTCTTGGTTATTTAATACGAGGTGAAACATGAAAGGCATTATGATCCAGGGCTGCTCCAGCGACGCGGGCAAAAGCTATGTGGCGACGGCGCTCTGCCGGGTGCTGGCCGATATGGGGCGGAAAGTTTCGCCGTTTAAAAGCCAGAACATGTCCAACAACTCCTATGTCACCTGGGACGGCGGCGAGATCGGGCGCGCCCAGGGCGTGCAGGCCGAGGCCGCGGGGATCACACCGGAAACCTACATGAACCCCATTCTGCTGAAGCCGCAAAAAACGGGCGGGTCGGAGATCGTGCTGTTCGGCCAGGTGTATAAGACCATGCCGGGAAGCGAGTATCACGCGCATTTCACCATGAACGAGGGTATCGCGGCCGTGCGAAAAGCCCTCGGCATTATCGCGGCCAATTACGACACCATCGTGATCGAGGGCGCGGGCAGCCCCGCCGAGGTGAACCTGAACGCGCACGAGATCGTCAATATGCGCATTGCCAAAGAGGCGGACGTACCGGTGCTGCTGGTGGCCGACGTCAACCGGGGCGGCAGCTTCGCCTCCATCGTGGGAACCTTGGAGCTGCTGGGCGAAGCGAGACGCCGCGTCAAGGGTATCATCTTCAACCAGTTCCGCGGCGATATCAGCCTGTTTGCCGACGGCGCCAAGTGGCTGGAAAATTACACCGGCGTCAAGGTGGTGGGCACGCTCCCCTATTTTACCGATATTAACATTGAGGGCGAGGACTCCCTGAGTATCAATTTTGAGCATACCTCGGGCGCTGTGCGCCCCGTGCGTATCGGCGTGGTGAAGCTCCCGTACATATCCAACCACACCGATATGGAAATTTTCCGCTATGAACCGGACGTTGACGTGCGGCGGGTGGACGAGTTCACCGAGCTGGCCGATTTTGACGCGCTGATACTTCCCGGCACCAAAAGCACCATCGCCGACCTGACGTATCTGGAGCAAAGCGGGCTGGCCGAAAAGATCCGCCGCTTCCCGGGCTTCGTTTACGGTATCTGCGGCGGCTATCAAATGCTGGGGCAGCAGCTTATCGACCCGGACGGCGTGGATTTTGCGCCCGGCTTCCAAAAAGCGGGGCTTGCGCTGCTCCCTCTCGTCACCCGCTTCCGGCCGCAGAAACACGTACGGCAGCAGCAGGCGCGGGGTCTGCACCCCCTGCTCGCCGGTATTTCGGCGCGGGGCTATGAGATACACCTCGGCGAAAGCGAGCTGACCGCCGACACGGCGCTGCCCCTCTGGCAGCTGGAGGGACACTGCGACGGCGCGGCGACGCCGGACTTGCGCATAGCCGGGTCATACCTGCACAACGTGTTCCATAACGACGCGTTCCGCAATATCTGGCTGAACCGGCTGCGCCAAAGCGTTGGCCGGGATCCGCTGCCCCCGGTGGATACCGCCGCCCAAAAGGAGCGGCAATATGCCAAGCTGGGCGAATACGCCGCAAAATATCTGGATATCGACTATATCCTCCGCCTGATCGATAAAGAAATTTAGTAAACAGAAAGGTCGCGCTTTTTAATGCCGGTTTATTTTGGCCTGCTGCTGGACGCCCTGCTGGGCGACCCTAAAGGGCTTCCCCACCCGATCATGCTGGTGGGCAAAATCATCGCTTCATATGAAAAGCTGTTTTATCCGCGCGCCGATAAGCGCACGGGCGGCCTCATGTTTATGCTGGCCGTTCTCGTTACGGTGGCGGCGCTGGTGCTGGCTCCGTTCGCACTGCTCTCGCGCTGGCCGTGGGCGCAGGCCGTGCTGGGCGTGTATCTGCTTTACACGGCGCTGGCCTGGAAGTCGCTGAAAGTGGAATCGGGGCTGGCGATCAAAGCGCTGGAAGCGGGCGACCTCGCCCTGGCGCGGCGGCAGCTCTCGCTGGTGGTGGGGCGCGACACGCAAAGCCTCACCCCGCCGCAGATCGTTAAGGCCACGGTGGAAACGGTGGCCGAAAACACGGTGGACGGCGTTATTTCCCCGCTCTTTTATATGTGCCTGGGCTACATATTCTGGGGGCTGCCGGGGGCGGCGCTGCTGGCCTATCTCTACAAGGCCACCAACACGATGGACTCCATGGTGGGCTACAAAAACGCCCGTTATTACGATTTCGGCTTCTTCCCGGCGCATTTGGACGACGCAGCCAATTTTATCCCGGCACGGCTGGGGGCGCTTTTAATGCTGCTGGCGGGCGGCCTTTTGGGCTATGACCTCGCGGGCGGCTGGCGCACCTGGCTGAAAGACCGCTATGCCCACAAAAGCCCGAACAGCGCCCAATCGGAAAGCGTAATGGCGGGGTTACTCGGCATACAGCTGGGCGGCCCCAATTATTACGGCGGGCGGCTGGTGACCAAACCGTTCATCGGCCAGGCCAAAAAAGCCCCGGCATATGACGATTACACCAAAGCCTGCCGCATATTGGATTGCAGCGTTTTGCTGGCGGCGCTGATCTACGGCTTTTTCTATCTGGGGACGGTAGTATTATAAAAGCCGGGGCATTTTGCTGGGCATTGATAAAACTTTCCGCTTCATGAGTTCCGCTGCGCTACACTAAATTACGCGGAAAGTATTATCAATGCCCGCCAGCACAGGGTTGCAGATGGTTGGATATGAGGAGGCAGAAAACATGACAGAAATTACCATTATCGAGCCGGCCAAAATTGAGGCCAGAAGCTTTGAAATTATCACTGAAATTCTGGGGGATAAAACTTTCCCCGCCGAGCAGCAGGGCATTATCAAGCGCGTGATCCACACCAGCGCCGATTTTGATTACGCCGACAATCTGGTGTTCGGCCATGACGCAGTCCAATCCGGCGTGGCGGCTCTTAAAGCGGGCTGCACGGTGGTGACCGACACCCGCATGGCGTTTGCGGGTATTAATCAGCACAACCTGGACAGGCTGGGCGCGCACAAAAACTGCTTCATCGACGACCCACAGGTGGCCGAACAAGCCAAGGCAGGCGGTGTGACGCGCGCGACCATGGCGATGGAGCTTGCCGCCAAAGACGAGAAAAACCGTATTTTCGCCATCGGCAACGCCCCCACGGCGCTGCTGGCGCTGCGCGACCTGATCCTGGCCGGCAAGCTCTCCCCCGCGTTGGTGGTGGGCGTTCCCGTCGGCTTCGTCAATGTGGTGGAGGCGAAAGAGCTGTTCATGGAGCTGAACGTGCCGTATATCATAGCGCGGGGGCGCAAGGGCGGCAGCAACGTGGCCGCGGCCATCATCAACGCGCTGATGCTTGAAGCCTTAAAATAGAGCATTGACATAATATATAATAAGGAAGAAAAATGACAGAAATTTTTGAGGAATACGTCGCTTTCGGCGATAAAATGCTGCGCAAGGGCTACACCACCGGCACCTGCGCGGCGGCGGCGGCACAAGCTGCGGCATACCTGCTGGCGACCGGCGAAATGCCCGCCCAAGTGCAGGTGGAGCTGCCGCAGGGCAGAAGTATCACCCTGCCGCTGGCGCGCTGCGAGTATACCGCGCAGGGTGCGCTGGCCGCCGTAACCAAGGACGGCGGCGACGACCCGGACATCACCAGCGGACTGGACATCTTGGCCGAGGTGCGGCTGACGGAGGACGACGCGATAGCAATAGCGGGCGGCCGGGGCGTGGGCACGGTGACGCTGGCCGGCTTAAAAGTCCCGGTGGGGCAGGCCGCCATCAACCCCACCCCCCGCGCGATGATCGAGCAAAACCTGCGCCGCGTGCTGCCAAAGGGCAAGGGCGCGCAGGTCGTCATCTCCGCCCCCGGCGGCGAGGAGATCGCCAAGCGTACATTCAACCCGCGGCTGGGTATCGTCGGCGGCATATCCATTCTGGGCAGCACCGGTATCGTCAACCCGATGTCAGAGGACGCGCTGAAGCAGAGCCTTAAGGTGGAACTGAGCGTGCTGCTGCACCGCCTGCCGCAGGGCTCGCCCGTGATTTTCGCGTTTGGCAATTACGGGCTGGATTTTTTAAACTCCCGCGGCATTGCGGCGGAAAACGTGCTGAAGATCAGCAATTACCTCGGCTTTATGCTGGACGCGGCCAGGGAGCTGGGCGTGAAGCGCCTGCTGCTCTGCGGTCACCTCGGTAAATTGGTCAAGGTGAGCGGCGGCATTTTCCACACCCACAGCCATGTGGCCGACGCGCGGCTGGAGATACTGACGGCCTACGCGGCGCTCTCGGGCGGCGATATGCCGCTGCTGCGCCAAATCTACGCCGCCAAAACCACCAGCGCCGCCGCCGAGGCGATCGACGCGGCGGGTCTCACGGACGTTTACCGCCTGGTGGCGGAGAACGCCGCACGGCGGGCGGAAGCTTACACATACAACGAAATGACGGTGGGTACTATGCTGTTCGGCGACGCCAACCGCCTGCTTTATATGGAAGAAACGGCCGGACAAATGCTGGCTGAAATTGCACAGGAAAACGGCAAGGAGGCGGATCTATGAGCGGGCAGACACCCTACATTATCGGCGTGGGGCCGGGCAACCCCGGCTTCCTCTACCCCATTGCCAAGGATCTGATCGACCGCGCGGATATCGTCATCGGCGGGCGGCGCCAGCTGGCCGAATTTGCCCCGAACGCGCCGCAAACGGCGGTGATCGACCGGGGGCTGGCGGCCATTCTTACGCTGATCGAAGCAAACTGGCGGGAAAAACGGCTGGTGGTGCTGGCCTCCGGTGATACCGGGCTGTTCAGTATCCGGGCGTATCTGCAAAACCGCCTGCCGCACGTGCCTTTTGCCGTGCTGCCGGGGATCAGCTCGCTGCAATGCCTGCTGGCGCACTGCAACGCCAATCTGAACGATTTGAAGATCATCACGCTGCACGGCGCGGCGGACGCCCACCTGCAAAACACCGCGATGATGAACCCGCTGACCGCCGTTTTCTGCGGCGGCGAGAACACGCCGCAAAGTATCGCGGCAAAACTTACGCGGCTTAAATTTGCCGATTTGACGCTGACGGTGGGCGAGAACCTGACCTACCCGGAGGAGCGCGTCACCTGCGGCAGCCCGGCCGAGATTGCCGCGGGCAATTTCAGCGACCTGAGCGTTATGCTGATCAAAAACGCCGACCCCGCCGGCCGCCCCTGGCCGTATCTCTCCTGCGGTATCGCCGACGATGCGTTTACCCGGGGCGACGTGCCGATGACCAAAAGCGAGGTGCGGGCGGTCATCACATCGAAACTGCGCCTTTCGCCGCAAAGCCGCCTGCTGGAGGTTGGCGCCGGCACCGGGTCGGTCACCATCGAAGCGGCGCTGGCGGCGCACGAGGGCAGCGTCATATCGCTGGAGAAAAACCCGGCGGCGGTGGCGCTCTGCCGCGCCAATCTGACCCGCTTCGGTCTGGATAACGTCACCTTGATCGAGGGCGAAGCCCCGGCGGCGATCCCGACGGACGCGCAATTTGACCGCGTTTTCATCGGCGGCAGCGGCGGCAATCTGGCCGACATTGTCGCAAGCCTGGGTGAAAAGCCCCTGCGTGTCGTCATCTCGGCCATCACGCTGGAGTCCGTGGGCGAGGCGCTGGCGGCGCTCAAAAACGGCGGCTTTTCCGATATTGAGGCGGTGCAGATAGCGGCAGCCAGAAGCCGCGCGGCGGGAACCAAGCATTTGATGCTGGGCTTAAACCCCGTGACCATTATCAGCGGTGAAAGAAAATGAGCAATCTGCGGGAAAATGACAAAATCGCCGTCATCGCGCTGACACGGGGCGGCGGGCGCACGGCGCTGCGGCTGGCGGAGCTTCCCGCCGACGTTTATTTGAAAGCAGGCGCGGCGGCAGAAGCCGAAACGGCGGGCGCGCACGTTTTTGACTGCCCGCTGGCCGACCTGTTGGCGGAGATATTCCCCCGCTACGGCGCGTTCATCATGGTGATGGCGGCGGGCATTGCGGTGCGGCAGTTTGCGCCCTATGTGCGGCACAAAACCTGCGACCCGGCGGTGCTGGTGGCAGACGAGCAGGCCAATTTCGTGATCAGCCTGCTTTCCGGACATCTGGGCGGCGGGAACGCCCTCTGCCGCCGCGCGGCGGAGCTGCTTTCCGCGACGCCCGTTATCACCACCGCCACCGACGTGACCGGGAAGCCCGCTTTTGATCTGCTGGCACAGGCCAACCGCTGCGCCATCGCCAACATCGCGGCGCTGAAGCACATCAGCGGGGCGCTGGTAAACGGCGAGCAAGTCGCGGTTTTAAGCGAAATTCCGCTCTCTGAGCCGCTGCCCCCGGATATCCTTGCGGCGGCGGACGCGCCAAACGTGCGCGATCTGGTCTACATCGGGTATCAGGCGGAACCCCCGGCGGCGGCGCATTTTGCACACGTGCTGCGGCTGGCGCCGCAAAATCTGGTGCTGGGCGTAGGCTGCAAGCGCGGCACATTAGTGGAAGACTTGCGGCGGGCGCTGGACGAGTTTCTGGCGGCGCACGGCATTGACCCGCTGGCGCTCCGGGAGATCGCGTCGATCGACCTGAAAGCGGACGAGCCGGGCTTGCTGGCGCTGGCGCAGGAGCTTAAGCTGCCCCTGCGCACGTTCAGCGCGGCGGAGCTGGCAAACGTATCTGCCCAAATGAACGAGGGCGGGAAATCGG
Organism: uncultured Peptococcaceae bacterium; assembly: GCA_947625705.1. Taxonomy (GTDB): domain Bacteria; phylum Bacillota; class Dehalobacteriia; order UBA4068; family UBA4997; genus Avidehalobacter. The sequence continues at coordinate 3,845 of CANQPG010000029.1, read as the reverse complement.
CCTTTGTAAACAGCGTCACCGGCACCCCCAGCGTGGCGCAGGCGGCGGCATTGCTCGCCTCCGGTGGCGAGACCCTTGTGCCGAAAGAAATTTACCCCGGCATTACGTTCAGCCTGGCAGCGGCGCCGGCCGTCTTCCGCTGGCAATAATCATAAGGAGAATGAGAATAATTATGCAGAAATTTTACGTTGTGGGCATTGGCCCCGGCTGCCCCGAACAGATGACGGCACAAGCAAGAGAAGCCCTTGCCGCCGCCGACGTTATCGCCGGATACGGCGCGTATATCAAGCTGGTGCAGCCGCTTTACCCCGATAAGGAATACCTGCAAAACGGCATGACGGGCGAGGTGAAGCGCTGCGAGCTGGCGCTGGCCGAGGCTTTGCAGGGCAAGACCGTGGCGATGGTGAGCAGCGGCGACGCCGGCATTTACGGCATGGCCGGGCTGGTGCTGGAGCTGGCCGAGGGGCTGCCGGTGGAAGTCGTCGTGGTGCCGGGCATTACGGCGGCGGCAAGCGGGGCAGCTCTGCTGGGCGCGCCGCTGATGCATGATTTTGCGGTGGTGAGCCTCTCCGACCGCCTGACCGAATGGCAGCTGATCGAAAAACGGCTGGCCGCGGCCGCCGACGCCGACTTCAACATCGTAATTTATAACCCGAGAAGCCACGGGCGGCCGGAGCATTTGGCGCGGGCGCGGGAGATCATGCTGCAATACAAAAAGCCGGCGACGCCCGTCGGTATCGTCAAAAACATCGGGCGCGCGGGCGAACACACCATCGTCACCACCCTGAGCGAGTTGGACACCGAGCTGGTGGATATGTTCTCCACCGTGTTCGTCGGCAACAGCCAGACGTACATCACGGGCGATAAGATCATCACCCCGCGCGGCTACCTGGGAAAGCGCGATAGCCATGACTAAGCTTTTGGTGGTGGCGGGAACGGCGGACGGCGCGGCGTTCATCGCCGCCCAGCCGCAGGATACCGAGATCACCGCGACCACGTTCAGCCCCCTGGGCGCGGCCTGCCTTGCCCCCCGCCCCGGGCTTAAAACCGTCAGCGGCGCGCTGGACGAGGCCGGGTTCACTCGCCTGATCGCGGCGGAACAGCCCGATTTTCTGGTCGATCTTAGCCACCCGTTCGCGGTAGAGGTCTCCGCCAACGCCAGGGCGGCGGCGGCAGCCCAAAACGTCCCCTACCTCCGCTATGAGCGGGAAGCGGCGGCAGACGCCGGGGCTAAGGTTATCCGCGCGGCGGATTTCCCCGCCGCAGTGGCTATCCTCCGCGATATGCCCGGCAACATTCTGCTGACGGTGGGCAGCAAAACGCTCCCCTATTTTATGGAGCTGCCGGATTTCCACGACCGCGTGTACCTGCGGGTGCTGGCCGAAAGCCGCATACTCCGTGAGCTGGAGGAGCTGCACATCGACCCGGCGCACGTGTTTGCGATGAAAGGCGTAGCCACGGCGGAGCTGAACATCGCGCTGGCGCATTACTGCAACGCCGCCGTCATCGTCTCCAAGGAGAGCGGCAAGGCGGGCGGCCTCCCCGAAAAGCTGGCGGCGGCCAGGGCGCTTGATATCCCGCTGCTGCTGATCGAACGCCCCCGGGCGCAGGGCGGGGCATACACCAGCTTCGCGGCGCTGGAGAATATCATATATAATAGGTAATTTTTTTAAGAAAGCGAGGCAAAAGCCATGGCAAAAGCGGCCTTTATGCTGGCGGCGGCGGGCAGCGGCAGCGGCAAAACAACGTTTGCCTGCGGGCTGATGACGGCGCTCCGCCGGCAGGGGTTCAGCGTGCAGCCGTTCAAGGTTGGCCCGGATTACATCGACCCGATGTATCACACGGCGCTCTGCGGCCGCCCCTCCCGCAATCTGGACAGCGTTATGCTGCCCGAAGCAACACTCCGCTATTTGTTCAATAAAAACGCGGCGGACGCCGACGTGGCGGTGATCGAGGGCGTGATGGGGCTGTTCGACGGCCTCTCGCCCCAGAGCATTTACGGCAGCTCCGCCGATATCGCGCGGCTTTTGGACGTGCCGGTGCTGCTGCTGGTGAACGCGCGCGGCATGGCGCTATCGGCGGCGGCGCTGGTTAACGGCTTCCGCGATTTTGCGCCGGGCGTCAGAATTGCCGGCGTGCTGCTGAACAACGTTAAATCGGCCATGCTTTTCCGCTATCTTAAGTCAATTATCGAAGAAAACTGCCATATCCCCGTGCTGGGCTGGCTGCCGCATGACCTGGCTTTTGCCCTCTCCGAGCGGCATTTGGGGCTTTATTGCAGCGGCGAATATGACGACCTCGCCGCCAAATTCGGCAAGGTAGCCGACTGTTTGCAGCAAAACTGCGACTGGCCGGCGCTGCTCTCGGCGGCAGCATACATGCCGAAGCCGGTGGCGGAGCCGCCCCTCCCCGCGCCTCTCCCCCGCCCCGTGCGGCTGGGTATCGCGCGGGACGCGGCGTTTAACTTCTACTATCAGGACAGCCTTGACCTGATGAAGCGGCTGGGGGCGGAAATGGTGCCGTTCAGCCCGCTGCAAGACGAACAGCTGCCGCCGGTGGACGCGGTTTACCTCGGCGGCGGCTACCCGGAGCTGCACGCGGCAGAGCTTGCGGCCAACGCCGCTTTTCGTACCGATATTGCGGCAAAACTGGCGGCGGGGCTGCCCTGCTACGCCGAGTGCGGCGGCTTCATCTATCTGGGGAGATCGCTCACCTATCAAAATGAGACGCACCAAATGGCCGGCTTCTTCCCGTTCGACTTCGCCATGACCGACCGCTTGCAGCATTTTGGCTATATGCAGGCGGAAATTGCGGCGGGCACGCCGCTGACCGGAAACGCGCCGGGCGTGATACGCGGGCATGAGTTTCATTATACCAGGCGGGTGGACGAAGCCGACTTCCCGCCGCGCTATCAGGTGAGCAAGCCGGGCAAAAATCAGACCTGGCAGGAGGGCTATCAGCGCGCGAACACGCTTTCCGGCTATCCGCACTTCAACTTTTGGGCGAACCCCCAAATGGCCAAAAACCTGCTGCTCTCCGCGGCGGCATATCAACAGAGGAGGGAGAATTAGCGTGCAAATTTCCGTTTTGGGCATCGACCACCGCGCGGACGCGGCTATCCGCGAAAAAGCGGCGTTTTCGGAGAGCCACAGTCTGGAATTTTCCTCCCGGCTGCTGGCGGGCGGCGCGGCGGAGGTCGTGATACTCTCCACCTGCAACCGCAGTGAGATCTATTATCTGCAAGACACCGACGACGAGCTGCGGCTTTCCCGCACCAACCGCGATTTTCGCCGCCTGTATATCGAATACTTTGGCCTCTCCGCCCATCAGGAGATGGTCTATCAACTATCCGGCGAGCAGGCGGTGCGTCACATCTTCCGCGTGGCGGCGGGGCTGGAATCCGCCGTGATCGGCGAGGACGAGATACTGCGTCAGGTCAAGGAGGCATACGAGTTTGCCCACAACTTCCACAATACCGACAAATATTTCAACCGCCTGTTCCAGGAGGCCATCAAATGCGCCAAGGAGATCAAGACCAGCCTGAAGATCTCGGAAATTCCCGTCTCCACCGGCTATATCGGCCTGAAATATCTGGAAAAGGAGGCCGGGGGCTTTGCGGGCAAAACGCTGCTGATCCTGGGCTTCGGCGAGATCGGCAGGCTGTTCCTGCAATACGCCAAGGACAGGCCGCTTGAGAAGATCATCATCTGCAACCGCAGCGCCGACGCTGCCCGCGCCGCCTGCGCCGAGCTTAACAACGTGGAATATCAGCCAAGTAACCTGGCCGCGGAGCTGGTTGGCCGCGCCGATTTGCTGGTGGCCGCCACCTCCTGCCCGCACGTGCT
>CANQPG010000028.1 GCA_947625705.1 uncultured Peptococcaceae bacterium | reverse complement strand
GTCCTCCTTTTACGCATAAAAATAGACCCGCATTTCTGCGGGCCTTTCCGTATAGGCAACTTCAGCTAACTATCAAGGCCAGCGACGTGACCACCCAAGTGAGGGGATAGCTGGCGATCACCGTCAGCATGGTGCAATGCGCCGGCACCGCCGTGAACACCCACAGCACCCTGAGGCCGCACACGCCGAACACCGTGATCAGCGTGGGGATCAACGCCTTGCCCGCGCCGCGCACCGCGCCCGCCAGGATCTCCACCAGCACGTAAGTTATATAACACGGCACCAGCAGGCGCATGATCTCCACTCCGATATCCAGCACGCCCGCTTCGGTAATGAAAATACCCAAGAGCGGCCGCGCCAGCAGCACCATAAACAGGCTTAACCCCACCGTGAAGCCCATACTGAGCTTGGCGGACAGGCGCACGCCCTCCTTAAGCCGCTCAAACTTGCCGGCGCCGTAATTCTGCGAGACGAAAGTGGTGACGGCCAACCCCATCGAGTTCATAAACAGCCAGAACAGCACGTCGATCTTGCTGTACGCCGACCACGCGGCCACGGTATCGGTGCCGAACGAGTTGATGACCGCCTGGATCAAAATGTTGGAGCAGCTGTACGTCATGGATTGCAGCGCGGCGGGCACCCCCAGCCCCAGAATATGCTTGAGCGAGGCGCGGTTGATGCGAAGCTTCCGCGGCATCAGCTGATATGCCTCGCCTTTTGCCCTGATCAGGCAGGCGACGACCAGCACGGCGGCAAGGCACTGCGATATCACCGTGGCCAGAGCCGCCCCCAGCACCTGCATATCCAGCCCCAACACCAGCAGCAGATCCAGCAAGATGTTGCAGACGGACGCCGCTATCAGAAAGTAAAGCGGCCTTTTGGTGTCGCCGACGGCACGCAGCACGCCCGTGCCCATGTTATAGACCACATTCGGTATCATGCCGAGGAAATAGACGCGCAGATACAGCGTGGCGTCGCTGATGGTATCCGGCGTGGTGTCCATCAGACGCAGCAGCGCCGGCGCCGCGGCATAGCCCAGAACGGTGAACGCCGCCCCGATGATCAGGCTTAATAACATGGCGGTGTGGACTTCCGTCCGCACAAAATCGTCACGCTTGGCGCCGAAATACCGCGCGATGATGACCACCGCGCCGCTGGCGATACCGGCAAAAATGCCCACCGTCAGGCTGATGACGGTGGCGGTGCAGCCCACGGCGGCCAGCGCCTGCTTGCCCACAAAGCGCCCCACCACTATGGTATCCACCGTGTTATAAAGCTGCTGAAACAGCGTGCCAAACCAAAGCGGAAAAAACAGCGCCAGCAGCCGCTGCCAGATAACGCCCTCCGTTGCGTCCACGGCGCCGTCCGTCAATCGCATTAAACATTCCACCCCATCTCACAAAATAAAACCGCCCCCGGTTAAAGGGGCGGCCTCGGACTTTTTAAGTAAATTGGGCTATTTAACGTCCCCGTGCTTTTCGGTGAACTTTTCGGTGATGTGGTTCTGCCCGTCCACCAGCACCACGGTGGGCTTGAAGCTCTGGGCTTCTTCCGCCGACATCGTGGCATAGGCCATGATAATGGCGATATCGCCGGGCTGCACCATGCGTGCCGCCGAGCCGTTCAGGCAGATAACGCCGCTGCCGGCCGGCCCCGGAATGGCATACGTCACCAGGCGCGCGCCGTTGTTGTTATCCACCACGTGCACCTGCTCGTTGGGGAGTATCCCCGCCGCCGCCATCAGGTCGGAATCGATCGTGATACTGCCCACGTAGTTCAAATCGGCCTGCGTCACCGTCACTCTGTGCAGTTTAGCTTTCAGCATCGTAAGCTGCATTTTTTCTTCCTCCGCGCTTATGCTTTTCGCGCAACAAAACCCCGGCCGATCCTGCCGGAGACCAATGATATCAACAATAGTATACACTATTTCCGCAAAATTGCAAGCCTTTGCGGCAATTTATTTCCGCCGCCGTCTATCTGATAACCGTTACTTGCAGCCCCGCCAGCACAGCAAGCGTCTGCTCATGCAGCTTTGGATCAAAAGAAGCGGTGGCCTGGCTGTCCACAATGATCTCCGCCTCCGGCTGCGCCGTTTTGGCGATCACGGCGTTGGCCAGCACGCAGATGTTGCTGACCAGCCCGCAAAGCTCGATCTGGCCGTAGCGGTGCTCGCAGAGATACGAGAGCAGCCCCAGCGAGCCGAAGCCGGGCTTTTCAAAGGCGCGGCAGTCCTCCACCGCCTTGGCCGTTTCGCCAAAAACCTGCCAGCCGTCGCTGCCCCGCAGACAATGCGGCGTGGGCAGGTTCGTGCCCTCCTGCGTCATCAGATAATCGTCGCCGTGGGTGTCCAGCGTCACCACCACGTCGTCGCCGGCCTGCTGGTAGGCTTTCACCTTGGCGGCAATGATCTGATCCAGCTTCTCCGCCCCGGGAAAGCCCAAGGCGCCGTCCACAAAATCTTTCTGATAGTCCACCACTATCAGCAGTCTTTTCATATTAAACAAACTATACCTCCTCGCCCAGCAGAACATTATCGATCAGCCGCGTCGTCTTAAACCGCACCGCCAGCGCCAGCATGACCTGATGCTCCGGCCGCGCCACCGGCTGCATGGTGAGTGCGTCCACAATTTCAATATACTCGATCTCCGCCAGGGGCGCCGTCTCGATATGCGCCCTAACGGCCGCCTTGATGACCTCCGCGTCGCGCTCGCCGCCATCATAAAGACGCTTGGCCACCGCCAGGCTTTGGTTTAACACCAGCGCCTGTTTACGACATTCATCGTCCAGATAGACATTACGTGAGCTTTTCGCCAGCCCGTCCGCCTCGCGCACGATCGGCACGCCGTTGATCGTGACCGGCATATTAAAATCTTTGGCCAGCTTCTTCAGCACCGCCAGCTGCTGGCCGTCTTTCTGCCCGAAATAGGCGTTCGTAGGCTGCACCAGATTGAACAGCTTAGTGATGACCACGCACACGCCCTGAAAATGCCCCGGGCGGCTTTTGCCGCAGAGCGTTTCCGTCACGCCGCTTAAATTGATGGAAGCGGCAAACCCCTCCGGGTACATATCCCGCGCTTCCGGCGCAAACACGTAATCCACGCCCACCGATTCGGCTTTGGCGATATCGCCCGCCAGATCGCGGGGATAAACGTCCAGATCCTCGTTCGCGCCAAACTGAATGGGATTGACAAACACGCTCATCACCGTCAGATCATTGTTCGCGACGGCCTCCTTGGCCAGCGCCAGATGCCCCTCGTGCAGATACCCCATCGTGGGCACCAGGCCGACCTTTTTTCCCTCGGCGCGCCACTGGCGCCCCAACTCCTGCATTTCAGCCACAGTTTTTACCAACTTCATAGTCTTTCCCCCTCATCGTCCGATAACGTTTCGGCATACAAAACAACGCCCGTCCGCTCCTGCTCCGTCAGGCGGGCATAACAAGCAGCCGCCCTCTCTCCGCCCGGCAGCACCAGCCCGGGCGCGATATCCAGCAGCGGCGCCAAAACAAAAGCCCTTTTTCTCATCTCTCTATGAGGAATTGTAAGCCTTTCCGAGGCAAAAGTCAATTCATCATAGAGCAAAATATCAATATCCAGCACCCTTGGTCCCCAAAAAACCGTGGGTGTGCGCCCGGCCTCACACTCCAGCCGCTTCACCGCGTCCAAAAGCGCCAAAGGTTCCAGTTCCGTCTCGGCCAGCAGCACCTGATTTAAAAAATCCGGCTGCGCCACGCCGCCCCAGGGCGCGGTCTGATATACCGGGGACGCTTGCAGCACCTTAATGCCCGCTGCCGGCAAATGCTCCCGCGCAAAAGCCAGATTGGCCGCGCGGTCGCCCAGATTGCTGCCCAGCCCGAGGTAGACCCGGTGCAGCTTCGGCTCAGAGACCATAATCGGCGGCCTCCCGCTCAATTTCCAGCACCGCCGGCAGGTTTACGCCCTTGGCTAACGGCGCGGCCGATTTCTCCAGCCGCACCCGCACCCGCTGCACCTGCTCATCGGCCAGCACCGCCTTGGCAATAGCCGACGCCAGGCTTTCCAGCAGGTTATGATGCTCCCCCAGCATCACCTGCTCGATCCGCGCGTAGATATCGGCGTAATTCACGGTGTCGGCAATATCATCGCTCTCCGCCGCGAAAAATGTGTCCAGCCAAAGCGTCACGCCCACCTTGAACTGCTGCGGCGTGGTTTTCTCCGCTTGCAGCAGCCCGTGCCGCGCGGAAAATACCAGCTCCGGCAGGATTATTTTATCCAAATGCTCGATTTCATTGTACATAGTTTTCTCCTTAATACTGCGCGAGCGCCCGGCAGACCGCCAGCACATCGCGCGTGGCCGCCACGTCATGCACCCGCACCAGCGCCGCGCCCGCTAAGGCCGCCGCCGCCGAAGTGGCCGCCGTGGCAAACTCGCGTTCATGCACCTCGCGCCCGGTCAAAAGCCCCAGCGTCGATTTGCGGCTGGTGGCCGCCAGCAGCGGCTGCCCCAAAACCCTAAGCCCCGCCAGCTTAGCCAAAAGCTCGATATTCTGCTCCGGTGTTTTGCCGAAGCCGAAGCCGATATCGTAGATCAGCTGGGTTTCCGCCAAGCCCGCCGAAACGGCGATCGCCCGGCTGCGCCTGAAAAAGGCCGCCGCGTCGCCGAGGATATCGCTTAAATGCTCACTGTCGCCCGCCGCCAGTTGACGTTCCCCGGCCACGGCCTGCTCCCGGTTGTGCATCACGATGACCGGGCAGTTATATGCCGCCGCGAGACTTGCCATCTCATGCTGCGGGTCGCCGGGGTATTGCAGCCCCCAGATATCGTTCAGGATCTGCGCGCCGGCCGTAAGCGCCGCCCGCGCCACCCGCGGCTTATAAGTGTCCACCGATATCACCGCGTCCGTCTCCGCCCGCAGCTGCTTGATGACCGGAATTATGCGCGCGATCTCCTCGTCCTCGCTGATCTGCTGATGGCCGGGGCGGGTCGATTCGCCGCCCACGTCGATGATCAGCGCGCCGTCCGCCAGCATTTGCCTGGCATGAGAGACGGCCTGCGCCGCGTCCGCATAGCTGCCGCCGTCCGAAAAAGAATCCGGCGTCACGTTCAAAATGCCCATGATGGCGGTATCCGCGCCCAAAAACAGCATATCCCCGCCGGGAAGCGGCATTTGCCAGCTTTGCCGGGCGATACCGGCAAGCGCCCGCTCAATTTCCGCCGCCAGCTGGGGCAGGCCGAACTGCTGCCGCTTCAGCCCCGCCGCGATCAGACGATACTGCCGCGAGGTCGCCAGCATAACCGCCGCCGCGTATGCCGGCTGCCCCAGGATCGTCTGCGGATTGACGGCACATTCCGCGCCCTTGCTCAGGCACTCCTGCTTCAAAATATTGGCCGCCGGGGCAGACAAATGCTCCGCCCGCAGCGCGTAAAAATCGCCCTTGGCCGCCATCAGCTGCGCGGCATATTCGCCCACGCCGACTTTGGCCAGCTCCTGCGCCAGCTTCGGCGCGGACGCGCCGCCCTTATCGGCCAGCCGGACGAGGTTAAAATCGTCCGCATTATATGTTTTGGTCATCGTACCCTCCGTTAATATAACAGACTGTTGTTCATTTTATCCTGCGGCCAATGGCAGCCACCCCGGCTGGGGCAGACATAGCAGGGACGCGACAGCTTATCCGCCTGATACAGCACGGCAGAGAGCCCCTCGCCGCCGCCCGTACGGTGCTGGCGAATGGCTTTGACGATCTCCGCCGTCACCTGAGGGTGATAGCCCACCTCCAGCAGCAGCGGCTCGGCCAGCTCCGCCCCCGCCGCGGCATGATCGACCGAGGGGTCGGTATATTGCTGCCAGCGCCCCACGTCATGCAGCAGCGCCGCCGCATAGACGATATCCTTGGCGACGGGGTTGCCGCCCGCGTCCAGCCAAAGCGCATAAGCGATACGCGCCACGTCCAGCGCGTGTTCCAGACCGTGGCGGCAGAAATCGCGCCCGCGCTCCGCCTCGTTAATGGCAATGATCCAGGTTTGATACGTCGGGTGCTGCAAAATGGCGTTCACCCGCCGCATAGCCTGCTCTGCCGAAACCTTTTCCGTCATCATGATCTCTCCCAAAATGCGAAAAAAGGTAAAGAATCAAGACCCTTTACCTTTTCGCGTTACTTATTACATCGCCGGCTGCGGCTCGTCCCCGGCGGGCTCCGGCACGCCCAGCGCGCCGTTCTTCATCAGCTGATAAAATTCCTCGGCGTTGATGGTTTCCTGATCCATCAGCGTCTTGGCCACCAAATGCAGCTTATCAATGTGGTCGGTCAAAATCTGCTTGCAGCGGCTGTAACAATCGTCCATCCAGCGCTTGGCCTCCTGGTCGATCTGATAGGCCACTTCCTCGCTGTAATTGCGCTCGGTGCCGAGGCTTCTGCCCAGGAAGAGCTGACTGTGGTCAGTCTCAAACGTCAGCGAGCCCAGCTTCTCCGACATACCGTAGCGGGTGATCATCTGGCGAATGATCGCCGTGGCGCGCTCCAGATCGTTGCTGGCGCCGGTGCTGATATCGCCGAGGATTATCTCCTCGGAGACGCGGCCGCCCAGCATCACGATGACCTGCTCCATCATATACGTTTTGGTGTGGAAGTTCACGTCGTCCTGCGGCAGCATCAGCGTGTAGCCGCCGGCCATACCGCGGGGAATAATGCTCACCTTATGCACCGGATCGGTGCTGTCCAGATAATAGCAGCTGACGGCGTGGCCTGCCTCGTGATAGGAGACCAGCTTTTTGTCACGATCCGTCACGATATGCGACTTTTTCTCCGGCCCGGCGATCACGCGCTCGACGGCCTCTTCCATCTCGGCCATGTCAATTTTCAGCTTGCTGCGGCGGGCAGCCAGCAGAGCCGCCTCGTTCAAAAGGTTGGCCAGATCGGCGCCGGTGAAGCCCGGCGTGCGTTTGGCGATAACTTTCAAATCAATATCTTCGCCCAGCGCCTTGCCCTGCGCGTGCACCTGCAAAATGGCCTCGCGCCCCTGCAGATCGGGCGGGCTGACGGCCACCTGACGGTCAAACCGGCCGGGGCGCAGCAGCGCCGGATCAAGAATATCCGGGCGGTTGGTGCCCGCGATCACGATAATGCCCTCGTTGGGCGAAAAGCCGTCCATTTCCACCAGCAGCTGATTTAGCGTCTGCTCGCGCTCGTCATGGCCGCCGCCCACGCCGGAGCCGCGCTGCCGCCCGACGGCGTCGATCTCGTCAATGAAGATAATGCAGGGAGCGTGCTTCTTGGCGGAATCAAACAGATCACGCACACGGGAAGCGCCCACGCCGACGAACATCTCGACAAAATCAGAGCCGCTGATGGTGAAGAAAGGCACGCCCGCCTCGCCGGCCACCGCTTTGGCCAGCAGCGTTTTGCCGGTGCCGGGGGGGCCGTATAACAGCACGCCCTTCGGGATCTTGGCGCCCAGCAGGTTATATTTCTTCGGCGCTTTCAGGAAATCGACCACCTCGGCCAATTCCTCTTTCACCTCGTCAATGCCGGCCACGTCCTTGAACGTGACCTTTTTCTGCTCGTCCATATGCAGGCGCGCGCGGCTTTTGCCGAACTGCATTATCTTGCCGCCGCCCTGCCCCTGATTGAGCATAAAGAACAGCATCGCGCCGATCAGCAGCACCGGCAGCAGCGACAGCGCCAGCTGCGCCCAGAAGCTGGGCTCCGGTACGCCGTTATAGTTGACGTCGGTCAGATTATTCTCCTCAAAGAACGTGGAGATGGTATCGTCCGTCGGCCCCTGCGTGTAATACTCCGTGCCGTCTTTCAACTTGCCGGTGTAGATCGTGGTGCCGTCGCCCTGCGGCTGCACCTGCACGCTCGATACCTCGCCCGATACCACCATCGGCCGGAACTCGCCCATGTAGCTCAGCTCATTGGCCTGCACGGCGGTGTCGGCGGAAAGCGTGTAGAGATACACCACCATCAGCACCAGCAGCAGAAAAATGGTAATGTTTTTTAATTGCTTTTGCAAACCGAATTTTCACTCCTTACCCAAAAAACTTCCAATCAAAAATTTCAGCCAAAATTTGGTAATTATCTTTAAACAATATCACATTATAACACACTTCATAGGCCTTTGGCAAACTATTCTTCGCCAAAATTGCGCCAATACGCTTATTTTACACGGTCAGTTTTAACTATATGTAAATTATCGCGGCTTATTCTGACCGCTGCGGCTTTGGGCACGCCGCCGCGCGAGCGCTTCCGCACCCTGCTCCAGCATAATCAGCATTTTGCCGCGCCGCAGGGCCGCCACACCGCCCGCCAGATGCAGACTGCCGCCGGGCGGCAGGTGCAAAACCTCCTCCACCCGGGCAAATTCCAGCGGGCAGACGCTCGCTTGCTTCACCGCGCACCACAGCGCCCGCACCAGCCGCCGCCGCAAAGCCAGCGGCGCCGCCGCCAGCTCCGCCCAAGGGTAACTAACCCGGCTCGCGGCAGCTTCCGCCTGCCGCATTTTCTCCTGCGTAACTTCGGCGAGGAAATCCTCCGCCGCCGCCTGGATCTGCGCCGTCTGCGCCAGTTTGCCGGCGATCTGCGGATTGATGGTTTTAAGCCGCGGCATAACCTCGCGCCGCAGATAATTCCGCGTATAATCGGTGCTTTGGTTGGTGGCGTCCTCGCGCCAGCAGAGGCCGCGCGCCGTAAGATACGCCATGATAGCCGTCCGCGGCGTATCCAGCAGCGGGCGCAAAAGATAACCGCTCTGCCCGCGCATACCGCAAAGCCCCGTGCCGCCCGCGCCGCGCAGTAAATGCAGCAGCACCGTTTCCGCCTGATCCTCCATATGGTGGGCAGTCACCAGCCAGACGGGCGCATAGCCCGCCTGCAAAAGCTGCTGCCGCAGCTCACCCAGCCAGGCATAGCGCGCCGCCCGCGCCCGCTGCTCCAAATTTGTTTGGCCGGGGGCAAGCTCCGCCGCCCGCGCCGTATAGAAACTTATCCCCCGCCGCGCACACCACGCCCGGCAGAAGCTTTGGTCGCCGTCCGCCGCCTGCCCGCGCAGGTTATGGTGAAAATGCGCCGCCGCCAGCGTAAATGCAGGCAGCCTGCCCGACCCCGCCAGCTCATGAAGCCCCGCCAGCAGCGCCAGCGAATCCCGCCCGCCGGAGAAACCCACCAGCAGCAGCGGGCGCTCTCCCGCCGGATACGGGCGGATATGGGCGGCAAGTTCCGCCAAAAATTCGGTTGTGCGCTTATCCTGCATAGCGGCCTCCCTGCGTCAAATCGCTGTGTGGGGTTAATATTCGGCGGGGCGCGGCAAAATCCTTTTTAAGATACGGCAAAGCGGCCGGGGACTGCCCAGGCCGCTTGATTTTGCTTCATGCTGCTTCCTTTATTTATGATACGGCTCGTGCCGGTTGATCTTGACCGCGCGATAAATCTGCTCACACAATATCAGGCGCATCAGCTGATGGGGATAGGTGGCCGGGCCGAAAGAAAGCTGGAAATCCGCCCGCGCCAGCACCGCCGGGGCGAGCCCGCAGGAGCCGCCGATCACAAACACCAGCTCCCGCTTGCCGGAGAAGCTCCATTCGTTCAATTTTGCCGCCAGCTGCTCGGAGGATAACTCCCGCCCCCGTATCGCCAGCGCCACCAGCAGCGCGTCCTCCGGTATCTGAGCCAGCAGGCGCTCGCCTTCCCGCGCCACAATTTGCGCCACCTCCGCCGGCGCTGCGTTCTGCGGCACGGGCAGATCCGGCACCTCGCTTACCGCCACCGGGAAGACGGGAGAGAGGCGCTTCAAATACTCCTTAATGCCGTCGGTAAAATACTTTTCCTTAATACCGCCCACGGCCAAGATACGGCAGCGCAATGCTATTCCTCCAATTCCTGCAATGTGACGGTGAAGTTCAGCGTTTCGTCGCCGCGCACCACCTTGACCTCCACCTTATCGCCGATATTGTGGGCGAAAATCTTATCCTGCAATTCGGAATAGGTGGAAACCTCGTCGCCGTCGATCGCCACGATGATGTCATACGTCTTCATGCCGGCCTTTTCCGCCATGCTGCCGGAAGCCGGCGCCACCAGCACGCCGTAATCGACGGAAAGGTTGTTGTAATACGCCACCTGCGGCGTCACGTCGGCCAGAATGTTCACGCCCAGCGCCGGGCGGGCGATCTTGCCGTTGCTCATCAGCTCGCCGCAGATCTTCAAAACATCGTTGCTGGGAATGGCAAAGCCCATGCCCTCATAGCCCGTCATGCTGATTTTTACGGTGTTGATACCGATGACCTCGCCCTGCGCGTTGCAGAGCGCCCCGCCGCTGTTGCCGGGGTTGATGGCCGCGTCGGTCTGCACGACGGTAAGCACCGTACCCTCCGACGTGGTAACGGAGCGGTTAAGGCCGCTGATCACGCCCTTGGTCAGCGAGTTGGCAAAGTTTTCGCCGCCGGGGTTGCCGATGGCGATCGCCGTTTCGCCCACCACCAGCTTGTCGGAGTCGCCGAATTTGGCCACCGTCAGCTTCTCGTCCGGCTCGATTTTGATAACGGCCAGATCGGTGCGCTCGTCGGTGCCGACGACCTCGGCAATGTAGGAATCGCCGTTATACAGCGTGACGCTGATCTTCTCGGCGCCGGCCACCACGTGGTTGTTGGTGATGATGTAGCCGTCCTCGGAATAGATAACGCCGCTGCCGGTGCTGGCGACGGCCTCCGTGCCCTGGCCGCGCCCAAAGCCGTAATAATTCATGAACGTCTGCACGTTCTGAATGTTGCTGATGAACACCACCGCCGGGGAGACCTGCTCGCCCACGCTGATGGCGTTTTCGTCCGCCTGAGTGACGACGGCGCTCTGCGTCACGGTGTTGTTCGGCTGCGCCGGGGCGGCGCCGGCCAGCTGCTCGTCCAGCATGGTGGCGCACATCGACCACGAAATGGCCGCGCTGACCACCGCACAGCACAGGCACAGCACCAGCGTGCGCATAAACCCGCCCCCGCGGCGCGGCGGGCGTTTGCCCTCAAAATCCTGCAAATAGTTATCCATATTTAACACCTCACAATTCATTATGTCCATATTATATTGCCCAAACTTAAAAACAAGTTGAAACCCGAGGTATTTTTTCGGCTAAAGCGTCCAACGCACGGAGGGCGCGTGCGCCGGCGCCACCGCGAGCCACTTTTCCGCCCCGCCGCCGAGCCTTTGCAGTACCGGGAGTATGGCCTGATACGCCGTCTGCGGCGTGTTGTTCGTTTCGCTTAAATGCGCCAGCATAACGGGGCAAAGCCGCTTTTGCAGCAGACGCGCCAAAAGCTCCGCCGCCTGGGAGTTCGCCAAATGCCCGGAAAGACCCGCCACCCGCCGCTTCAAAAAGGGCGCGTACGGCCCCTGCATCAGCATCTGGCGGTCATGGTTGGCCTCCAGCACCAGCGCGTCCAGATCGTGCAGCGCATAAAGCATGCCGCGCGTCACCGTGCCGGTATCCGTCACATAGCCCAGGCGTTTGCCCTCCGCCTGCACCACCAGCCCCACCGGCTGCACCGCATCGTGCGACGTTTTGCAGAACTCGAAGCTGAATTCACCCAAGCGCATATCATAGGTAAACTCCCGCTTCAGACTGGGCGGCAGCGCTGCCGCAAAGGGCAGCGCGCTCCACGTTTTGGGCGAGGCGTAGACGGGTATGCCATAGCGAACGGCCAGCCGCGCCGCCCCCGCGATATGGTCGGTATGCTCGTGCGTCAGCAGAATGGCGGCAATTTTGTCCGGGCGTTCCCCCTGCTCCGCCAGCGTCTGTTCAATTTTGGCGGCGGCGATACCCGCGTCGATCAGAATGGCCGTATCGCCGCTTTTGGCAAAGGCGCAGTTGCCGGAGGACGAGCTGGCCAGCGTAAAAAACTCCATAACTTCTCTCTTTATTCTGCGGTATTTTACGGCAGAATTATACTCAATAAATATGTAGCCAACGTAAATTTTAACCAAATCTAACTTTATTATTATACGCCAAAAATACGTATGCCGCAAGAGTGCCTATGGTCAGGGATATATTTTTTCGCTTCATGACCTCCGCTTCGCTGCGCCAAATTACGCGAAAAAAATTATCCCTGACCCAACTTGATACACGGGAAAAATTATCAACGGCCCCCGACCCTATAGAAAAGGCGCCTCCCCTGCGGGAAGCGCCTTGCTTTTATATTCTGCACACCGGCCGCACATACTTAAAAAACCGGGCGCAGTCATGGTAAAAATAGAAAACCCTTTCGGGCGTTGTGTCCAGCCGATAGCCGTCGGCGGCATAGTCAAAATCCTGCATGGCCGCTTCGATTTTAGCTTCCACGCTTTGGCTTTCGGCGGCAAAATCAAACGGCCCGTGTTCAAAAACGATATATTCGCCCGCCGCCACGTCCATTATCTGCATTGGCGCAGGAACCTCGCCGTCATAATCGGCCGGCAGCCTGACGCCGTATGCCTCCGCCAAGGGTATGCCCCAACTGCAGATCCTGCCCTCCGGCGCGTTGATCCACGCCATCAGCTGGCCGCTGCCCGCGTTTTCCTCGCTGCCCCCGATATCGTCCAATTTGCCTTTAATGCTGTTAAGTATGCCGCATACCGTGGCACAATCCTGACCGGGGATATGGCTTTGCTTCTCCCAGAAATCAAAATAGCCGATACTCGCATAATTGCGGATATGCAGAAATTTGTGCGCCGGGATCTTGACATAGTAAGTCTTGACCTCGCCGCTGCTTTCTTGGTGCTTCATGTTTTCCGTCACTCCTCTCAGAATATAACAGTCGAAAGGTTTGATGACAGTCCTTAACACCACCGGCACCGGCTTGGCGCGGTATTCGCTCGGATTGATACCGTAGGCCTCCTTAAAAGCGCGGCTGAATGCTTCATGCGAAGAATAATCATATTTTACGGCAATGTCCAGAATATTGTCCTGCGTATCGCGGATCTCCTTGAACGCAAAAGCCAGCTTCCGATATCTGATGTAATCTTTCAGCGTCATACCGGATATTTCGCGGAACATTCGGGAGGTGTGGTATTCCGAATAACCGACCGCATCGGCCAGCGCCCGCAGCGTCAGCGTTTCGTTATTGCCCTTGCGGATACATTCGTCTATCTGCTCTATGATCCGCTGCACATACTGATACCATTCCGACATTGTCTCGCCGCCTTTCAACTGTTTATCTTAGAATACCTGAAAAAATCAAACCGCCGCTTGATTTCAGTTGCGGTATTTGCCTCTGCTTATATTATAACAAAAAAGCCAGCCCCAAGGATCGACTCTTTGCTTCCTGTAATAGCGCAACTATAGATGATAAGCAGTTCGTATGATCCTTTGCTGTACGTCCTTTTCATCTGAATACCGATCCATTCATTCTGTGACCAAACGTACCTTTACCGTAAAAGAACTGTCTTCCCATGTTCCGTCGGTGGTATCCATAAGTATGATTTATTCTGATTGTTTGTACGCCGATCAATTTGTGCTTTGACAATTACTATTGACTTTTGGGTTTTCGAATGTTAATATAAAATCACAACATATAAGGAGAGCAAACCATGCGTATTAACAGAGTTCGCATCGTAGAAGCAATGCAAAAACATGGCATCATGACGCAGACTGAGCTGGCGCAGAAAATGGGTATCACGAAAAACCAACTTTCCGTCATGATGTCAGCAAACTATTGTCCTCTAAAATCCAGAGTTGCAGAGCTATGCGAATTGTTAGAAATTTCTCCTGTTGAGATAATCGACACAACACAAGCAGCACCATTCAAAGAAGATATTGATCAGAATGCAGTTACCTGTATTGAACTGTTTGCAGGTGCCGGAGGGTTGGCACTAGGTCTTGAAAAAGCCGGAATTACAACTCTGCAATTTGTTGAAATCAATTCAAGCTGTTGCGAAACATTAAAAAAGAACAGACCTGATTGGAATGTGGTCTGTGCGGATATTCACAATATTGATTTTACTCCTTATCACGATAAAATTGATATTGTTACAGGTGGGTTTCCCTGTCAGGCATTCAGCTACGCTGGCAAAAAGCTGGGCATGGAAGATGTGAGAGGAACCCTGTTTTATGAATTCGCCCGCTGCGTAAAAGAGGTCTCGCCCAAAATTTTTATGGCAGAAAATGTCCGTGGTCTTGTTTCCCACGATCATGGACGAACTTTGCAAACTATTCTTGCCGTTTTCGAGGAATTAGGGTATACAGTACAATATCAGGTTCTAAACGCGGCATATTTCAATGTTCCGCAAAAGAGAGAGCGTATTGTGATAGTTGGCATTAAAAACGAACTAGACATTTCTTTTCATTATCCTGTGCCAAATAAAAACATGATGACCTTGCGTGAAGGCTTGAAAGGCTGCCCACAATCAGAAGGCCAAGCATATAGCACAAAAAAGAAGGCCGTGCTAGACCTTGTTCCTCCCGGGGGATGCTGGGTCGACTTGCCTGAAAACGTGCAGAGAGAATACATGGGAAAATCGTTTTTTTCGGGCGGGGGCAAACGAGGTATGGCGAGGCGAATCAGTTGGAATGAACCCTGTCTGACCTTGACATGCAGCCCATCACAAAAGCAAACCGAGCG
The DNA here is from genome assembly GCA_947625705.1 of uncultured Peptococcaceae bacterium. Lineage (GTDB taxonomy): Bacteria > Bacillota > Dehalobacteriia > UBA4068 > UBA4997 > Avidehalobacter. The sequence goes on along the minus strand of CANQPG010000028.1, from coordinate 2,974 downwards.
GTGTCATCCGGAGGAAACCAGACCGTTTACCGTAAGAGAGTACGCAAGAATACAGAGTTTCCCAGATGACTGGGAATTCTGTGGCGGCATAGGTGATAAATACAAGCAGATTGGTAATGCGGTGCCTGTGAATCTTGGGTTGGCGATTGGAACAGAGCTTAAGAATGCGATCCTACGATACAGAGAAAGTAAAAAGAATTAATCGTCTCTGCCTATTTCGCAAGACAGCTCACGAATCATCCGTTCAACCAATGAGGAACTGTCCATTTCTTCTGCGACCTCAGCAAACGCATTGATAAGCTCATTATAAAAGTCTTCATCGCCAGTAAGACGATACCAAAATTCTTTGCCCACGATCACAGGATACGTTTTCTGTATTCTCTTATAGTGAACGGAAAGATTATCTTCACTGCCGTAAAAAACACCCACAACACAGTCAAATAAGGGATTAAAGTCCATCATTCTATTTGTTCTTGCCAAGTTTTTTACAGCATTAAAATGATTGCAGATCGTCTCGACATCATCATAGTTAATGGTGTTAGGCCCTGCTTTGATTTGACAATACTTTCTTCTGCCATCGGTGACATCAATAAACTCGATATCAATGCCGGAGGTGGTAGACGCGTACGAGCTAAGAACTTCATTGCAAAAGAACTGAAGCTGAGTTCCAAATGTGGTCGCAATGGAAGTTCCCAAAATACGAGGATACAAAAGAGCCTTTGCCATGCTTTCGGGCGATGAGTTGCCGAAAGCAAATTGTGCCAGATATTTGTGTGTAAATGGATTAATATTGAACTTGTCTAAGGTCGAGAGCTTTTCGGTGTTTTTTCGATGATTTTCAGCAATGCGTGTTCTGAAAAACACTTTTGCCCGTTCTAATATTTCAATCCGCTCCTGTTCTGTCATTACGACCCGCCCCCTATTCAAAAGTTAAGAATATTATAACAGAAACGGCAGTATCTGTACAATGCAAACTTTAGACGATCCGTTTATTATTTATGCCGTATCAATTCTTCAGACGCAAATCACACAATAGCTTTTTAGAAAAACCTCTAAAGCGCAAAAAAATCGTGTAAAAAACGTGTATGGGATAAAAGCAAGAACCCCGCAAGCCGCATGGCTTGGGGGTTCTTCGCATTTTTTTGGTGGAGGTGGCGGGAGCACCCTGCGGGTATCCCTCGCGATTCCAATCGACCTTCGCCTGCGGCTCGTTCTCTTGGGCGCTCGGTATTGAACCGTTCAAATCCCGCTTTTATAATAAAAAAGAAAGAACCCCCTATAGGGGTTCTTGTTTTTTTCTGGTCCGAGTGAAATTATAGGATTTCAGAAAACCCAGTATTATCAACGGTTTGCAGGCAGTCACGACGCAGTATTTACAAATCAAGATTATTTTAACTTATGATAACGCACAATCCTCTTTAAGAGATTTGTTTCTTCAGCCTCTGAAGTACTTAAAACTCTTAAATCAACGGGCAAACGGAATTGCTGCTCCAAAAGAGATGCAAGTTGTTTGCTGGAATTAATTGTGTCAAAAGAATATTCCGAATAGATTAGCAACAAGTCAATATCGTTTGGTGCTTCGCCAGCGCTAAGAATCGAGCCAAATAAGTATGCGTAATCAAAGTTATTGAGTAATATCCTGTGATCTGATATGAATTCTACAATGTCACTGCTCAAGCTTGATTTCTTCAAGATATTCATAAAAAGCATCATCCATTGTTAGTAGTTGAACATCCAACTTATTTGAAATATCATATGCTTCTCTTGAAATACAGCTTGCCCCATTCCAATTATGCAAGTTAACAATCACACTATTCTTTTCTGGACATAATGCTAATAGTGCTGCTTTGCTTAGGCAATACTCATATACGAAAACAATTTTTCTATCACCTATGCTTATTTCCCTCAAATTTGAATCATCAATAAACTTAAATGGAATACCATGTCGTCTTATGCACTTTAGAGCAAAATTCAGACTTTCTAACCGAACTTTAGCCGATCTGAAACATTTATAATCGTAATATAATTGGCGAATTCTGGGTGTATCATCTAAAAACACTTTTTCCAATTCTGCACCATTTTTTATTGTAATATAAGGATGCTCAGTCCCCATACATATGTGGTCAAACATGTTTTTGCTTTTTAACTTGGATATTAGGTCTTCTAAGGACTCAGTCAGCGGCAGCAAATAGTCACGGACTGGAGCTATTCCAAAAATTGAATTGATTTCAGCGGGGAAAAGAACTTGTCGAATTTTTTCTTCATCCGGACGAGTCAATTCAAATTCTTTAACATGCAATATGAAATCAGAGATTATCGCCAGATTGGAATAATGCTTTTCAGAATGCCTTTGAAATAAGTGTGTATTCTCTTCAAATAGTAATTTTAACTTCCTGTTATTAATTAGTATCCTTGTTTCAAATCTATCCCACAAATCTTTACAATCACCTAAATAATATTTCTCAAAAATTGTCTTGTTTTCCAGAAGTAATGGCGTCACAACTTCTTTTAAATCATCAAAAGAAGAAAACTTCTTAGAGAATAATCGCTGTATTTCTTGTTGTCTAATGGTCTTCCATGATTTGACTTCATCAGAGGTAAAAGCAGCATTTTTGTCAAACTCCGTGTGACAATTAGGGCATAGAATTACTAAGTTCTCAAATGAGTTGTCGGCAGTTTCACAATAGGCGTCAATATGTGCCCGTTCAATAATATCCCCGCTAACGCTGAATAGTTCTTTTTGACATGTCGGGTTCATACATCTCCCCATAGATTCCGCATACAGCCGTCTCTTTACGTCCTCGCTTATACCTGTTCTACCCATTAGTGCTACCCCTCTCTTTTGTGGGTTTAATAACTGATTATTCTTTTTTGTATTATGATAAGGCCACCAACTAAAAGTCTAATGGTATGATGTCAAGTAGTTAAGAAGAGAAAATTTACGAAAACAACCCTCAAAAAGGGAAGTTTCCAG
>CANQPG010000027.1 GCA_947625705.1 uncultured Peptococcaceae bacterium | reverse complement strand
GGCGACGCGGTATCGATCGTTGGTTTGATGGACGAACCGAAGAACACGGTTGTGACCGGCGTGGAAATGTTCCGCAAATTGCTTGACTTTGCTGAAGCGGGCGACAACATCGGCGCGCTGCTGCGCGGCATTGACCGCAAAGAGGTTGAGCGCGGCCAGGTATTGGCTAAGCCCGGCACCATTCATCCGCACACCAAGTTCAGCGGCGAGGTTTATGTACTGACCAAGGAAGAGGGCGGCCGTCATACGCCGTTCTTCAACGGCTATCGTCCGCAGTTCTATTTCCGCACCACCGACGTTACCGGCGTAGCTTTGCTGCCGGAGGGTGTTGAGATGGTAATGCCCGGAGATAACATTCGCATGAACATCGAGCTGATCACCCCTATTGCTATTGAAGAGGGTCTGCGCTTTGCTATCCGCGAGGGCGGCAGAACCGTTGGCGCGGGCGTAGTCACCGCCATCAACGAGTAATATTGCTCAACTTAAGTTTCGGCTTATAAAGGTCTGCCGTGAGGGTTTTGCCCATGCCGAGGGTGAGGCTCTATTGGACAGCCGACAGTAACCTTTAAGTGTTTAACAGCTTTATCGAAAAATCGCCGTCTGAATTTCCGAGGGTTTGGGCGGCGGTTTTTTTATGCTGAAAAATTTAGCAGAATTTTCTGCAAAAGCCCTTGCCAAGCGGGAATTTTTGTGTTACTATATGTAAGTATCACATTGTATACTTGGCTAAAAGTGTGCAGGTTTAGGAGGTGGCACGGATGCGGGTAGCAATCACGCTGGCGTGCAGCGAGTGCAAAAATCGTAACTACATTACGACGAAAAACAAGAAAACCACGCCCGACCGGCTGGAAATCAAAAAGTATTGCCCTCATTGCAAAACTCATACCAGTCATAAGGAAACGAAATAAGCGGGCAAGTTTGTATATTTAATAAGGAAGTGAGCAAATGGCTGACGTTGACGCCAAGGTGACAAAAACTAAGGACGAGAAAAAGGCCGAGGCCAAAAAAGCGGCGGAAAAGGCGGCCGCTAAAAAAGCTGCCTCTAAGTCTCCCGGCTTCTTCAAAAGCGTTATGGTGGAGCTGAAAAAGGTGCATTGGCCGGATAAAGAAAAGGTCGTGAAGTACACTGGCGTAGTCTTCGGCGTGGTCATCGTGCTGGGCGCTGTGATCTGGCTGCTGGATACCGGATTCTCCGCCGCTATCAGCCTTATCGTGGGCTGAAGGTGTTGGATATGGCTGAAAATCAGAAACAATGGTTTGTCGTCCACACTTATTCCGGCTATGAGAATAAGGTGAAAATGAACCTGGAACGCCGCACCGAGACGATGCACATGGAGGATTACATCTTTCGTGTGATCGTGCCGATGGAGGACGAGGTGCAGGTAAAAGACGGCGTGCGCAAAGTCGTGAAGCGCAAGGTCTATCCCGGCTATGTGATGGTCGAGATGGTGATGACCGACGATTCCTGGTATGTTGTCCGCAACACGTCCGGCGTGACCGGTTTTGTGGGCACGGGAGCGAAACCTGTGCCGCTGGCCGACGACGAGGTGCAGAAAATTCTGCGTCATATGGGTTATGCCGACGCGGTGGTCAATCTTGATTACAGCGTGGGCGAGCAGGTGCGCGTGATCGACGGCTCTTTTGCCGGGGTCATCGGCACGGTGCTGGAGATCAATCAGGAAAAGAACCGCGTCAAGGTGCAGGTGGATATGCTGGGCAGTGTGGCCAGCGTCGATCTGGATTACCTGCAGCTTGAAAAGGTGAAGTTATAATTCAGGGGTTTTCTCGGGCGGGCTGCCCTTTTGGCTTGCCTGAGTTAGTGGGAGAATTTCGCCGCCCTGGCGGGGTTCGCCATACCACATTTTTATCGAGGAGGTGTCCAAATTGGCTAAGAACGTTGTGGCAGTTATCAAGCTGCAGATCCCGGCCGGTAAAGCAAACCCGGCGCCGCCCGTAGGCCCTGCTTTGGGTCAGCACGGCGTCAACATCATGGGCTTTTGTAAGGAGTTCAATGAACGCACCAAGAACGACGCAGGTATGATTATTCCTGCGGAGATTTCGGTTTATGAAGACCGTTCTTTCTCGTTCATTCTGAAAACTCCGCCCGCCGCTATTCTGCTGAAGAAAGCCGCCGGTATCGAAACCGCTTCGGGCGAGCCGAACAAGAAAAAGGTCGGCACGGTCACCAAAGCGCAGGTACGGGAAATTGCCGAGCATAAAATGCCCGACTTAAACGCTGCTTCGGTGGAAGCCGCCATGAAAATGGTGGAAGGCACGGCGCGCAGCATGGGTATCGTGGTGGCTGAATAAGCCGCGTCTGAAATCGTATTATTGGGCGGCCAAAAAGCCGCATGACAAGTGGGAGGAGGCGTTATGCCGCCGTTAGACCACAAAGGAGGTTTGTGTAATGCCTAAGCATGGCAAAAAGTATACCGACGTGGCCAAAAGCTATGATCTGGCTAAGGTTTACGAGGTTGACGAAGCGCTTGGCCTGGTGAAGAAAAACGCCAAAGCCAAGTTTGACGAAACTGTGGAAATTGCGATCAAGCTGAACCTTGACCCGAGACAGTCCGACCAGCAGATCCGCGGCGCGGTGGTGCTGCCGAACGGCACCGGCGTGGAGCGCAAAGTGCTGGTTTTCGCCAAGGGTGACAAGCTGAAAGAGGCCGAGGCTGCCGGCGCCGATTATGTGGGCGCTGAAGAGCTGGTGACCAAAATTCAGGGCGGTTGGTTTGATTTTGACGTGGCCATCGCCACCCCGGATATGATGGGCGTGGTTGGTAAGATCGGCCGTTTGCTTGGCCCCAAGGGCTTGATGCCGAACCCCAAGCTCGGCACCGTGACCATGGACGTGGCGAAAGCCATCGCCGAGGTTAAGGCCGGCAAGATCGAGTATCGTCTGGATAAGGCGGCCAACGTGCATGCGCGTATCGGCAAAGCCTCGTTCAGTGTCGATCAGCTGGTGGGTAACTATACCACGTTGATGGAGACCATCATCAAGGCCAAACCGGCGGCGGCGAAAGGTCAGTATATCAAGAATATCTCGGTATCCTCGACCATGAGCCCCGGCGTTAAGATCAACGTTTTAAAGCCGCTCGGCAAATAAAACGCTTAAAATTCAATAAACTCTTTGCCCAAGACAGTCGGTGCGAATGCATAAGCGCCCGCGGCGGAAGCCTGCGGGTCGCCAACCGAGGCGGAGACTTGCAGCATTTATGTGCAATTTACAAGGCTCTCCGTTTTGGCGGGGAGCCTTATTGATTTTTGAGATACAATCAAGCGCGGTATACGCCGCGTATCTCAAGGAGGTGTAGAGATTTGAACAAGAAACCGCAGATGCTGGAAAAGGAAGCGCAGGTGGCACAGCTTCAGGCCTGGATCGAAGAAAGCGCGGCTATCGTGCTGGCGGATTACCGCGGGCTGACGGTGGCCGAGGATACGGAGCTGCGTACCGAACTGCGCAAGAACGAGATTGGTTACAAGGTGGCCAAGAACACGCTGATCAAGCGCGCCGCCAATAACCTGGAGATCACCGATCTGGACAGCTATCTGGAAGGCCCCACCGTGCTGGCTTATGCCGCCGACCCGATCGCCATCAGCAAAATTCTTTCCAAGTTTGCCGAGGCGCATCAGGCGCTGGAGATCAAGGCCGGTTTGGTGGACGGCAAGATGGTGACGCTGGACGAGATCAAGGCGCTGGCCAAAATGCCCAGCCGCGAGGTTTTGCTGGGTCGTTTCCTCGGCTCTATCCAGTCCTCGCTGTACAGCTTGGCGCGTGTTTTGGACGCTTTGCGCGAAAAGGCGGAAAAGGGCGAGCCGCTGGTGGCTGCTGCCGCCCCGGCGGAAGCTGCTGCTGAAGCACCCGCTGAGGCTCCTGCTGAGGCTGCTGCCGAAGCGCCTGCCGAAGCCCCGGTTGAGGCTCCTGTGGAGGCTGCCCCGGCAGCCGAAGAAGCTGCTCCGGCTGCTGAGTAAGCCCGATATGGCTTGCTGAAAAAACTACAAAAAACTTAAAATTACAGAAAGATGAGAGGTGCAAACCCATGACTAAGATCGAAGAAATCATTGAAGCCATTGAAGGCATGTCTATTTTGGAACTGAACGATTTGGTTAAGGCCGTTGAGGAGAAATTCGGCGTCAGCGCGGCTCCCGTGGCTGTGGCCGGTATGGTTGCCCCCGCTGAGGGCGGCGCGGCTGCCGGCGCGGCTGAGCAGACCGAGTTTGACGTTATTCTGGCCGCTGCCGGCGACAAGAAAGTTAACGTTATCAAGGTTGTTCGCGAGCTGACCGGCCTGGGCTTGAAAGAGTCCAAGGAGTTGGTTGACAACGCTCCGAAGCCGATCAAGGAGAAGGTCTCCAAGGAAGACGCTGAGGCTGCTAAGGCTAAGTTGGAAGAGGCTGGCGCCACTGTGGAACTGAAATAATTTTGGTATTCGAGCGGCGGAAGCAACAGGCGCGGCACATCTGCTGTGTCATCAGCCGTCTCGCTTGTCGGCGTACTATCAGTACGCCTCCGGCGACTCGGCGGCTGTTTCCTTGCATCTGTACCACTCCTGCACTTCCGCTATAAAATAAGTTGCAGGAGAACTCTTGCACTTCTTGGTGTTAGAGATGTAATATACGAAAACCCACCGCAATCGCGGTGGGCTTTCTTTATTTCAGCATGATGACGGCGGCCTGCCCGCCGCGCTTGCCCTGCGTGTAGCGGTGTGACCAATACTTATCCGGCAGGCAGCAGGTACATTCCGGTGAGATGGCGATGTTGGCAGCCGGGACGTCTGCGGCTTGCAGACGCAGGGAGTTTACCAGCTTCAAATCGACGCGGAATTTGCCGTCTTCCGCCGGGTCGGGGGCAATGCAGGGGGAAACGCTTGAACCGAACGCGGCCCAAAGCGCCTCGGGCACGTCGCTGTGGGTGGAGAAGCAGCAGGCGCCGATGCCGGGGCCGATGGCGGCTTTGATATGCCTGGGGTCGGCGCGGTAGACGGCGGCCAGCTTCTGCACGCATTTAGCGGCGATATCGGCGGCGGTGCCGCGCCAGCCCGCGTGAACGGCGGCGACGGCCGCCACGTCCTCCGCCCAGAGCAGAATGGGTATGCAGTCGGCGGAATAGCAGATAAGAGGGCGGCCGGGCACGTTGGTGATCAGTGCGTCACATTCATACGGGGTGGGGCCGGCCAGCACCAGCCCCTCGTCCTCGGGGCGGGCGACGCGTACTTCGTCTTTATGCACCTGATGGGTGGAAACGAGACGGTGTGCGTCGTAGCCCAAAGCGGCGGCGAGCCGCAGGTGGTTCTGCCGCACGTTTTCGTTTGTATCCTGCTTATGGTCAAGGTTCAGGCTGGCCTGCGCGCCGCGGCTTACGCCGCCCCGGCGGGTGGAAAAACCGTGCGTCAGGCGGGTATCCGCCAGCAGGCGGCAGGTCTCCCAGACGACGCCGTTTTTGGCGTTGGTTTGAAAGGCGGCGGGCGTTTGGTTTGGCATAGCGATACTCCTTTTTCGGATAATGTATTTATATATATTCTCGCAGTTTCTGCGATATCCTACGCGGCCTGCGGCAGGAGTTCGACGCAAAACACCGAATAATATTAAGGTTAAGCAATAATTTCAGCCTGCTTGCGGCTGCTGAACGGGGAATTGGCCATGGGTTTTTTTAAGAAACTGTTTTTTGATTTTGGCACCAACATCGGCGTTGACCTGGGCACCGCCAACATTTTGATCTACGTGAAAAACAAGGGCATTGTGCTGAACGAGCCCTCGGTGGTGGCGCTCTCCGACCAGACGCATGAGGTGATCGCCATTGGTTCCGCGGCCAAACGTATGCTGGGGCGGACGCCCGAGGGGATCACCGCCGTGCGCCCGCTGCGCGAGGGCGTGATCGCCGATTATGACGTGACCGAGCAGATGTTGAAATTCTTTATCGAGCAGGCCTGTGGGCGCAACTGGATATTGAAGCCGCGCATTATGGTCTGCATACCCTCCGGTGTGACGGCGGTGGAGGAACGCGCGGTGAAGCAGGCGGCGCAGCACGCGGGCGCGCGCGAGGCTTTTCTGATCGAGGAGCCGATGGCGGCGGCGATCGGCGCGGGCATGGACGTTTATTCCGCCAGCGGCAATCTCGTCTGCGATATCGGGGGCGGCACCACCGACGTGGCTGTGATCTCGCTGGGCGGCATTGTGACCAAAAACTCGCTGCGCGTGGGCGGGGACAAGTTTGACGAGGCCATTGTGCGCTATATTCGGCGCGAGCGCAGCCTGCTGATCGGCGAGCCCTGCGCCGAAGAAATTAAAATTAAGATCGGCACGGCCTACCTGAACGAGCATAACCGCGATAATTATGTCACCGTGCGCGGGCGCGATTTGGTCAGCGGCCTGCCCAAAAGCATTAAATTCTCTGCCGTGGAGTGCAACGAGGCCATTCAAGAGGTGCTGGAGATGATCGTGGCGGCCGTGCGCAAGGTTTTGGAGGAAACGCCGCCGGAACTGGCGGGCGATATTGTTGACCGCGGCATGGTGCTGACCGGCGGTGGCTCGCTGTTGGACGGGCTGCCCCGCCTGGTGGCCGAAAGCACCGGCCTGCACGTGTATCTGGCGGAAGACCCGGTGGCCTGCGTGGCGATCGGCACCGGCAAATCGCTCTCCGTCATCGACCACTATGTTGACGGGGCGAGCCTGCCTGCCCGGCGGGCACTTTAAGACGATAAGACGAGCAAGGGGGGTGCGGCCGTGCGCTTCTTAAAACGAAAACTGCTGTTGCTGCTGCCGCTGCTGTTGCTGCTGCTGGCCGCCGCGCCCGGCTCGCAGGAAGACCCGCTGGTGACGGCGGAATGGGTGGAGCAATATGTGAACCAACAGGCTGACAAGCTGGCAGCCCGGCTGGACGCGGTGGAAGATAAGCTGGACGGGCTGCTGGTGGTGCGTCTGTGGGTCGGCAAAAGTTATCTGGAGCAGAACGGCGAGCAGAAGCCGCTGGACGCCGCGCCATACGTGACGGCGGCGGGGCGGAGCTATCTGCCGCTGCGGGCACTCGGCGAAGCCGTGGGCGCGGAATTTAAGTGGGACGGCGCGCAGAAGCGCGTCACCTGCCTGAAGGACGGCACGGAGCTGGCGCTGCGCGTGGGCGGCAGCACCATCATGGTGAACGGCAGGGCGCAGACGATCGACGCGCCGCCGGAGATCGTGAACGGGCGGGTGTTTGTGCCGGTGCGGGTCATCGGCGAGAATTTGGGCTTTGCCGTGAACTGGCTGGGCGCCGAAAAAGCGGTGGTCCTGACCTATTGAATATAGGCGATTGTAATTGCGGCAAAAATATGGTAAAATGTACGCGTGACACTGTATGGCGGGGATACGCGCGGCGTATCGGGCGGAAAAAACTATGAGGGTGCGGTATGAGCGATAACGTAAACGAGAATATCAACTCTGATGTGAACGATAATTTGGCTGAAAACGCGGCGGCGCAGCCGGACGATGGTTTGCGCGAGGCGACGCTGGCGCCGGCGGGGCATGCCGCTTTCTGGCAGCATGACACCTGGTGGGGGCGGCATTTCGGCTTTATGAACGGCGAGGCGCGGTTTTGGTTTTTGGCGGTGCTGGCGCTGATGATCTGCGGCGGGTTTTACCTGGGCTTTTGGGGCTCGTGCCAGCAGCCGCAGCCCATCGACGTGCCGTATGTGACCTCGGCCAATTATTTTGCCGACAAAAAAGCGGCGGAAGAGGCCATGAAGAATTATCTCGGCGAGGACGGCGTGCTGACCGTGCTGCTTTTGGGCTGTGATATGCGCGAGGGCGAGAGCGTCGGGCGGTCTGACACCATTATGATCGCGTTCGTTAATTTGGAGGAGGGCGCGGTGAACCTGCTTTCCATTCCGCGTGACACGCGGGTGGCGCTGGCCGAGGGCAAGGGGACGACGAAAGTCAACCATGCTTTTGCCTACGGCGGCGAACCGCTGACCAGAAAAACGATCGAAAACTTCCTTGATGTGGAGATCGACCGCTATGTGCAGGTGGATTTTGAGGGATTTGCCGGTATCATCGACGCGCTGGGCGGCGTTACCTATAACGTGGAGCAGCGCATGTATAAGCCGGAGGAAAATATCGATTTGCAGCCCGGCGAGCAGACGCTGGACGGCAAGCAGGCGCTGGCCTATGTGCGCTGGCGCGGCACGCCCACGGCGGATATCGGGCGGATCGAACGGCAGCAGAAATTCCTGAACGCCGTGCTGGATCAGGTGATGAGCAGCGGCACCATCTTCAAGCTGCCGCAGCTTTTGAATGAGATCAACCAGTCGGTGGATACGGACTTCACCCTGCGCGAGCTGAAAGCGCTGATCGACATTTACAAGGACTATCCCTCGATCAGCTTCGCTTCGGATAAGCTGCCGGGGCAGGACGCGCGCATTAACGGCATCAGCTATTGGGAGTATTATCCCAACCAGACGGCGGCGCTGGTGGCGAAAATGAAAGGCTTCGATCTGCCGGACAATGACACACCGGAGGAAAACACCGGGGAGGTGCAGTGATGGCCGACTTGGATATCCTCGGCGCCAAGATCAGCGACCTGGACATGGTGGAAACCGTCTGCGCGCTGGCGGCCTACATCGACGTGGGGCGGCAGCAGAACAGCGCCGAACCGCTGCTGACGCTGAACGCCGAGATTCTTTACAAGGCGCAGGACGACCCGCGCCTGCTGGATATTATCAACCGGGCGGCGCTGGTGACGCCTGACGGTTCCGGTATTGTTTTGGCGGCGCGGGAGCTTTGCGGACGTGAGATCGAACGGGTCACCGGCATTGACCTGATGCAGGAGCTTTGCCGCCGCGCCCCCTCCTGCGGCTGGAGCGTGTATCTCTTGGGGGCTGCCCCCGGGGTGGCCGAGGCCGCGGCGCATAATCTTACCGAGCAATACGGCGTGAACGTCTGCGGCTGGCATGACGGCTATTTTAAGGCGGACGAGCTGGCCTGGGTGCTGGGCGACATCAACGAGAAGAAGCCGGATATACTGTTTGTGGGGCTGGGCGCACCGAAGCAGGAATTCTGGATCGACGAAAACCGCGAGCGGCTGCGCGTGCCGCTGGTCATCGGCGTGGGCGGCTGTTTTGACGTCCTCTCCGGTAATTTGAAGCGGGCGCCGTTAATGTTCCAGCGGCTGGGCATTGAATGGCTGTGGCGGCTGCTGAAAGAGCCGTGGCGCATTAAACGCATGATGGCGCTGCCGAAATTCGTGCTGCTGGTGAAGCGCGAGGCGCGCCGAAAGCGGCGGCTGGCGGCGGAGAGCGTGCGCCAGAACGTGGCGCGGAAAAACCCCGACGAGAGCAAAAAAGACGCCAAAAAAGACGCGAAAAAAGATAAAAAGCTGCCGCAATAGCACCGAAAACCGGCAAGTTTTGCGCGGCGCTGCTTGTAATTATAATGGAATAAATATTGTGAGAGGGAGTGGAAGATTTATGAAAAAACTTTTGACATTGGCTTTATCGCTGCTGCTGGCGCTGAGCCTGGCGGGGCAGGCGCTGGCCTTTTCCGATGTGACGGGCGAGCAGCCGGAAATTGACCGCGTGGTGGAGGCCGGCATTATGCAGGGCTATCCCGACGGCACGTTCCAGCCGGGGGCATATGTTACCCGCGCCGAGTTTGCCAAGGTGGCCGTTTTGGCCTGGCAGGAGAAAACCGGCGGGAAGCTGCCTGATGTGGCCGCTGGCAAGAATTTCAGCGACGTGAAAGCGGACGGCTGGTATGTGGCGAATATCCAAAACGCGGTGGCGCTGGAATTGATGAAGGGCGACGCCGAGGGCACTTTCCGCCCCAACGACGAGATCAGCGCGGCGGAGGTCGTGACGGTGCTGGTGCGTATTTTGGGCTATACTGATGCAGATGCAGAGGGCGATTGGCCGGACAATTATATCAGCCTGGCTGCCGGGCTGGACGCGCCGGGCTTCGCCAAATACAACGCACCCTGCCCGCGGCAGACGCTGGCGGTGCAGCTTGACTGGCTGCTGGATACACCGGTGAAAGGCGCGGCGGCAGTGGAGGATAAGGAAGTTGCCCTGCGGGATTACGGCGTGGTGACCGGGGTTTCCACCAACCGCGTGACGATTTACGGCTGGGAAAACGGCCAGAAAACGTATGCCACCACTGGGGCGGCGGTCGATGTGAAAGACCTCTCCGCCGGGCAGATGGTGAACTTTACGGCCAACAAGGCCGGTCAGCTTTTGACGCTGAGCCAGAAGAACGTTATGACCAACGACAAGCATGACGCGGCCATCAGCCGGGAGAAAATTGAGCTGAACGGCAAGGATTACGCCTTGGCCAAAGACGCTGTGGTGCTGCTGATCAACAACGCGGGCGGCGTCAGCGTGGTGGATAAGGAAGACCTGCTGGCCGGGACTTTTGCGGCTGATCTGCGCGCTTCCAAGGTTACCGCGCCGATCCAGTACGTTTTGGAGGGAAGCAGCGTCGGCCTGCTGCTGATCGGCGATTATGCCGGCGCGCATGACCTGCACTTCGGCTTTATCGAAAGCGTGGGCGAGGGCGCAGACGGCACGGTGATCACTTTCTGGGGCGACACGCAGGATTATCTCTGGAAAGGCGACGCCGATCCCGAGGAGGACGCGCTTTATTCCTACTCTTTCTCCGCTGACGGCGTGAAAGGCTATAAGGTGGGTGTGGCCGATGAAGAGATCCAGGGCGAAACGGTGGACAAAGTCAGCGATATCTGCCTGACCACGAGGGGCAAGCAGTTCATCGTTACCAAGGATACCATTATTATGGAAGTGGAATATAACACCGACCGCAGCATTAAGAGCCTGGAAAATGTTGACGCCGTGGCGGCGGACGATATTATCCGCGTGCGCTATGTGGTGGGCAATTCCAACAAAACCGGACTGGAAGCAGCCTACATCATCATCAACGCGACCGATAAATAAGCTTGTTAATAATGTATAACCGGCAAGGGAGGGGGCAAAACCCCTCTTTTGCTTTTGCCAAAAATTTTTCGGTGCATAAGGCGGCTTTTGTTCATATTCTGTTAACAATGATTTTTTATAATCTGCGTACCTGAAAAACTAATAATTTCGGTAATCAGATAAGGAAGGGAAAGGAAAAATGGAAAAAGTGCGGGAAATTCACGGAAAAGGTTTAAGCGTGGGGCTGCTGCTGGCTTTGCTTGGCTGCTGTCTGCTGGGGCTGGCGGCCTGCGGCGACGAGCCGGCCGAGCAGGTGGAAAACAGCACGGCGGTGGAAACCGCGGTGGCCGAAAGCGGCACGATCGTCGACGCGACGGTGGTGCGCGGCAATATCCAGGCCAGCGAGGACGTTTATGTTGTTCCGAAAGCGCAGGGCGTGGTGCGGAGCGTTGCCGTGGCGGTGGGCGATAGCATCACGAACGGCCAGACCATCTGCCAGATCGATACCGTTGATCTTCAGACCAGCCTGGCGCTGGCGCAGACGCAGTATAACACGCTGAAATCGGCTTATGACGACGCGGTTAGAAACCTGGAGCGCTACACGGCGCTGTATCAGGAGGGCGCGGTCTCACAGGCGCAGTTTGAGCAGGCGCAGAGCGCCGTCAACAATATTGGTCTGGACGCGGCGCGCTTGCAGGTGCAGAGCGTGCAGGATCAGATCAACAACTGCAACGTGAAATCGACCGCGAACGGCATTGTGGCCGAGGTGAAAGTGAACCCCGGCGACATGGCGGGCACTTCCTATGTGGCGCGGGTGGTCGATATCGACAAAGTGAAGCTGACCGCCAACGTTACCGAAAACCTTGTCTCCTGCATTGAGCAGGGCATGGAGCTGCCGGTACATATCGAATCGGCTTCGGCCGAGCCGTTCACCGGCGTGGTGACGGCGCTGCCCGTTGCCGCCAACCAGACGATGACCTATCCGGTGGAAATCACCATCGACAACCCCGACCACGTGATCATGGCGGGTATGTTTGCCGAGGTGGATATCGTGCGCAGCGAGGTGCAGGATTCGCTGATCGTGCCGAAGCGTGCCGTGGACAGCAACAACACCGTTTATGTGGTGGAGGGCGACCATGTCCGCGCGGTGACGGTGGAGACCGGCATGTCTGACGACGAGAATATTGAAATTACCTCCGGCCTTTCGGCCGGGGATACCGTGGTGACGGCGGGCGCGTATCTGCTCTCGGACGGGGCGAAAGTCCACGTGGTGAACGGCGGCGCGGCGGAATAAACTTTGCGGGGGAGCGGTTAAATGGGTATAATCAAAACAGCCGTGAAACGCAGAGTCACGGTGATGATGGTGTTTTTGTGCATTGTGGTGCTGGGTCTGGTGTCATTTATGGGCCTGGGCATGGATTTGATGCCGGATATGGAGCTGCCGGTGGCGATGGTCATGACGACTTACAGCGGCGCGGGCAGCGAAGAAGTGGAAAACATGGTCACCAAGACCATCGAATCGGCCGTGGCCTCGGTGGAGGGGCTGGATACGATGATCTCAATGTCATCGACCGGCAGTTCGATCGTGGCGGTGCAATACGGCTGGGACGTTGATCTGGACGTGGCCAGCCAGGATCTGCGCGAGCAGATCGATCTGGTGGAGGCGTATCTTCCGGACGGCGTGGATACCCCCCTCGTCATGAAGATGAACATGAACCAGATGCCGATCATGATGCTGGCGGTTTCCGGCGGCAATGGCCTGGCCGACCTGAAAGAGACGGTGGATAACGACATCGTGCCGGTGCTGGAGCGCCAGCCGGGCGTGGCTTCCGTCAACGTGGGCGGCGGCTATACCGAGACGATCGACGTGGTGGTATCGCCGCAGGTGCTGGAGAATTACAACCTTTCGCTGAACAGTATCGTGCAGTCGATCGCCGCCAACAACATGAACATGGCGGCCGGCCAGGTGGTGGACGGCGGCAAGAATATGACGATCCGCCTGATCGGCAAATACGAGAAGCTCTCCGACGTGGAGAACGTGGACGTGGCGCTGCCCACCGGCGGCATGGCCAAACTGAAAGATATCGCGAGCGTTAACCTCGTTCAGAGCAAGGACGACGCCAATGTTTACCTGAACGGCCAGGACGCGGTCTATGTGGCCATCACCAAGCAGAGCGACGCCAACACCGTGGAGACGGCGGCGGCGGTGCAGAAAGCGGTGGCCGACCTGGAAAAAACCTACGACACCGTGCATTTTGAAGAAGCGATGAACCAGGCCGACATGATCAACCAGACCATCGACAATCTGGTGAGCAGCCTGTTACAGGGCGTGGTGCTGGCGGTCATCGTGCTGTTCCTGTTCCTTAGGAGCGTCCGCAGCACGCTGGTCATCGCCATTTCGATCCCGGTCTCGCTGATCGCGACGTTTATGCTGATGGGCTTCGCCGACATGACGTTCAATATGCTGACGCTGGGCGGCATGGCGCTGGGCGCCGGCATGATGGTGGACAGCTCGATCGTTATTCTGGAAAATATCCAACGCCTGCGAACGGACGGCATGTCCGGCTTCGACGCGGCGGTGAAAGGCACGCAGCAGATGGTGCTGGCCGTGGTCTCCTCGACGCTGACCACGGTGGCGATCTTCCTGCCCATCGCCTATACCGAGGGCTTGACTTCCGTCCTGTTTAAGGATATGGCGCTGGTCATCAGCTTCGCCCTTTTGGCCAGCCTGATCACGGCAATTATCCTCGTGCCGATGTTATGCTCGACCATGCTTAGGCCGGAGGTCAGTTACAGCACCGAGGGCGGCGGCATTACCGCCAAGATCGGCAAATTGCAGAACGCGTTTGCCGCCGGCTTCGATAATCTGCGCGAGCGTTACCGCAAAATGCTTTCCTGGTGTATGCGCCACCAGAAGACGACGGTGCTGACCGTTTTGGTGATGTTTATCGTCTCGATCGGCCTGGTGGGCATTGTGGGCATGGAGTTTATGCCCAATTCCGCCAGCGGCCAGATCATGGTGACGTTAACGCTGGAGGACGGCACAGCCAAGTCGGAGACGGCCATCGCGGCGGCGCGGGCGGAGCAAATCATCACCGATACCTGCGGCGACGATCTGGACACCATGATGTCGGTGGTGGGCGGCAGCCCGATGAGCACCGGCGGCGGCGAACAGAACACCGCGATGATGATCATTCAGCTGGTGGACGAAAAGCACCGCAGCTGGGACGTTGACGAGCTGGCGGACAGTCTGAGAGCACAGATCACGGATATTGCGGGCGTGCAGGCCAGCGTCAGCGCGGGCGACATGATGAGCATGAGCAGCAGCAGTACCAGCGGCGCCAGCGTTTACATCTACGGCGACGATCTGGATACCCTGAAAGACCTTTCCGATAAGGTGGCCGCCGTGATGGAGAGTATGCCCGCCGCGCGTGAGGTGGAAAGCAGCATGGACGACGCTTTGCCTGTTGTGGAGCTTTCCATCAACGCCAACAAGGCTTCCTCGCTCGGCATGACGGTGCCGCAGGTGGCCAGCAGCGTCAGCGCTTATGTGAACGGCGTGACGGCTTCACGCTTCTCGCGTGAGGACGGCGATGAAATTGATATTGACGTGATGGTGCCGGAGGAATATCAGGATAATCTGAATTTGATTTTGAACCAGAAGATGACCGCGCCGACGGGGGCGGTGTACCGCCTTTCCGATGTGGTGGAGGTGCGGCAGGGTCTGGGGCCGCTTTCCATCAACCGCGAAAATCAGGAGCGCTACGTCAGCGTCAGCTGCTCGCTGGTGGGCGAGGACTTGAACTCGTTTACGACCGAGCTGGAGCAGCGTCTGGATAACGAGATCGTGGTGCCGGAGGGTTACCGTATCAGCAACGAGGGCAGCTATCAGGACATGATCGAGGCGTTTACCTCGCTGATACTGGCCATGCTGCTGGGCGTGGTGCTGATCTACATGATCATGGCGTCGCTGTATGAGTCTTTCAGCCAGCCGTTCATCATCTTCTTCACGCTGCCGACGGCGTTTATCGGCGCGTTCTTCGGCCTGTTCATCACCGGCAAAGCGCTGGACGTGACCGGCATGATCGGCCTTTTGATGTTGATCGGTATCGTGGTCAATAACGGTATCGTGCTGGTGGACTCGATCAACGACTTCCGGCGCAATGAGGGCATGAGCCTGAACAAAGCCATTATGCGGGCGGCGCCGCTGCGTCTGCGCCCCGTTTTGATGACGGCGCTGACCACCATTCTTTCGATGCTGCCGATGGCGTTCTTCGGCAGCGACGGCGGGCAGATGATGTCCGGTTTGGCGGTGGTGGTGATGTTCGGTTTGATGTTCTCCACGTTCATCACGCTGCTGTTTGTGCCGGTGGTATACAGCCTGTTCGACCAGCTGGCGGCCAAGCTGGGGCGGCGCAAGGCCAGCTCCAAAAACGGCCTGCATGAGGTTGCCGACGCCGAAGCATAATGCTGCGGCGTATATATAGATAGGTATAATCTTGGAGGGATCACAATGAAAAGAATCAAACTGAAAACCGCCTGCTTAAGCATGGCGCTTATCGTGGGGCTGACGGCTATGCCGGCGCCCGCTTATGCCAAGATCGTTTCCGAGCTGCCGGCGGAGACCACGCAGCAGACGGAAACCGGCGAGCCGGCCAAGCCTGCCGGCAGTGCGGAGGTTCCGGCGGAGCTTGCCGGCGAGGCGGCCAAAATTTCGCTGGACGAAGCGATGAACCAGGCGCTGGAAAACAGCAGCGACGTGCTGAAAGCCAGGAACGATCTGAAATCCGCCGAGGTTGCCTATGAGCAGGCCAAACACCTGAGCAAAAAGGCGCAGGACGCGGCTGAGATCACGATCCCGGCACAGCTGGCCGGGGCTATGGGTATCACGAATATTTCCGGCAGCATTATGCCGAAAGACCAGACGTATTATACCGCCACGGTTTACGGCCCGGAGGCGCGCCAAAAGGCGGTGGAGCTTTATCAGAACGCGCTGGCCGCGCAGGAAGCCGGCTGCAAGCTGAAAGTCATCCAGCAGTATTACACCGTGCTGTGCGACGGGCAGTCCGAGGTGGCGGCGCTGTATTCCTACAACAAGGCGCAGAACCAGCTGAAGACGGTGCAGAGCCGCTATGACCAGGGCATGGCCACCAAGCTGGAGCTTTTGCAGGCGCAGACGCAGGTGAACGCGCAGAAAGCGGCGCTGGACGCGGCGCGCGCCACCACCGTGCAGGATAAGCGTAGCATGAACGTGCTGGTGGGGAATGAACCCAACGCCAACTGGTCGCCCAGCACCAAGCTCTCCTATGATCCGCTGCTGATTGACGATGTGGAGGCCAAGGCCAAAGAGCTGATGGAGATCGCGCCGATGGTGAACATCGCGCGTATCACGTTTGAGCTGGCCGAACTGAATTTTGACAACACCGTTTACGTATCCCCCGTGTTCACCTATGAGGGGCAGACGGCGGAGCTGACCTATCAAACGGCGAAAATTGATTATGAAAACGCGCAGGACACCTATTATATCGGCGCCAAAGGCATGCTGGAGAAGCTTTCCCTGGCGCGCTCGCAGTACGAGGTGTATGAGGAAAGCCAGAAGCTGCTGGAGGAGGTTTACCGCTTATCCCAGCTGCAATATGCCAACGGCCTGAACACGCAGGCCGACGTGCAGGCCGCCGCGGCGGACATCGTGGCCAACGACGCCAAGCGCCTTTCCGCTCTGCTGCAATATAACGTGGTGAAGACGGCGGTGGAACAGGGTCTTATCCAGTAGAAAAATGTGAAAAAACTTGAAGTGGGGGCAGACCGCCCCCACTTTTTTTGTCTAAACGGTTGAGAAATAGGCGCAAGTTTATTATAATATAAGCTAGATAGTTGTGTGCTGCCGTGATGGTGAACGAGACGGCAAAACTGTCTGGAACAGGAAACCGCAGAAGTAAACGGTGATTTTTAAGGAGGAATTGACAATGACTATGCACAAAAACGGCAAGCGTCTGCTTGCTATCCTGCTGGCGGCGCTGCTGCTGCTGGCTCTGCCGCTTTCAGCCTGGGCGGCGACGGTTTACCAATGGACGGCTGCCGATAACTATGAAAAGGGCGATACCGTAACGTATGGGGGCGATAACTGGGTGGCGCAGATAGATAATCCCACCGCCACGCCCGGTACGGACACTGCCCAGTGGACAAAGGGCACCAAGGTGAAAGACGACAGCGTTTCCGTCAACAAGACCCAGCTGCAAAGCGGCAAGATCAATCTGGGCAATATTCAGATGACGGGCGAGAAAAGCGATAAATTTATCCTGATCGAAAAGGCGGCCATGGAATACGCCGCCCAGCAGGGCATGAACGTCGGCGTCAGCACCAACTATATGTCGGTGAGCTTCCCGGCGGCGGCTGTGGTGAACTCCGCTGAATGGAAAAAAGCGGCCACCAGCAGCACCACGTTCAGCTTTATTATGGAGATCGACGACGATTACGGCGTGAGCCTCTCGCAGGCGCTTTCCGCCACCGCGCAGAGCCAGCTGGGCTGCACCAGCGTATCTCCCGACGGCCTGGGCTTTGAGTTTTACTTCCGCGGCGGCAACCAGAGTTATACTTACATCTACCAGCTGGCCGAGGATATGACGCTGACCTATAATTACACGGTGAATTACCGCGGCGCCACCCGCCGCCCGGCAGAAAAATCGCTGGCGCTGGTGTGGGCGGATATTGACAAGAAGCTTTCCACCGCCAAGGTGACCAATGTTCTGCTGGATAGCCTGGTGGATCTGAACAACCAGACGGTGACGGTGAAGACGCCCTATACCTGCGGCGCTTACGTTCTGGCGGGGCAGAACAACGCCGACAACACCAAAACCACCCTCGGCGGCAGCACCGGCAACCCGGCGCTTTCCGGCGAGGTGAACACCAAGGGCGTGCCGGGCTGGGCGGCGGCCAACGTGGCGCAGATGCAGGAAGCTAAAGTTATCTCCAGCGATTTGACGGGCAAGAATTTCAGCGCCCCCATCAGCCGGGCGGAATTTGCCGCGTATATCGTGCGCCTTTTGGGCGTATCCAGCGAGACGGCCACCAATCCGTTTAAGGATCTGAACACCGACAACCCGTATTACAACGAAATTCTGGCGGCCAGCAAGGCCGGTCTGGTGGCGGGGCGCACGGCCAACACGTTCGCGCCCGACGCCAGCATTACGCGCCAGGAAATGGCGGTGCTGTTCAGCCGGGCCATGGCTTATGCCCATGCGGATACCTCGACCGATTTGACGAAGCTGAACCAGTTTGCCGACGCGAAGACTATCAGCGACTGGGCGAAAAACAGCGCGGCCATCTGCGTGAACGCCGGGCTGATCGCCGGGCGAGCCAACGGCTTTGCGCCGCTGGAGAACACCAGCTGGACAGAGGCTGTGGTCATGCTTTCGCGTCTGGACGGCTTGCTGTAAGACGAAAAATTGTGTTAGCGAATATGTTGATGTAATGGGAGGTTGGCGTGACCCAGATTTTACAGAATAAAACGCGCCTGCTGCTGTATCTGGCGGTGGCGCTGGGCGTTATCGCGTCGCTTATCGTGGGGGCTGAGCGCTGGCAGCTGGAGCAGGCAAACCGCGCGACGCTGCTTTCATTGGAATGGGGGCAGTTTAAGGACGTGGCGGCCAGAAACGGCTATACCGCCGCGGAGGCGCTGCAATATTTTAAGCAGGCGGACGAAGAAAACCCGCTGTTTTCCGGCGTGGTGTATAAGGAGCCGACGCTGTATGACTGGCAGAACGGCGGTTATCT
>CANQPG010000026.1 GCA_947625705.1 uncultured Peptococcaceae bacterium | reverse complement strand
CTTGCCAGCCCGGAACGGCTTTGCTCTCGTCCACCCAGGGGCAGCCTAAGCCGCCGCCAGCTCTGGCGCATTTCCAGCAGATACTGGGCGCGTCCGGCTTACCGCCTGCCCGTGTCATTGATGGTCGTCCTCCCCGCTTTTACCGCATACCGCGCCGCAACATATCAAAAAGAGCCTCGGTCAAACCAGCCTTTATATCTTCGGACATTTCCGGTTTTTTGAACTCAAACCCCATCTTGTCCGAGTTGTTTTCATCTCTAAACGCTTCGTCGACGGCAACATTACACAAAAGCTTATACCCCAAAGCCACTCTATCCCTCGTATTACCGGTCGCGCGCTGACTTTGCGCCACCTGCAGCAAAACTTTCTCTACAACCTGCAGAATTTCCATAGCATCTCCATTAAGCATAAGGTCAAAGTGAGTTTCATCTGTTTTTGTTGCTTTAATAATGTCTCTCATTGTTTTTCCTCCTTTAAAAGTCCAGTTTCATTCGCTTAATTGGCAATATCCAAAAAATCAAACAGCGTCGGCTCACTGATCTTCGCCTCGGCAGCCTGTAAATAACCGACGCCGTCCCGGAAATAATCCAGATTAAGCTCCACGCCCACGCCAATGCGCCCCATCTTTACGGCCATATACGGCACGGTGAACAACCCGGCAAACGGGTCGAATACCACGTCACCCTGGTTGGAATAGCGGTTAATTATCCGCTCGACAATATCCAGCTGAAGCGGGCAGACGTGCAGCTGCTGGCGTCGCTTGCTCTGGTTGGTGTTAAGCGTCCGCATACGGTTTATATCGTCCCAAACCTCATCACTCCATGAGCCGGGAGCCACCACCATAAAACTGGCGGGGAGTTTCCCCTCAACGTCCAGCTTCTTGGCTAACGCCACGTGTTCGGCATAGCTGTATACGTTATGGCGGCTGTATTCCCGGTAAACGGCCTGCAGCCTGTCCACCGGCACGCTCTCCAATTCCTTTTTGCTGATCAGGCGATCGCCGGAGGAACGGTAATAGCCGTGCGCGTCAATTTGCCATTGTGCCCGCGTATAGTCCTGCTTGCTCTTGGTAACAGGATCGTCGGCATAGGCTCGGCTGGTATCGGTGGGCAGTTTGCGGAACAGCAGGATATATTCCGGGCAGCCAACCCCCATCTTGCTGCCGTCCTTGCATTGTTCAGACCACCCCAGCCGGTATGTCTGGTTATTCTCACGCACGACATCGGTCACGACGGTTATCATGCCAAAATACATGAAGCCGTGCTTCGTGTAATGCTCAATGCACAGCGCGTGGAACGGCTCGATCGTCGGCATACCCGTGCCGGTAGCGTTGCCGAACAGCACACGGTCTTTAACGTGGCAGGCGAACACACGCCCCGGCTGCAAGATCCGCAGCAGCTCCGGCGTCAGATAGTCCATCTGCTCGAAAAACCGCTCCGTGTTTTCGTTATGACCGAAATCGTTATAATTGGCCGAGTATTCGTAATGATTGCCAAACGGTATCGAGGTATGTATCAGACCGACGCTGTTATCTGCCATATTGGCACATTCCTGCACGCAATCATTATGAATAGCGGTAAAATATGTTCCCTTAACCTCCGTTCTTTCCACCCCCATTTTGCGGCCTAAACTCTCTTGAATATGCTGGCCGGACAGACCGTATTTTTTAACTATAGCCACCATCTGTTCGGTCATTTCATCAAACTGCCGCCACTTCTTTTGCAGAGCCTCCAAGATCATATCCTCAGACTCGGTGTAGATCACGTCGATAATGACCTCGTCTTTTTGCAAAAAGCGGTAAATGCGGTGTATGGCCTGAATGAAATCGTTAAACTCGTAATCTATGCCCAAGAATATCGCACGGTGACAATGGCGCTGTAAATTGCAGCCGCTGCCGGATAAAGACTTCTTGGTGGCGAACAGCCGGCACCTGCCGTTGGCAAAATCACTGACCCGCTTTTCGCGGGTTTCAATATCCATACTGCCGTAAATATCCACGGTTTCCGGCAGCGCATTTTTAATCGCGTGGGGCTCGGCTTCCAAATCATGCCACAGAATAAAATGCTCGCCGGGGTCAGCATTGACGATCTCAACCATTTTTGCCACTCTGGCCGCTATGCTGTCGCGCTTTTCCTTAGCCTCGTCCTGCAAGGATAAAGCAGCTGAACGGAACAGTCTGGCCTGCCCGTCCTTTTCAAAACCGGCCGTGCTTTGGTCGACGGCCACACGGTGGTAATTTACCTTGAGCGGCGGCAGCGCATAGCCCTCATCATCAAACCCCAGATCCGAGGGTTTCGTTATAAACAAAGCCCAGCTGCTCACCCACAGCCAGAACTCCATCTGCTTGTGCGGGTAAAGCGTCAAATTGTTCGCCTTGGTGCTGTCCCGCTGGAAGAAGCGCGTCAGCGCCTGTCCGGTATCCATAACGCCCAAATATCCGGCGTAATGGATCAGCTCTTTATACCGATTTGGCGCCGGCGTGGCCGTGGCCAGCAGTTTATACCTTACCTGCCTGAACTTCTGCAAAAAGGTCTGGTATGTTTTGCTGCCGAAATCCCGCAAAACCAAAGCCTCGTCCAAGCTGGCAGCGGTGAAGTATTCCGGCTGAATATCTCCGTCGCGCACCCGCTCATAATTGGTCAGCAGAATATTACCGGCAGCCGCTTTGACCTCGGCCATATTACGCACATAAACCGGCTCGTCAAGCCCCAGCAGCTTCACAGCGTCGTTCTGAAACTCCCGTTTAACATTCAGCGGCAGTACGATCAGCGCCTTGCCGCCCCGGTGCTTGGTGATTAACCGCGCCCATTCGAGCTGCTGCGCCGTCTTGCCAAGACCAAAAGCCTCAAACAACGCCCGGCAGCCGCCCTTTATAGCCCACTGGACGGCTACCCGCTGATGCGGCTTCAACGCCGGGTTGATTTCTTCCGGCGGAATATCGAAACCGCTTTCCGGCGCTATCTCCATCTTGGTTTGGAGAAATTCTCTATACGATAAACTCATTCGCTCACCTCCCGTCCAAACTGCCGCTTGGTCACGGCGATACAAAATTCGTCAATCTCGCTTGCCCAAAGGCAGCTTCCCGCGCCATTCAACTGCTCCCAAATCAAGGGGAAACCGCCGATACCATCGAACAAACTGCCCATCGTGACGTCGCGCTCATACAAGGCGGAAATGCGTTTCAGCACCCACTTCCACGGCGGCAGGGCTATGGAATTGCCCAGCGCCCGATACCTTGCACTATCGCTGCTCGCCTTATGGAGTTTCCCTTTGCTGTCCGTCCACTCGCCTATATCCGTCCAGCCGTCCGGGAAGCCCTGTAAGCGCTCACATTCCAGCGGTGTAAAGCGGCGCGTATAACCGAACGGCTCTATAACATAGGTAGCCGCGTCCAGACGATAAGGGTAGCAAGAATTTGGTCGCAGTGTATGTGCCACTTTGCTTGTGGTATAAGGCTGCATTATCAGTATGCCGCCCTGATTGCAGGTCGGATTGCCGCCGTTATTGTCCAGCGTACGTGCGGTATCAGCCCGGTAAATGCCGTTATGCGGATTATCCGATAGCATTGCTTTGCTGTTATGTGCGGATATACCGTAAATCACAATAGGCTGCTCATGGTTGCAATTCAGCGTTGGAGACATATCCTCCGTTATCTCTGCGTTTGCTTGCCCGGTCGCGACAACAATGGGAGTATTATTTCCGCCAGTTCCCCATTTCCGCGACATTGTAGGGCTTACATTCAACGGCCCTCTATATCTGCTGTCTTGGCTGTGATTTTCATAAACCAACACGCCGCTTTGTCTTTCTGCCTGTAATGTCGGCGCGCAATCGGGCGCATACCCGATACTTCCGGCTTTTGCACCAGCCTTGAAATTAAACCCTGCTGCGTTTTCAAATGCTGACGTTAAAAGGGCGAGTATCTCATCGTAATGATCGCGCTGGTATGTTAAAACTGCTTCCAGTTCCAAGGGCATTTCCTTGCCGCGTTCAGCAGATCGCTTTAATATCCCCGCACACCCGGCGGCGGTTAAACAGTATTTCGGGTGCGGCGTGTCCTCCAAAATCTGCGACAAGTGCGATACGACGGCGACGCTGGGGCACTCCCCAAAACTGTCCATCGTGTACTCGGTAGGCAACGGACCAGCCATCGCCATACCAGCAGTCAGCCATTGGCCACTTTCCTTTTGCAGGTAGTGGAACGTCGGGGGCTTCCGGCTCCGCGATCCTAATGACCTCTTCGAGGACGCGCCGGAAGTCTTGTCCACCGTGGCTGGAGAACGCTCCGGGGACGTTTTCCCAGACCATAAACCGAGGTCGTATAAACTGACCTGTTCGGCCTCTTTGCTCATCTGCTGCCCTCATCTCCTTAACAATTCTGATTTGCTCCAAAAATAAACCACTGCGCTCTCCGTCCAGCCCTGCGCCCTTTCCTGCCACCGATAGGTCCTGGCACGGGCTGCCACCGATGATCACGTCCACCGGCGGCATATCCCAGCCGTTAAGTTTGGTTATATCTCCTAAGTGCTGCATATCAAATCGCTGCCCCTCGCTGCTTTGCCTTACCTTGGCCGTACAATTCGCTGCAAAACTTCGCCTGGCCAAACCTTTTGCCATGCAATGCCTAGATCAGCAACACCTTGCTGTTCCATTGCCACGCTACGCCAGTCCTTGCAATGCTATTCCTTTGCCATTAAATACCACACAGCGCCTTGCCCCCGCAAAACGTCACCATTCGGCGCCTTACCATCGCTAAGCTGCACTAAACTAAGCGCTTCCATTGCCACGCTACGCTAAGCTTGGCGTTTCCATTGCAAAACTAAACTGCACTTAGCCGTTGCGTTGCTTCGCCGTGCAAAACACTTCAAGGCTAGGCCACGCCATTGCTTTAGAGGTCTTCTTCGGCCAGCAGCTCCCATGTAAAACGTCCTTTACCGCTGTTACGCCACTGACCCAAACCGCTGAATTTACCATAATCCAGCCATTCTTTTACGGTTTCAGCGTGGTTATCAGATAAGCAAATCACCGAAAATTCAATCGAGGCTCCCGCCGGGATCGCCTCGCTGATAGCAAGACCAACGCGCTCACCCTGCGGTGTAGAAGCCCGCAGCGGTCGTTGACATTCGCCGGTCGCACCGGCAAACACAATCGGTATACAGCGCGGCTCCGGGAAGATCAGTTTGTCAATCTCCTTTTTGAACGCCTTGATCTTGCTGGATTTTGTACCCTCAACCTTACGCAGCGCCCCGGCGGTATCTTTGAAAAAGCCCTTGATCTGGTAATCATACACAAACGGCGTGCCGTCCACCATGCGCGGGAAAACGGTCTTACCCTTTTCAACCACGCCGTCAACGCCCACAGCAGCTATTTCATCTTCCACGGTTGCCGCGTCAGGTGCTTTGCTGCCCACAAAATCGCGGTAAATATCTTCATTCGCCGGGCTTGTACCCAGCAGTTCTTCGATAAAAGTCAATTTAACAGTCAGTTTTTTCATAGTTTTCAATCCTCCTTATATCACACCGTCGCAAAGCCCAGCACCATACCGACACCAATGCAGGTCAAAATCAGCAGCGCCCACGCCACCAACCGACGCCGCCGAGCCGCAAGCGCCTTGCTCGCTTTGGCCTGCGCCTGCTCCGTGTTCCGCAGCCGCTCTTCCAGTTTGTCGGCCTTGTCGGTGACGTCCGCCAGAGCCTGTCCCTGCTTGGCCGTCCGGCCTTGCAGCCGCTTAATTATCATTGCCACATCATTGTTGGTCATTTCCGGCACCTCCCGTTAATGCTCGTCTATGTAAAGACTTTCTATCTGCTCAAAACATTCTGACAGCGTTTCTTTTGTTGGCTCACACCATTCTATTGTGTTTGGCTTTCCGTCCTCTCTGTCAAGATGCACGTTGTCTGCTCCGCCAGCGATTAAGAATGTGCTTTCTTGCCAAATGCTACCGGGCAAAACATATTCATATTCGTTCTCAATAAAAAATCCATCGTCATCGCATTTATCAAACTGACACTCTTTTATACAGCGGTATCTCTTAATCTCCCTTTGGTCGGTCATCTCAGCACCTCCACCGCCCTGTTCGTACGCCCAAACACTTTCGCTGCCTCATGGTCGGTAAAATACAGGTCGATCAACTTGTTATCGTACATCTCGGCTTGCTCCTTGCCCGTCCGATCCTGCACAATAAACTCGCCTATTCCCTCAATCCGCACTACCGTACCCAGCGGCAGCCCTCTGGCCGCGCAGCTGACGCCCTGCACCAGTTCCACACCGGCCGCACCGACTACCTTTCCCTCCGGGCGGTTGTTGGCGTACTCGCCGCAGCAGGTGGCACAGCCGCAGTACGCGGTTATGCGCCACAACTCCTGCGGCTTGTCCGGCTTGGCTATGGCCGGGGTCTCAATGGCCATGATCGGCACGGCGCTCTTTTCGCTTGCCAGCGCCGCCGTAACCGTGTGATCGAGCGCCCCGGCCAGCAGCACAATGCCCAGCAGCAGAAGAATAATTACCGCCAGCACGGCGGTCATATGTTTAGTCTGCATTATCAGACACTCCCCCTTTTTTGTTCTCATACTCTTCAACGGCAGCGTCGATTGTGACATCTATCAACCCGCTAAAAAAGTCGTGCACTTTTTCTTTGGGAGAACCTTTTGCCATCATTGTTTGGGCAAGGCTTAAGAAGCCTACACTACAGCAGTAAATCATGTCTTCTATATTTCCCTCCGCGGTTACCGCTGTTTTATAATTCTGGTCTAAAAATACCGAAAGAACAGCTTTTGGTTTAGCCATTCACTCCACGCTCCTTTCCCTGCACTTATGTACCTTAAACCCCAACCGGCAGCCGCTGCGGCCACGTTCCACAATAACGCCGCTCAGCTCCATGCCGTCGCGGGTTATGAACTTTTCTGCGTCAAACGGCGAGGCGCCCGGATCAACAATATTCAGCTTGTCCTCCGCCGGGATCAGCTGCCCAAATTCCGAGCGGATAAAGCGGATCTTCCTACCGCAGTGTTTGCATTTGGCGTTGGCTTTCGCCACTTTCACCGGCTTAATCGGCGTGCCGTTCTCCATGCGGAATATGTATTCCGTGCAGTTACTTCTCATGGGGCTTGTCCCCCTTTCGCTTAGCCCGGCAGTGCGGGCATAAATACCCGCTCTCCGGCACTTCCTGAGCGGCAGCGATCACCCAGTTTTTGCCGCATTTCCGGCATATTGCCATACGGTGCTGCTGCCGTCGCTCTTGTCCAACATAACGCTCACGTGGCATTGAGATCACCTCTCCCTGCCCGCCATTCCTCAAATTCCCGCCGCATTTGCGGGTTGGCCATAGCTTTTCTTATCATGTCGCGCAGTATCGGGCAGGCCGGGGTAAGCGCGGCTCTGGGTATGTTCGTCACATCAAGCTTCGGCGGCGTTTTGGTTGGCCGCCCGTCCGCACCCACAAAATAAATATCAAACGTAACCTTTTTAGCCATTCCTCTCACTCCAAATCAATGCTTGACTTTTTCGCCCGCAAGCGATAAAATACAAGCAGTTCAAATGTTTTATTCTTACCTCGCGTCCCGTTGGTTGCCGCCAGCGGGGCGCACTTTTTTATGCTTGCTCACGCATCTCATCAGTGACCGAAAACCTCCACAAACTTGTCGACGCCATAAAGCGCCACAAAGCGCCGATAACATTCCGCTTGCAGCTCCCGCATACGCTCCGCGCTGCTGTGCACCCCCGCCGCGCCCGTGTGCGCCGCCGCGGTCAGCCACACCCAACAGCCCCATTCGTCGCTTGCCTTGCGCCGCGCCCCCGGATATATGTGGTGCTTG
Source organism: uncultured Peptococcaceae bacterium (assembly GCA_947625705.1). GTDB lineage: Bacteria > Bacillota > Dehalobacteriia > UBA4068 > UBA4997 > Avidehalobacter. Next base: position 11,074 of record CANQPG010000026.1, on the reverse strand, counting down.
ACCAAATTCTCCGTTTTCCCGGTCAAATAGCACCGCTTTTCCTCCTGCATAATGCTGGGCGCACTAGGCTTAGCGTACCCCTTGCCCCGCTTCAGCGCGCTTTTGCCCGCCAGCGGTGTTTTCCGCTTCAGCGGCGTCTTGGCCTTAAGCGGTGTTTTGGTTTTCAGCGGCGTGCGCCGCTTCAAGCTGCTGTAAGTGCTTAACATTACCGTCATTCCTTTATCTGATAACTACCCCTTGCCTCAACCAATGAAGCAAAGGCTCTTACCAACTCCGCATATTCTTTATCATTCGTACATTGTTCATTGCGAACAATTCGCCGACTTACTGACTGAATAGCTATATCAACAGGTCTTATGTCACGAAGTATTTTTCGCAATCGCCCGTTTATAAAGCGCAGCCTATACATCTCGTCTTCACACACTCTTAATTGAAATTGAGACCTGGATACATCATAATCAGCCTTACGTTGTTTTTTGAAAAACATTCTGTCGTCGCCCCTCTCCTTAACTCGCTTTCCCGTTTACCAGCTCATCAATGGTGCAGCCAAGAATTTCTGCAGCCGCCGCGCATAACCAAACCGGCGGCTGCTTGCGCCCCATTTCAATCTGCGAAACAAACGCTTTCGTAACCCCCAGCTTGTCCGCCAGCTCCATCTGCTGCATATTCATAGCCTCGCGTCTCGCCCTGATGTTCTGCCCAACTGCCATATCATCACCTCCCTTAACTTGTTTGTCCCCGCCCGCCGTGCTATAATAATCAGCGAAAGGAAGAAGCACTCATGAATTACTCGGAAATACAATTAACTGCCAAAGAAGAAGCTATTTTGCGTTCTCTGACCCAATCCACCAAAATGGCCTTGGACCGCAAAGATGTTGCTAACCTAATCAATCTTGGCTTTATATCTCCCATAACCATTCCGCCCAACCACGCTTGGAGCGGCCTTTTCTATTTATCTGATAATGGTCAGCGCTATGTCGAATATCAGACCCGCCGTGAAACCAACCAGCGTATACATTACTGCCTGCAAATACTTGCCATAGTCATGCCGCTTATAACCTTTTGCTTGGGTTTGCTCGTCGAGCACTCTTTCAGCTTGCTCGGCTAACCTCGCTTGATAAAGCTCCCAAAACTGCAAAAACACAGGCATTTCAATTCCTGCCTCCAATGCCGCTATAAAAGCCAGACCTTTTTCAGAAAGCTCAACCACTTCAAAATCTTCTACTACATAATCTCCGCTATTTACAACTGCCATCTTGTCACCTCCCCTCCGGCAATACCAGAATATTGCTTTTTTTTTACCTCTTTGGTATACTTAGGTTAAATGATTAACTTGGGTATATTATAACTAACTTTTATTAGTTTGTCAACGCCTTTTGTTAACTTTTGTTAGTTTTTTTCGGAGGTCTATATGTTCTGGGAGCGATTTTACGATTTATGTATAAAAAAAAATACAAAACCCAATCCCGTAGTTAAGGCAATCGGTTTATCTTCCCCAGTTGCAACCAAATGGAAAAAAGATGGAGCTTTGCCCAATGGTGAAACGCTGATAAAATTAGCTGACTACCTCGGCTGCTCGGTGGATTATCTGCTGGGGCGTGCTGATCAGCCCACCGCCATTTTTGCCGACGCCTCCCTGCCGGAGGGCATAAAAAAATATCTGCAGCTTTCGCCCACCGGGCAAAAGGCCGCAGATAATATGTTGGATAGCTTGCTGCTTATGGAAAATCCCCAGCAGCCTCCGGCGCTTACCGAAGCAGAAAAAGAAAAAATAGCTCTTGCTGCACTGAAAAAGCAGCAAGAGGCAAAAAAGCAAGGCGTCAGGCTTGTGGCCTATGGCGGCGATAACCGCATTATGCCGCCGCCCACCCCAGAACAAATCGCAGCTGCCGAAAAGCTCTACGAGCAATTACGCTCCCAAAATAAAAACACTGATAAATAACTTATACTGCCGCAAAAATGATATTGTAGCATTTTGTCGAAATCTGTTGTAAACAACTTTCAGGAGGGTTTACAATGGACAAACGGCAAATCAGCAAAATGGCGCGGCAAGTCCGCCGAGCGTTAGGCTCCCAGCCAAATTTTACCAATCTAAGCGCTTACATCAACAATTTAGGCTGGCAAATATTTCTTTTTAACAATGAAAATGACGCCATTATCCGCCAGCTTGAGTTAAAGGAGTATATCAGACACAAAGACGCCTTTTCGCAGCAACTCGGCCAAACAAAACTGATCTTCATGCGGGAAAATCTGCCGCCGGATATGCTGCCCCGCCTTTTGGCGCATGAAATTGGGCATATCCTGCTGGGGCATATCTCCACCGACGTCATCTCCCCGGCGGCCTGCGTTCAGCAAGAAGCCGAGGCCGCCTACTTTGCCGACAAGCTTTTGAAACCGCCTAACCATTTGCGGCGCAATATACTGATTTTTGCTTTTGTTCTAATGTTGGCAGTATTTCCGGTGTTGGCAGCGCAGCTCAACGACACTTCCGCTGATCAGCTTGCCGCCCCGGAGGTTACCGCCGCGCCCATCGCCGGCGAGTATTACATAACCGCCAGCGGTCGGAGTTATCATACGGCCGATTGCTACCACATACGGGATCGTCAAGTCATGGCTATCACCAAGGCCGCAGCCGAAAACATGGGCTATGCGCCCTGCAAGGACTGCGTGGGCAAATAAGGGTATCGGAAAGGATAAGCCAAAATGAAAACACCGTGCCGCATTTTGTTGCTATGTCTGTGCTGCCTGCTGTGTTTTCAGACGGTTGCGCTGGCTCATGGCGGAAGCACCGACGAAAACGGCGGCCACTATGACAGATCCACCGGCGAATATCATTACCACCACGGCTATCCGGCACACCTGCACACTAATGGTGTTTGTCCTTATAACTTTGATGATAAAACTGGGCAAAACAGCGGCGGCTCAGGTAACGGCAGCAGCAAAGAAAGCAATCACACATATTCATTGGTTGAATATCTTATTTTAGCATACATTGGAATATCAATATTAGGCACCGTACTCTATTTTGTTGTTTTGATTTTTAGTACAACCATTTATGGTCATTATTCATTACCTGTTATTATCTACTCAAATCTATGCAGTTGGTGGGTTGGTATTTCCATTTTTCTTTTGTTAAGCAGTGTAATTAACTCTATTGCTTTCGGTGTAAATCATATTTTCTTTTATATATTATCTCTTTTTCTAACTTGTTGGATAACAGCTATTAGTGCAGGATCAGCAAAAGAAATTGGCATAAACAATTCCAGTCTTAACATAGGGATATTAGCAACCGCAATTACAATTCTCCTAATCAACACTGTCGGAACGGCTATTTATTTCTACATCAATGGCTTTAACTTGTATTTATTGCTTCATTCAATAATCAACTGTATTGCCGCTGTCGTTACTATCATAGAAGCAATTAAGCGTAATTTTTGATAAAGTATCAATAGCCGCCAGCCCGGCGGCAAAATCAGGTGTTTTTATGAACAATATCATTTCTGATACAACCCTTTTCGCAGTTATATATGCCCGCTATTCCTATAACGGCCAGCGAGAAGAAAGCATAGAGGGGCAGCTCCGCGATTGCCACGAATTTGCCAAAAAGCACGGCCTTACCGTTGTGGGTGAATACTGTGACCGCGCCCTTTCCGGCACGTCAGATAAACGCCCGGAATTTCAGCGCATGATCCGCGACAGCGCCAAAGGCCAATTCTCGGTGGTACTCTGCTGGAAGAATGACCGCTTCGCACGCTCCCGCTACGACAGCGCCGTTTACAAATACAAGCTGAAGCAAAACGGCGTTCAGGTGCTTTATGCCAAAGAGCTTATCCCGGACGGCCCGGAGGGTATTATATTGGAAAGCGTCATGGAGGGCTTTGCCGAATACTACTCCGCCAACCTCTCCCAAAACGTCAAGCGCGGCAATTATGACAGCGCCTTAAAGCGGCAAACGCTGGGGCGCATGGTTTTCGGTCTGCGGCAAAACGCTGAAAAGCGTTACGAGCCGGATCCGGCCACCGCGCCGATCGTGCGCCGCATTTTCGAGGAATACGCCGCCGGCCGCCCCGCTGTTGATATTTACACCGATCTCAACAACGAGGGGTATCGCACCGTCAGGGGAAACCTCTTTAACAAGAATTCCCTGCGGCGTATTCTGCAAAACGAGAAGTACATCGGCGTCTACCGCTATGATGATATTTACGACGAAAACGCCATAACCCCAATCGTGACCAAAGAACTTTTTAACAAGGTGCAAGCCATGCTGAAAAAACACCACGAAGCGCCGGCGGCCAAGAAAACCGAGGGCGGTTTCCTGCTGACGACCAAAATATTCTGCGGCGAGTGCGGCGAGGCGATGACCGGCGACAGCGGCACCGGCAAAAGCGGCGCAATTTACCATTATTACACCTGCAATGGCCGCCGCAAAAAGAAATGCGCCCGTCAGAGCATATCCAAGCAGCTCATTGAGGACGCAGTTATTAAAGCATTGGTCGATATTATTCAAGACGACGGCCTGATCAACGGCATAGCCGACACCTTTATGGCATGGCAGGCAGAACAGTCCGCCAGCAGCCACGCCACCGCGCTGGAAAAACGTCTGAAGCAAACCCAATCTGCTATCAAAAACTCCATGGCGCTTATCGACAGCGGCTTTGTGACCGATAGCCTGAAAAGCCACATAATGGAGCTGGAAGCCGAGCGGGCGGCGCTGGAAAAAGGTATAACCAAAGAACGCTTGGAAAACGTCAGCATATCCCGCGATACTGTGATCTGGTTCCTGCAGCGTTTCCGCACCGCGGATTACAGCGACGTGTCATGGCGAATATACATAGTCGAAACATTCTTGCAGGCAGTCTATGTGTATGATGACGGCAAGCTTCTGCTGCAGCTTAACTTTAACGGCCACAGTAAAAAAATCAGTCTGCCCGAAGCCGAAAAGGTCGCCGAAAGCGGCTCAATGATATGTTCGGATTTTGCGCCATTGGGTGCGCCATAAAGAAAAACACCTTAAATAAGGTGTTTTTCTTTATATCATTCACCTTTGGCAATTTCCAAGAGCGTCGGCAGCAGCGCCGCCAGCGCCCGCGCCCGGTGGCTGACCTGATTTTTGGCCGCCATATCCAGCTCCGCCATGGTATGTAAGCCGTCCGCCATGATGAACAGCGGGTCATAGCCAAAGCCCAGCTCGCCCCGCTCCGCGTAACCGATCGTCCCCTCGCAGACGCCTTGGGCGGTAAACTCTTCACCCGTGGGCGATACCAGCGAAAGCGCGCAGATAAAGCGAGCGGTGCGCTTATCCTTGGGGCAGTCCCGCAAAGCCTGCAGCAGCTTTTGGTTGTTGGCGTTATCGTCTTTCTGCTCGCCGGCATAACGGGCGCTGCGCACACCGGGGGCGCCGTCCAGATAATCCACGGCAAGACCCGAATCGTCCGCCAGCGTCCAAAGCCCGGTGACATGAGCAGCATAGGCGGCTTTGATACGGGCGTTGCCGGCAAAATCCGGCGCGTCCTCCGGCGGCAGTTCCACATCAGGGAAATCGCTCAAAGAACAGACCTCCCAGCTTGTCCTCTGCAAAAGCTTGGCGATCTCGGCCACCTTGTGGCGGTTGCCGCTGGCAATTAAAAGCTTCATATTAAAACCTCCTAAAATAAAAAAGCAGAAGTCCGCTGACAATAGAGGACTGACGGCACGCATACGCTTTTTACCCGGCCTTGCCCTTTTGTCATCTGCGGACTTCCGCTGCTTATTATGCGCCGGCAGGCGGGGAATATTCCGGCAGATTTTGGCGCAAAATCCTCGCTTCGGCATACATAATGCGGCGGCGGAGAAGACATAATAGGACTGTGGTTGCGAAATAATCATATAAAGGGGTGAAACCAAAATGAACAACAACCGTATGAACAACCAGCAGTCTAACCAGAACTCCAACCAGAAGAGCAATCAGCAGACCAACCAGCAGAATAACCAGCAGACCAATCAGAAATCGAATCAGCAGAGCAACCAGCAGAACAACAACAACTGCCGCTAAGTGAACCGCGGCAATTCCCCTGAAAGTGCCTATTGGAACAAGACGAATTTAAGCGCTGAAAAAATAATAAATCGGTATTTAAGATACCGATTTATTATTTTTTTATGCCAAATTAACTAAAAGAGCAGGTTATTCCTGATACGCACGGGCGGCGGCGGTCATCTGCTTGCGGCAGCGCTTCACCTCGGCGCCGTACTGGTTGTTAACATTGTTGGTCAGGTTAAGCACCGGCGCGTTGGCGGTGATCATCGCCGGGATCAGCTGATTGATGGTATCGGGGGTGGCGGCCACCACGCCGATATACAGATTTTCCTGCATCCACTCGGTCAGCTTGGCCTCGCTTTCGGGCGTCAGCGCATAGTTATCGAAACGGTCAACGTCATCGGGGTCATTGCTTCTGGGGCGCGCCTGCAAATCATATTTAAAAGTCAGCAGCGCGGCCAGAGACCGGCGCAAGCCAGTCGCCCCGGTGTCCTCGCCCCAAAGGTGGCGCGGGATATCTTTCGTCGCGTCCACATAAAGCATCGAAAGCTCCGGCGATTTGCCAAGGCCCAGCCCCAGCTCGCGCCCGGAATAGAACACCGCGAAAATACCGGCTTTCTCCGCCACCTTAGCCAGATAGTCGCCCGGCACCTCCGCCAGCTTTTTATTGTTTGCCTGCAGGTTAAGCGTCATTTGCTGCGCCACCTGCCAAAGAACCTGCTCTTTTTCAATCATGTCGATTGCCTCCCTTAGTTTGATTATACTTAATTTACGTTATTTTACCTGTTATGCCTCGGCTTCGTCAAAACTCAATTCGCCCACATACGGCAGCCCCCGGAAATACTCCCGGTAATCCAGGCCATAGCCCACAAGGAATTTATCCGGAACGGTAAGCCCCGCGAAATCAGCCTCCAGCGGATAGCGCCTGGCCTCCCGCTTATCAAACGCGGCGCAGAGCTTAAGGCTGGCCGGGCTGCGCTGCTTCAAACGCTCCAGCAGCAGGGAAAGCGTCAGCCCCGTGTCGATAATATCCTCCACCAGCAGCACATGCCGCCCGGAAATATCGGCCGCCAAGTCTTTATGTATCGTTAATTCTCCGCTGCTGGCCGTGCCGGTATAGCTGGAAGCCTGCATGAAATCCACCTGCACCGGCGTCTTCAGCTTTCTTAAAAGGTCGGCGTGGAAAACGCCCGCGCCCTTTAATATCCCCACCAGCAATATCTCCGGTGCGCCGATCGAAGCGTAATAGGCGTCAATTTCGGCCGCCACGTCAGCCACCATCAGCGCCAGACGCTCCGCCGATATCAATTCCTTGACCCGGCAGCCCTTAGGATAAATCTGCGGCAGATCAGACATCTAACCACCCCCCGGCCGGTTTGCCATTACGGAAAATTATTCTTGTTGTTATTTATTCTCGCAGAAACAACAAAACCCTGCAAAAATTCTCCGCCTTTTAGGAATTTTCTCAAAAACTCCGGCATAATTTTAGGCACTGCGGCAAAGATTGCCGCCAAACTGCCTGCTATAAGGGGGATTTTGCATGCAAACCGCCAAATTGAACGCCAAAAAAATTCTGCTGCCCGCCGCGGGAATCCTGCTGATCGTGCTGCTGCTGGTGATGTGGCTGCGCCCCAGCTTCACCGCGCCGAAGCTGCCGCCCGCCGAGCTTGCCGCCGTCGCCGTGGATAACCTGCTCGCCGCCGAAAGTATCTCGTTCCATACGGAAAGCAGGCTTGCGCTGAACGGCGAAAGCACGCCGCTGGGCGAACTTTCCGGTGAGATATGCGGGGCGGACTGCCACGTGCAGGGCGAGGTGCTGGGGACGGCGGTCAATATGTATCAGATCGGGCAGACTACGTTCCGCCAGGATACCATCACCGACCAATGGCTGGAAATTTCCGACGGCGAGCTTCTGACCAACGACTCGCTGCTGAACGAGATCAACCCGCGCGCGTTCTTTAAGCTGGCCGCCATCAATGACGCGGCGGAGCAGGACGAGGAAAGCATCGACGAGGAGAAATGCTGGAAGGTCACTTTCACGCCCAAGACTGAGGCCGGCTATTACGAAAAATACTTCGACTCGCTCACCTGCACGCTCTGGATCACCCGCGACGACCGCCAGATACGCCAGGCGGAAATTGCCGCCGCCGCCCACGCCGGCGAGCAGCAAAGCACCCTCACCGTCACCACCGAGTTTTGGGGCTGGAACGAGACCGCCCCGATAGAAGCGCCAATAGTACAATAATAATACATACAAAAAGGCGGGGTATAACACCCCGCCTTTCGTATATTATCCACGCCCTGCTCTCACTTTATCGGATAGCGGTCTTCCGTCCAGATGGTCTCCACGCCCTCGCTCACCTGCTGCGGCGCTTCTTCGGTGTAGACGGCCTCATAGCCGTGTTCCACGGCATACTCATAATCGTCCAGTGAGCCCGTCTTATAAGTAAACTCGTAATAGGTCTCGGCCAAAAACGGCGTCATACCGTAATACCCGGCATAGTTCAGCTGATCCTCCGAAGCGGTGGCGGCGTAAATTTTGGCTATCTCCGCCGCGTCCGTGGCGGGATCAAGCGTCCGCACCTCCTCCGTCTCATAAACGTCGCTGCGGTAATAAGGCAGATCGCCCTCGTCCTGCCGCCAGTCCATCACCTTGCGCATTTCCCGCACGGAGGCAATTTTGCCCGCGGGATAACTCGCGTCCAGCGCGTCCTCGCCGTAGATATACTGCAATTTCCCGATCGTCTCGGTCATGCCGGGGTAGATATACAGCGTCCAATACTCGAGATCTCTATAATCGGTATAGTGGTCCTGCTCCACCTTTTCGGTGTAGAAGCCGACCTGCACCCGCCCCAGCGGCAGGCTCTTCAGCAGCTGCTCGGCGGAAAGCGCGTTATACTCGCGCTTGTACGTCTCATAAAGCGCTTTGCTTCGCTCCTCCGAAAGCTCCGGCGCGGTATAAGACGAATGTTCGACGTTCACAAAGCTGTAAAGATCCTCCAGCAGCACGTTTCTGCCGTCATAATCGCCGCTGTTCAGGAAGAGCTGCCCGCGCCATTCGTCGCTGGCAAGCAGCGTCAGATACGCCTGCTCGTTGGCCACCACGCCGCCGCAGGAAAGGTTCCGAACCTTGGTGCGGCCGTTTTTCAGGTGATATACAACTTCCACCCATTGCCTGTCGCTGTAATAATTGTAATAATCATTCTCGTTATACTGGCACTCATATTCCGTCTCGGGCGAATTCAAAATGCTCACCAGCGCGGCCACGTTGGCCGGGTCATTGAACGTGATCATGCCCTGCTTTTCGGCATAATCGCTGCTCGACCAGCGCCAGTAGGTTTCATTATCATACCAGTTGTAACGGTGGTCATTATAATAATCACTCGTGCCCAGATTGAGCAGGCTGGAGGATACCTGCACGCTCTCCACCGCGTCGGCCTCGGCCTGCCATTTGTTAAAGCCGCCCAAGTCCATGCCAAAGTACGCCAGTATCGCGCCCACCACCAGCACGGAGCAGAACGCCGCCCGCCAGCCCCGGCGGATCGCGCGGAAGTCGCTGTTAACGAAGATCTCCAGCAGCTGCGCCATAAACAGCGTGGCAATGATCGCGCCGAACGCCGCCCAGAGGAAGTCCATATTGCCCATGGCATAGAACAGTATGCCGCCCAGCAGGCCAAACAGCACCACATAAGGGTATTTGAACAGCGGCTTCTGCCAGCGGAACGCCAGCGTGCTGCCCGCGCACTCGCTCTTGCGCTTCTGATACAGCAGGACGGATACCGCCACCGTCACCACCAGCAGCAGAATACCGATTATCCAGTCCTGCACGCAGATCGCCGCGTTGCCCTCCATCGAAAACCAGCTGACCCAGCAGTAACGCTCCAGCACCGAGGCATGCAGCAGGCCGTTGGTCAGCGTATCGGAAAACGCCACATAATTGGTGTAGAAGATACCGGCCAGCGCCGTGAGCAAACCCGCAATCGCCGGGCAAAGGCCATAGATACTCGTCAATATCTTCAGGGCACCGGGCATATTACCGGAAAGCAGCATGGCCAGCACCGTCAGCGAGAACATCAGCGCATAGCCCAGCATATTGAACAGAATGTAGGTGAAATACATATCCATCGGCAGGTATGGCAGCATACCGAACAGCGCCAGCATAATGAGGTTCAGCAGGTGCGCCGCCGCGTAAGGCACAAAGAACACCAGGAAGCCCGCCAGCCAGTTGGCCGCAAAGAATTTCTCCCGCCGAACGGGCAGGCTGTGGTAAAAATCAACCTGGCTCCGCACGTGCAGATAGCGGAACAGCGTGACCGCCGCCAGCAGCGCCCCCACAATGATGATCAGCGACGAACAGATCTGAAACGCCATCATCACTTCTTCGGCAAAATAACTGGATTGATATGTATAATAAACGTTCTCGTTGTCGATCGCGTTATAGATCAGCGCCGTCACCACCGGCAGGTTCAGCAGAAAGCCGATCAGCGCCAGCAGCGGCAGCCAGATGTTGCGCCGAATGATCTTGGTCAGCAGCTTAAAAAGGCCGATACCGCCCGCCGCCTGCTCAGATGAAGAGTTTTTTAACGTCATAACCGGCCACCTCCGTTTCCATGATGAAAAATTCTTCCAGCGTCAGCGGCAAAACTTCCATAAATATCGGCCGCAGTGCCGACACCTTAGAGGCGATCTCCTCCGGGGTGCCGCGCGCGATAATCGTCAAAAGCGAGCCGCGCTTATCCCGCACCACGATATCCAGCCCCAGGCTGTCAATATCCGCGCCCTCCGGCAGCACGCACTGCACCTTGCCCGCGCCCAGCTTCATATCGTCGATGTCTTTCTCCAGCAGCACGCCGCCGCGGTGCAGCAGCCCCACATGGTCGCAGATATCCTCCAGCTCGCGCAGGTTATGCGACGCGATGACCGGGGTCAGCTCCCGATCCGCCACCTCCGCCGCGAACAGACTTTTTACGGCGTTCCGCATCACGGGGTCAAGCCCGTCGAACGTCTCGTCGCAGAAGATGTAATCGGTACCTGCGGCAAGCCCCAGGATCCCCGAAAGCT
>CANQPG010000025.1 GCA_947625705.1 uncultured Peptococcaceae bacterium | reverse complement strand
CAAGCGGTTTACGGTTTCCATGTCGCCGCCTGTCGTTACCCATACCATTTCTGCGAATGGCTGCGTGATTGCTCCGGCTACAAGGTTTATCTTATCCTTGCTGATTGCGCCGGACGGGAGTATAATACCCTTGTCTAAAAGTACGTTTTTCATGTCGTCCTCCTATAATCTGTGGTGCCAAAATGGTGCCCGGTCTTACAAAATCATCTTATACGGAGATACGGCAAGATATATGACGATATGCGGAAAGCCTTGATTTTAAGCCATTTTCACAAGGTTTTATAAACACTTGCGGGAGCTTATAAGAAGATTTCCGTCTATCAAATCAATAAAAAATAATTTTACGCATAAAGAAAAGAGCCTGAACGTTCAGGCTCTTTTTTGTTGCTGATTTTTGCAAAATTACAGGGCGATTAAGAACTGCATAACCAACACCATCAAAACCAAGGCGAGAGGGTAAGTCGTGGCATACGCGGCGACAATACTATCCGTTTTGGTCTGCTGCGTCAACACGGCGAGCGCCGCCGTGCTGGTCATGCTGCCGGTCAGCGCGGAAAGGCCGTTTAAGAGCGGTATCTTCAAATAGAAGCGGAACACGAGAAAGCCGATGATCAGCGGCGTGATCACCATCAGCAGACCGTAGAGGATCGGGATCATGCCGTATTCCGCCAGGATCGCCGCTACGCCGTGGCCGCCGTCGATACCGGCGTCGGCAAAGAACAGCAGCAGACCCACTTCCTCAATGGGGCCGATCAGCTTTTCGTCCACATTCAGCACGCCGGGGTGCTGGTGCGCCAGATGGCCGAACACCAAACCCACGGCCAGGGGGCCGCCCGTTAAGCCGAGAGCAAAGCTGCCGCCGCCGGGCAGCGGTATGTTGATGGAGCCGAGCATGATACCCAGCACCACCACGACCGAGAAAATGCACAGGCCGTATTTGTCGATATGAAAAGCGTTCGGCTTCGGCTTGGGCGCGTCTTCCAGCCCGGCCTTGGCGCCGGCCTCCACGATAGCGCGCTCCTTATCCATGTTGGCGCGCAGCAGCCGGGGCACGATCTGAATGAACAGCACGGTGCAGACGACGCCGACCGGGTAGATAAGCCCATAGCCCGCGGCCACCTCGGTGACGGCGGCGGCGTTGGCCTGCACGGCCTCCTGCGCGGCGGCAAAGCCGGGGGAGGTGGTGAACGACCCCGCCATAATGCCCACGGCCAGCGGCGCGGAGAGATGCCCCAGCTTAATGGCGGCGGTGCAAAGTATGCAGCCCACCACCGTGGTCGTCAGGCAGAGGATTATGTATGAGGAGCCGCTGCGGCGGATACGCTGCAAAAAGCCCGGCCCGGCGGAAAGCCCGGTGGCGGTGATGAACAGCACCAGCCCGATATCCTGCAAAACCTTGGGCGTGGTGACGCCGAAATGACCGAAGATCAGGCCGACCAGAAAAATGCCGGTGGCGCCCAGGCTGATACCCCAAATTTTGACGCGCCCCACCAGATAACCCAGGCAGGCGACGGTGAACACCGTCAAAATATTCTGCGCGACCTCGCTTAATTCCATGCCAATATCCCCCCTTGCGTTCTTGACTGCAAAATGTCTGAACCAAATCCAAATATCCACCTAAATTATATGACCAAACTGCGGCAAATGCAATAATTAAGCCGAAATTTTCGCCAAAATCCGGTGGATATGCCAAGATTTTTGGTTGAAATCGCGTAGCCGTGGTGTTATAATAACTTCAGCAGCAGAATAAACTAAGTTTGCCCGACATTGTGCGAAGAGACGCCGACACGTTTTGAGCCAACACTCAAAATAAGGGAATCCAATATTTGTCTGTGGACTTAATGCCTCCGCTTGAGTGGACTAAGGAAGCAGCTTGAGGAATCCCACCTGCATATGCAGGTTCAAAACATTGGCGTTAACCGGCATTGTGGGGCATTTATTTTAAGCAAAATTCGCAGTTTCCGGGGGAGGAATTTTCATGGGTATTTCGCAGCAGCAGGCAAAAGAAAAAATCATCGTGGCGCTTGACGTCGCCAGTCGTGCCGAGGCCATGCAGCTGGTGGAGCGGCTTTCCGGTGAGGTGGGCGCGTTCAAGATCGGTATGCAGCTTTATAACGCCGAAGGCCCGGCCATCGTGCGGGAAATTGAGGCCGCCGGGGGCAGGGTTTTCCTCGATTTGAAATTCCACGATATCCCGAACACCGTGGCCGAAGCCACCCGCGTGGTTACTAAGCTCGGCGTGGCAATTATGAACGTTCACGCGGCGGGCGGCAAAAAAATGATGGCGGGCGCGGCAGCGGCGGCGGCGGAGCAGGCCAAAGCGGCGGGCGTCGCCAAACCCCTGGTGACGGCGGTGACGGTGCTGACGAGTATCAGCCAGGTGGAGTTTGAAGCAGAAGTGGGTATCGACCGCCCAATCGCCGAGCAGGTCATTCATTGGGCGAAGCTGGCTAAGGCAGCCGGTCTGGACGGCGTGGTGGCCTCGGCCAAGGAAATTACGGATATCCGCAATGCCTGCGGCCCCGATTTTGTCATCATCACGCCGGGTATCCGCCCGGTTTGGGCGGCGGCCAACGACCAAAGCCGCATTATGACGCCGAAGCAGGCAGTGGAGCTGGGCGCAACTTACCTGGTCATCGGCCGCCCGATCACGGCGCAGCCCGACCCGGTGGAGGCGGCGCGCAAGATCGTGGCCGAGATCATGACCGCCGACATCTAAACGCATAAAAAATAAGAGTACCCTGACTGCGGTCAAGGTACTCTTTTTTATATGTGGCAGGAATTTATTTGCGGTACAAAATGCGGATCGAGTTCAAAAGACACAGCATAGCCACGCCGGTGTCGGCGAAAACGGCCAGCCACATATTGGCATAACCGATCACGCCCAAAACCATGATGATGGCTTTCACCAGGAGGGCAAAACAGACGTTCTGGCCGGCTATGCGGCAGGTTTCGGCGGCAATATCCATTGCCTGCGGCACCGCCGCCATGTCGGAGGTCATGAACACCACGTCGGCCGCCTCGATCGCCGCGTCGGCGCCGCTGCCCATCGCTGCGCCCACGTCAGCCCCGGCCAGCACCGGCGCGTCGTTAATGCCGTCGCCCACAAACATCACGCTGCCATGGCGGGCGCGGATATCCTCCAGCCGCGCCAGCTTATCCTGCGGCAGCAGCCGCGCGTGTACCTCGTCGATACCGGTCATCTCCGCTATCTGCCGCGCCGAGCCTTCCGCGTCGCCCGTCAGCATGGCGGTGACGATCTTCTTTGCTTTCAAACGCTGCACAGCGTCCGCCGCGCCGGGCTTCAGCGTGTCGGAGATGACGATCTGCCCGGCAAACCGGCCGTCAACCGCCAACAGCACTTCCGCACCGCCCGCCGCCGCTTGATACCCGGCCAGGCTCACGCCCATGCTTTCCAGCAGCTTACGGTTGCCGCAAAGCACTTCGCCGGCGGCGGTTGCGGCTTTGATACCCATACCCGCCAGCTCCTCCAGGCGTTCCGGGCGGGTGACAGCCAAACCCCGCGCTGCTGCCGCCGCCGTAATGCTGGCCGCGATGGGGTGGGTGGAGGACGCTTCGCACCCGGCGGCCAGCGCCAGCAGCTCGTCCTCGCTCATATCGCCGTGGGTCTGTACGCTCTGCACGGCGAAATTGCCCTGGGTCAGCGTGCCGGTCTTGTCCATGACCACCGCCCGCACCTTGGCGAGCGCCTCCATGGCCAGCCCGCCCTTAAACAGTATGCCGCGCTTGGAGGCCGCGCCGATCCCGGCGAAATAGGCCAGCGGGACGGAGAGCACCAGTGCGCAGGGGCAGCTGATGACCAGGAACGTCAGCGCCGTTTTGATCCAATAAGCCCAGCTTGCCTGCAAGAGAAGCGGCGGCAGTATGGCTACCAGCGCCGCAGCCAGCACCACCAGCGGCGTGTAAATGCGGGCGAAGCGGGTGATGAATTTGTCGATCTGCGGTTTGTTGGCGGCGGCGTTCTCCACCGAGTTCAATATCCGCGTCACCATGGATTCGGAGAGCGCTTTTTCCACGCGGATCTCCAGCTGCCCCGATGTGTTGACGCAGCCGGAGGTGACGCTGCTCCCAACGGATACGGCCACCGGCACCGGCTCGCCCGTGATGGGGGAGGTGTCCAGCCGGCTTTCGCCTGCGGTGACCACGCCGTCCAGCGGTATGCGGTCGCCGGGGCGCACCAGCAGGATATCGCCGATTTGCGCTGCCGCCGCGTCGATCACCTGCACCTCGCCGCCCGCCAGCTTGTTGACCGTCTCCGGCCGCATATCCACCGCCTGCATGATCTGGCCGCGGCTTTTCTCCACCGCGCGGTCTTCAAAATATTCGCCGATACGGTAGAAAAGCATCACGCCCACCGCCTCGGTGTATTCGCCGATGGCAAACGCGCCGAGCGTGGCAATGCTCATTAAAAAGTTTTCGTCAAAAACCTCGCCATGCAGCAGGTTGCGCCCCGCCGTCAGCAGCACCCGCCAGCCCAGCAGCAGATACGCGGCGGCCAGCAGCCCCCAGGTCAGAAAATTCAGCCTGGCGGTGTATTCCAGCAGCAGGGCAGCGGCCAGCAGCGCTGCCCCGATAATGATCACACCGCCGCCGCCCTCCGCTTCGCCGTGTTCATGCTCATGCTCATGCCCGCAGCCGCAGCTGATATCAATACCATGCTCATGTGCATGTGCATGTTCATGGTCGTGTTCATGTTCATGCTCATGTGCGTGGTCATGTCCGTGTCCGTGTTCGTGTTCGTGTATATGCTCATGCTCGCAGCCGCAGCTGCACTCGATGGTTGGGGAAGCTTTCTGTGCCATTTTGCCGAACCTCCTTAAGCTTGGTATGATATAGTGTGGTACATATCTGTTCAAATTATCATATGAGCGAATGTTCATTTGATACTTGTATCATACGCCGTTTATGTTGGTTTGTCAACAGTTTTCGGCAAAAAAATTTGCAGTCTGCCGGGCGGCGGTCTGCAAATTTTTTTCTAATACTATTCGGCGGGGGTCAGCTCGCACGGTGCAACGTAGATCGTCTGCTGCCCGGTGTAGATGACCATGCCGGGCTTGGCGCCGTTTGGCTTCTTCACGTTGGCGGCGGCGGTGTAATCGACCGGCACTTTGTCGGCCTCCCGGGCGCGGCTGTGCCGGGCGGCCAGCGCTGCCGCTTCGGCTATCGCCCGGTCGGAAAATTCCCGCCCCGGCTCGGCGCGCAGTATCACGTGGCTGCCGGGTATCTTCTGCGTGTGGAACCAAAGGTCGTCCTTTTCGGCCAGCCTTAGGGTCAAACGGTCATTCTGGCGGTTGTTCCGCCCCAGCAGCACCAGGAACCCGTCGCTCGTCCGATAGCGCTTCGGCTCGCGGGCGGCGGCGTCGGCCTTGGGCTTTGGCTGGTTAGCCGGGCGCTTCAGATAGCCCGCCTCCTGCATTTCCTGCTCAACGGCGGCCAGCTCCGAGAGCGCGGCGGCCTCGTCCGCTGCGGCCAGCAGGCTTTCCACATAGGCCAGCTCGTCGGAATTGGCTGCTAATTGCAGGCGGATCTGCCGCTCGGTTTTTTTGGCCTTGTTATAGCGGTGGAAGCAGCGCTTGACGTTCTCCGCCGGGGAAAGCTCGGGCGAAAGCTTGATCTTCACCATACGCTCCGGCTGGTAAAAATCCGGCAGCTCGATCTCCGTCTGCCCCGGCTGCACCAAATGCAGGTAGGCCGAAAGCAGATCGCCGGCGTTCTTATATTGTTCGGCTTGTGACGCGCTTGCATAGTCGGCCTGCTCCAGCTTGAGCTTTTTGGTCAGGCGCTGCTGCTCGCGCGTCAGCAGCTTTTGCAGACGGCTGTGCGCGGCGGCAAATTCCTGCCGTTCCTGCCGCGCGCCGAAAAACGTGTCCAGCGCCTCGCTCATGGCGGAAAACTCCGTGTGCGGCGCGCCGTCCGCCGGGGGCAGGGCATAGTAATCGTGCCAAGCCGGCTCGTCCCCCAGCAGCGAGGGGCGGAAAGCGCCGCTTGCCGCAATCGCGTCGATCTGCTTCAGCGCGGCATAAAGACGCGATATCTCATATTCGCCCAATTCCTCGGCGGCCATATCGCCAATTCCCGCACGCACCGCCGCCTCGCGGCAGAGATACGGCGAGAGGCCGGAAAACTCGTTTTGCAGCAGCCTGGCGGGCGAAAGCGATAAATCGCCCGAAAGCAGGCGGGCGGCAAATTCCTCCTCATTTACGTCCTGCCAAAGCGGCTTATCACTTGGCGGCGGCGGCAGATATACCGCCCCCGGCAGCACCTCGCGGTAGCGCGACACGTTGTGCGTGTAGCGGCGGGCGGCGTCGATGATGAGATTGGTGTCGGGGTCAAGCAGGATCAGATTGCTGTGCTTGCCCATCACCTCCAGCACCAGACGGCGGCGGGTGGCCTCGCCGATCTCGTTACGCGCGGCAAAATCGATCTGCGCCACGCGCTCGCCCGGCGGCTGGTAAAACGCGGTGATCTTCGCGCCCTCTAAATGCTTCCTAAGCACCATGCAGAAAAGCGGCGGCTTGGCGGGGTTGGCATAAGCGCGGGAGGAGAGCTGCAAGCGCCCGTCCACCGGGTGGGCAGAGAGCAGCAGCTTCAAATTGCCCGCCGGCGTATAGCAGCGCAGCAGCACCGAAAAACGGTCCGGCTGGTAAATTTTGGTCACGCGCCCGCCGACAAGCGGCGCACATTCCGCCAGCGCCGCGCGCATGGTCAGGGTATCAAAAGGCATAGCGGCCTCCTTTAACAAATAATACCTTATTATATTAACGCAAAGCGCCGGCAAAAACAAGCGCCGCCCGCCGCAAAAGCGGAAAATATTTGTATATCCGGCAGGAATTTAGCTTATTTTCCTAGAATATTAAAAGGCTAATCAGGCGGGGTATACCCTGCAAAGGAGGCGAGGCCGATGGTGCAGAGTATGACAGGCTTTGGGCGCGGCACGGCGGAGAATGAGCGCTATAAGATAACGGTGGAGCTGAAATCCGTCAACAACCGCTATCTGGAGGCGGTGCTGCACGCTCCAAGGCTGCTGCTGCCGCTGGAGGGCGGTATCAAAAAGGCGATCGCCGCCGTGGCGGAGCGCGGCAAGGTGGACGTTTATATCCAGCTGGAAACCATCGGCGACGCGGAACCGGGGCTGAAAACGGATAAAGCGCTGGCCGCCGCTTATGCCGGGGCGATCAGCGAGGTGGCGGAGGCCGCCGGCATGGGCGCTTACCGGCTGACCATCGGCGATCTGCTGCGGCTGCCGGGTCTCTTCACCTTACAGCCGCCGGAAGACGATCTGGCGGCGGCGGAAGCTGTGCTTCAGCAGGCGTTGGACGAAGCGCTCACCGGGTTTGCCGCCATGCGCAGGAGCGAGGGCGAACGTTTGGCGCAAGACCTTTTAAGCCGCCGGGATACGGTGGCGGGGCTGGTTGAACGGATCGAAAACCTGGCCGAGGGCGTGGCGCAGGATTATCAGGCGAAGCTCACCGCCCGTATCGAGGAGCTTTTGGGCGCGGTGCCGCTGGACGAAGCGCGGCTGGCCAACGAGGTGGCGTATTTTGCCGACCACGCCTGTATCAACGAGGAGCTGGTGCGCCTGAAAAGCCATCTGGCGCAGCTGGGCGAGCTTTTGCAGTCGGGCGGCGCCTGCGGGCGCAAGCTGGATTTTCTGTTGCAGGAATTTAACCGCGAGGTCAACACCATCGGCTCCAAGGCCAACTGCCTGGAGATCAGCCAGCTGGTCATCGAGGCCAAAAGCGAGCTGGAGAAAATCCGCGAACAGATCCAAAACCTCGAATAGAACGCGTAAAATGAACCATGTTGTAACAAAAAACGTATAATATGTAAGAGGAGTTTTGATTATGGCAATTCCGAGACTGACCGCCGCCGAGCGGAGCGAAGCGCTGGCCAAGGCGCAGCAGATGAGAAGCCGCCGCGCCGAGGTGCGCCGCGAACTGAAAGAGGGCAAAGTGACGCTGGAAAAGGTGCTGGCGCAGGCCGACGATGAGATTATCGGCAAAATGCGCGTGAAATACCTGCTGGAAAGCCTGCCGCAGGTGGGTAAAATTACCGCCGCCAAGCTGATGCAGGAGGTAGGCATTGACGAGGTGCGCCGCGTGCAGGGCTTGGGCAGCCGCCAGAAGGCGGAGCTTTTGGCGCGTCTGGCGAAGTAAGGCCGGCGCGGCTTAAAAGGAGGCAGTTTTGTGACTTCTCTGATCAATATCGGCTTTGGCAACATGGTGGCGGCGGAGCGCGTCGTGGCTATCGTCAGCCCCGAGTCCTCGCCGATCAAGCGTATCATTCAGGAAGCACGCGAGGGGCAGGGGACGCTGGTTGACGCTACATATGGCCGCCGCACCCGCGCTGTGCTGGTGATGGACAGCGGCCATATCGTGCTTTCGCCCATTCAGCCGGAAACCATTTCCCACCGTTTCAGCTGTGCTGTTTCGGGTATAATGGAGGTGGCGGAAGATGGCAAGTAAGGCGACGCTGTATGTGATATCCGGCCCCTCGGGCGTCGGCAAGGGCACGGTCTGCAAGGCTCTTTTGGCGCGGGATAAGTCGCTGGCTTATTCTGTTTCGGCCACCACGCGCCAAAAACGCCCCGGCGAGATCGACGGCGTGCATTATCATTTCCTCAGCAAGGAGGAATTTCTGCGCCGCGTTGAGGCGGGCGAATTTCTCGAGTGGGCGACGGTTTATGACCATTATTACGGCACCCTGCGTCCTTTCGTACTGGAGCAGTTAGCCCAGGGCCGCGACGTTATTCTGGAGATCGACACCAACGGCGCGCTGCAAGTTAAAAAGCTGATGCCCGATGCCAAGCTGGTATTCCTGGAGCCGCCGAGCGAGCAGGAGCTGCTGCACCGTCTGGTGGGGCGCGAGACCGAATCACCGGAGGAGATCGCCAAACGCCAAAAGTGTCTGGCATATGAGATGAGCCAAAAGGAATATTATGATTATGCCGTCGTCAACGACGAGGTGGAGCGCGCGGTGGACGAGATCCGCCAGATCATTGCGCGCCGCCGGGCGGAATAAAATTTCCATATTATAAGGAGGGCATTATGAACAAGCCTTATATCGACAGTATCTCGACCAAATCCGATTCCAAATATGAACTTATCGTGGCCGCGGCCAAGCGCGCCCGCCAAATCACCACCGACGAGCCGGAGCTGACCCGCTCCGGTAAGATCAACCCGGTGTCGCAGGCGCTGCATGAAATCGACGACGACAAGCTCACCTGGGAAACCGCGGACGGAGAGTAAACCAAATGTTTGCCAACAAAAAAATCGTGCTGGGCATATCCGGTGGTATCGCGGCCTATAAGGCGGCGGATATCGTGAGCTGGCTGACCAAAAACGGCGCGGCGGTGCATTGCATGCTGACGCCGAACGCGGCGGAGTTTATCACCCCGCAGGTGCTTCAGGCACTCTCGCAGCACCCGGTGGTGGTGGACGAGTTCGTGAACGGCCCCGGCTGGGGTATCGTCCACATCGACACGGTGCAGGACGCCGACCTCTTGGCGATAATCCCGGCCACCGCCAACACCATTGCCAAAATCGCGGCGGGTATCGCCGATAACGCCCTCACTTCCGCCGTGCTGGCGGCAACCTGCCCGCTGTTTATCGCCCCGGCCATGAACACGCATATGTACCAAAACCCCGCCACGCAGCGGAATATCCAAACGCTGAAAGACCGCGGCTGGCACGTTATGCCCCCGGTAAGCGGTCATCTGGCCTGCGGCGCCGTGGGCGAGGGGAAGCTGCCGGACGTTGCCGATATCGAGGCGGCATTGCAGCGACTTCTCCTGCCCAAGCGTGACTTGGCGGGGCTGCAATTCCTCGTTACCGCCGGGCCGACCATCGAGCCGATCGATCCGGTGCGCTATATCAGCAACAAAAGCAGCGGCAAAATGGGCTATGCCATTGCCGAAGCCGCGCGAGACCGTGGGGCGCAGGTGCTGCTGGTGAGCGGCCATACCAATCTGCCCCGGCCGGCGGGCGTTGAGTATCTGCCGGTGGACAGCGCGGCGGCTATGCTGGCGGCCTGCCTGGAAGCATATGACGGCTGCGACGTGGTCATTAAGGCGGCGGCGGTGGCCGATTACCGCGTGGCCGAACCGGCGGCGCAGAAGCTGAAAAAGACCGACGATACCGATGAAATGGTGCTGCGGCTGGTGAAGAACCCCGATATTCTGGCCGAGCTGGGGCGGCGCAAAACGCACCAGCTGCTGGTGGGCTTTGCGGCCGAGACCAACAACGTGGAGGAGTACGCCCGGCAGAAGCTGGCCAAAAAGCACGCCGATCTGCTGGTGGCCAACGACGTCAGCCGCGCCGACGCGGGCTTCGACGTGGACACCAATCAGGTGACGATATTTACGGCGGCGGGGGACAAGCTGACCTCTCCGCTTGCCAGCAAACGCCAAACGGCGGATTTTATTCTGGACGCGGTGCGCGCCCGGCTGGACAAGCAGCAGTAAACTGAAAATTTAAGGAGAAATTAACTGATGAACAGAATTTTTACGTCTGAGTCGGTGACGGAAGGCCACCCGGATAAGGTGGCGGACAAGATCTCCGACGCCATTCTCGATTCGGCGCTGACGCAGGACGCCAATTCCCGCGTGGCCTGCGAGACGTTCACCAACACCGGCATGGTGCTGGTGGGCGGTGAGATCACCACCAGCGGTTACATAGACATCGCCAAGATCGTGCGCGACACCGTGCGCGAGATCGGCTACACCGGCTCGCAGATGGGCTTTGACGCCGACACCTGCGCTGTGCTGACCAACATCGACGAGCAGAGCAGCGATATCGCGCTCGGCGTGGACGTGGGCGGCGCGGGTGATCAGGGCTTGATGTTCGGCTATGCCTGCCGCGAGACGGACGTTTTAATGCCCATGCCGATCATGCTGGCGCACGCGCTCACTAAGGAGCTGGCACGGCTTCGCAAAAGCGGCGAGCTGCCGTGGCTGCGCCCCGACGGCAAGGCGCAGGTCACCGTGGAATATGACGCGGCGGGGCGTCCCTGCCATATCCCGGCAGTGGTGGTTTCGGCGCAGCATGACCCGGTGATCGCAACCGCAGAACTGCGGCAGGAACTGAAAGAAAAGCTGATCCAAAAGGTGCTGCCGGCGGCCATGCTGGGCGACGATACCGTTTACCATATCAATCCCACCGGGCGGTTCGTTATCGGCGGCTCCCAGGGCGACAGCGGCCTCACCGGCCGCAAGCTGATCGTCGACACCTACGGCGGCATGGCGCGGCACGGCGGCGGCAGCTTCTCCGGTAAGGACAGCACCAAGGTTGACCGCTCGGCCTCGTACATGGCGCGTTACATTGCCAAAAACTGCGTAGCGGCCGGCCTGGCAGACCGGCTGGAAATTCAGCTGGCTTATGCCATCGGCGTGGCCGAGCCCGTTTCGGTCATGGTGGAGACGTTCGGCACCGGCAAAATGCCGGAAGCGGAGATCGCCAATAAGATCCGCGCCAACTTCGATATGACGCCCAAGGGCATTATTGACAAATTCGGCCTGCGGCGCCCCATCTTTGCGCAGACTGCTGCCTACGGGCACTTCGGGCGGCCTGAATTTCCGTGGGAAGCGTTGGATATGGTTGACGCATTATCTTAAAAATGTTGTGTGGGCTCGGATAATACTTTTCCACTGATTTAGCGAAGCGAAGCGGAGGTCATGAAGTGGAAAAGTTTTATCGGAGCCTTGCATTATCTTAGTCAGCGGGCATTGATAATACTTTCCGCGTAATTTGCGCAGGTCATGGAGTGGAAAGTTTTATCAATGCCCCGCCAAAAATTGACCCCTGCCTTATGGCAGGGGTTTTATATTGCCTAATCGTGGCGGAACCTTGGGTCGATCTGCCGAAAATCCTCGTCCAACATAACTGTGCCGCGCTGCACCGCCGCCCGGCCAAACCGCCCGCGCAGTCCGTCCAGGGCGCGCTCCAGCTGCTCCTCGCGCCCGCGTTCGGTCTCGTTCTCAAACAGGCTGGGCTGCCAGCAGGCCTCGTCGGCAGGTATTACATCGTCGGCGCTGACGGTCAGGCTGCGCAGCGGCTCCCGCCAGTCATAGCAGGCGTAGAGCAGCTGGCAGGCGGCGTCATAAATTTCCTTGGTCAGCGCCGTGGGGCGGGCAAGCTGCCGCTGCCGCTGAAAATGCTTAAGGCTTTTCTGACGCAGTCCCAGCTGCACCGTGCGGCAAAGCAGGCCATGCTCCCGCAGGCGTTCGGCGACGCTTTCCGCCAAGATCAGCAGCAAAATGCGCGCTTCCTGCGGCGTGCGGATATCGTGCGGCGGCGTGGCGCCGTTGCTGACGCTTTTCAGGCTCTGCTTGCTGTCATAAGGCAGAACGGGGGAGGCGTCCAGCCCTTTGGCATAGGCCGAAAGCAGCGCGCCCTGCTTGCCCAGCAGGCGAAAGAGCGTATCCTGAGGCGCTTTGGCCAGGTCGCCGATGGTCTGTATGCCGTGCGCGGCCAGCTTTTCGGCGGTGGAACGCCCCACGAACAGCAGGTCGGCGGCGGGCAGCGGCCAGACGATGTCGCGGAAATTTTCCGGCGAGATGACGGTCACCGCGTCCGGTTTTTTGTAATCGCTGCCCAGCTTGGCAAACACCTTGTTGAAGCTGACGCCGATGGAGACGGTGAGCCCGGTTTCGCTTTTTACGCGCTCGCGTATCGCCTCGGCAATCGCCTCGCCGCTGCCGAAAAGCTTCTGCGACGCCGTCACGTCCAGCCACGATTCGTCGATACCGAACGGCTCCACCAGGTTGGTGTAGTCTAAATAAATCTGCCGCACCTGCCGGCAATAGCGCCAATACAAATTATAATGCGGCGGCACGATGACGAGCCCCGGGCATTTGGCGCGCGCCTGCCACAGCGGCTCGGCCGTTTTGACGCCGGCGAGCTTTGCCAGCTGGTTTTTGGCCAGTATGATGCCGTGGCGCTTGGCCGGGTCGCCGCCCACGGCCATCGGCACATTTTTCAGCTCCGGGTGCTGCAAACACTCGATCGAAGCATAGCACGCGTTCAAATCGCTGTGCAGAATAACTCGCAATGCCGCCGCCTCCTTAAAAATATCACGAACAAACGTTTGCGAACAAATGTTCTATTGATATTATAGCGCAGCGGGAGGGGATTTGCAAGAGGGAATTTTGGGTAAAATTTTACCCCCGGTTTTTGGCCGGGGCTGGTGGTTCAATATGTTTTAATCCTCGTGCAGCGTATATTCCCAGGCACAGCCGCAGGCGTCCTCGGTGCAGTCGGGATAGCAGCTTAGGCAGCGGCAGGTTATGCGGTCGTCAATCGCCGCGCCGAAGCCGCCGTATTCATGCACCGCCACCGCCTTGCAGGGGTGAAACTCCATGCCTTTCCGCGCCCGCGCCGTCTGCACGCGGCATTCAATGTTGCGGAAGATGAGCTTGTTGCCGCTGATCTCGCAGCTGTGCTTGTTCACCCGGCCATAAAGCCGCAGGTGCAGCGCCTGCGCCAGTCCCTCCAAACCCGGGCGTTCGGGCAATCCCAGAAACTCTTTCAGACGCTTGGCCTCGGTGACGGTAAACTCGCGCCAGGCCGCCACATCGTGCTCCATCGCCTCGTCCATGCCCAGCTTTTCTTCAATGGAAAGGAACCAGAAGCCGTCCAGCGCCAGCCAGTTTTTGGCGTATATCTCCAAAAGCTCCACCAGCTGCTCTTTGGTAAGCTCCTGCAAAAAATCGTGGGTGAGGGGGCTGCCGTCGGCAGCCGCGCTGTGCATTGGCATTTTACTCATGATGTTCTTCCTCCGTCTGCCGCAGATATGCTTGTAATTCGTCTAAATCGTCCTCGCTGAACAGGCGCACCCCCTGCCGGGCGAGGGCATAGGCCGCCACCCCCTGACCCGGCACAGTCGTACCGTCAAAATGGCCGTCATGCACCAGATGCACCCCGCAGCTGGGGCTTTTTTCTTTTAAGAGAGCCGCCCGCGCCCCGGTTTTCGCCGCCGTTTGGCAGGCGATATCCGCGCCCGCGATAAACCCCGGCGTATAGTCTGCGCCCGCGGGGTTCTGCACCTTGGCCGCGCCCGCCCAGACTTTGGCCGCGTCGCCGCCGATAATTTCACCGGGCAGGCGGGGGATAGGGAGCCTGCCTGCCGTCTCCGGGCAGATGAACACGTAATCGCGCCCCTCCTGCAATTCACGCAAAAATTCAATTACCGCCCGGTTGGGCTTGCCCTCGCCGTTATAGCGGCATTTGGCTCCCATCAGGCAGCGGCTTACCAGCAGCATGGTCATTCCTCCTCATCGCTTGCGCGCTTTTTCGGCGGCACCCGCCAGTCGCCCGTCGGCAAATGCTGCAATGCCCCCACAATGTGCTGCTTGGCGGCGGGGGCAAACTGCTGAATGGCGGCCAATGCCTGTTTCATATCCTCGCGCTTGGTGTGCGTGTTGGCGGGGCAGCAGCTTGCGATGACGGGCAGCTGCTCCTGCCGGGCATAGGTGGCGATCGTCCGCTCGTCCACGTAGATCAGCGGGCGGATCACCGTAATTTCGCGGTTGGATAACCACGTTTTAGGGCGGAAGCAGTCCACCTTGGCGTTGAAGCACATGTTCAGCAGCACGGTCTCCGCCGCGTCGTCCAGATGATGACCCAGCGCCACTTTGGGGTAGCCCTCGCGCACGGCCAGGTTGTTGAGCGCGCCCCGGCGCATATTGGCGCAGAGCGAGCAGGGGTTCTGCTCCTGCCGGTAGTCGAAGACGACCTGGCTGATTTGGGTATGCTCCACAAAAAGCGGCACCTCCAGCTCGTCACACAGCTTTTGCAGCGGCGCCGTGTCCTGCCCGAAGCCCAGGTCGATATGCCCGGCGGCGAGCTTGTATTTGTATTTGGAGGTGCGCAGAAACAGCTTCAGTATTTTTAAGAGGGTCAGGCTGTCTTTCCCACCGGAAAGCCCCACCAGCACCGGCTGTTCGTCGTCCAGCAGGCCGTAGTCGATCACGGCTTTGCGGAAGCCCCGCATGATTTTTTTCTCCGTCGCGCTCAATTTGCCACCCCCGCATATTTCGGCCGGATAAGCCCCGCCAATTTGGCAGGAAAATACCGGTTTTTGCCGAATTTTATATAATACAGTGGACTATGCTTTCTTCTATTGTAATATATTTTGCGGCATTTGCAAAGTCCCGTTTTGCCGCATTAAAGAAATTTTTGAGGTGTACCGTGGCGAAGACAGAAAACGGTTTGACGCCGATGCAGGCGCAGTATGACGAGATCAAGCGGGATTACCCGGATTGTCTGCTGTTTTACCGCATGGGCGATTTTTATGAGATGTTCGGCGAGGACGCGATCGTCGGCTCTAAGGCGCTGGGGATCACGCTGACCTCCCGGAACAAGAACGAGCACGCCATGCCGATGTGCGGCGTGCCGTATCATGCGGCGGATAGTTACATCGCCAAGCTGATCGAACAGGGCTTTAAGGTGGCCATCTGCGACCAGATGGAGGATCCGAAGCTCGCCAAAGGTCTGGTGAAGCGGGAAGTCACGCGCGTCATCACGCCGGGTACGGTGATCGATGACCAGCTGCTGCCGGAAAACGCGGCCAGCTATCTGGCGGCGGTGTTCCCGACGGCGGAGGGGTATGGCATTGCCTATGCCGATATTTCCACCGGCGATTTTTTCGCGGCAGAGACCACGGGGAACGGCGCGCTGGCTCGCGTGGGCGACGAGCTGGCGGCCATCGAGCCGAAAGAGTGCATTATGCCGAAAGCTTTGCTGGACGATCCCTTTTTCGCCAACCACGCCTGGAACCTGCAAAGCAATGTTGCCATCACCCCGGCCAAAGACGAGATTTTTGTGCGGCAGAACGCCGAAACGCTGCTGCTGACGCATTTTAAGCTGCCCTCGCTCACGGCGCTGGGGCTGGCTGACCTGCCGGGGGCGGCGCAGGCGGCGGCGGCGCTGCTGTATTTCTGCCAGCTGACGCAGAAGCGGGAATTATCCTACATCAACCGTTTGCAGGTCTATAACATAGAAAATTACCTGATTTTGGACGCCAACACCCGCCGCAATCTGGAGCTGACGGCGGCGCTGCGCACCGGCAAAAAGCGCGGCTCGCTGTTTGGCGTCTGCGATAAATGCCGCACGGCGCCCGGCTCGCGACTGCTCAGGAAATGGCTGGAAAAGCCGCTTTTGGATAGCTCTGCGGTCAACCTGCGGCTGGACGGCATTGAGGAGCTTTTCAACCAGCCGCTGGCAAGAGAGGCAATGCGCGATACCTTAAAGGGCATTGCCGATATCGAGCGCCTGATCAGCCGGGTGGTTTACGGCAACGCCGCCCCGCGCGATATACTGGCGCTGAAGCGCTCGTTCTATCAGCTGCCGAAGCTGGAGGGGCTGCTGGTCGGCTTAAACAGCAGCATTTTCAAGCAGCTCTATGCCCAGCTGGATATTCTGGACGACGTCTGCCATGAGATCGCCGAAACGCTTTATGACCCGGCGGAGCAGGCGGAGGAAGCGCCCGCCGCCCCCGGCAAAAAGGCCAGGGAGGCGGATAAGATCATTCGCCCCGGCTTCAACGCGGAAATTGACGAGCTGCGTCATATGCAGGCCGACGCGGGCGCGATACTGCTCAACATGGAGCAGGCGGAGCGCGAGCGCACGGGTATCAAATCGCTGCGCATCAGCTATAATAAGGTGTTCGGCTATTATATCGACGTCACCAAAAGCAACCTGAATTTGGTGCCGCCGGAATATATCCGCAAGCAGACGCTGGTCGGCTCCGAGCGCTTCATCACACCCGAGCTGAAAGAGCTGGAGAATAAGCTGGAAACGGCGGGCGAGCGCCTGAACACGCTGGAACAAAGGCTGCTGGCGGAACTGCGTGAGAATATCATGCGGCAGACGGCGCGTATCCAGAAAACGGCCAAATGCGTGGCCTGGCTGGATTGCCTTTCGGGGCTCTCGCAGCTGGCCGAGGAAAACGATTACGTTAAGCCCGAGGTGGACGACAGCGACTGCCTGATTTTGCAGGCCGCCCGCCACCCGGTGGTGGAGCTGGCCATCGGGCGCGAAAATTATATCCCCAACGATACCCGTATTGTTGGGGCGGAAAACCGCTTTCAGCTGATCACCGGCCCCAATATGGCGGGCAAATCGACGTATATGCGGCAGGTGGCGCTCTGCGTGATACTGGCGCGGATCGGCAGCTTTATCCCCGCAGCAGCCGGCCATATCGGCAAAATCGACCGCATTTTCACCCGCGTGGGGGCAAGCGACGACCTCTCCTCCGGGCAGAGCACCTTTATGGTGGAGATGAGCGAGACCTCCAACATATTGCAGAACGCCACGCCGAACAGCCTGATCATTCTGGACGAGATCGGCCGCGGCACCAGCACCTATGACGGGCTGGCCATCGCCTGGGCGGTGTCGGAATATATTTTGCGCCCCGGGCTTTTTGCCAAGACGCTGTTTGCCACGCATTACCATGAGCTGATCGAGCTGGCGGCGGCCAATCCCGCGGTGCAGAACTATTCCGTGTCGGTCAGGGAGCGGGGCGGCAGTATCGTATTTCTGCGGAAGATCGTCGAGGGCGGCTCGGATAAAAGCTATGGCGTCCATGTGGCCAAGCTGGCGGGTCTGCCACCGGCGGTAATTAACCGCGCCAATGAGATACTCGCCCAGCTGGAAGCGCAGAAGGGCGCGGGCGGCACGGCCAAGATCAGCGGCTTCCTGCGCGAGGAAATACCTGCGGAACCGGCGGCAGAAAACCCGGTGCTGGCGGAGCTGAAAGCGCTGGACGTATCCAACCTCCGCCCGGTGGAGGCGCTGCTTTACCTGGAAAAATGGCAGAAGGAGTTAGATAAATGAGCGAAACTAAAGGCGTGATAACCCAGCTGGACGAGCTGACGGCCAGCCAGATCGCGGCGGGCGAGGTGGTGGAGCGCCCCGTCTCCGTCGTCAAAGAGCTGGCGGAAAACGCGATCGACGCGGGGGCGAAGCACATCACCGTGCGGATACTTGCCGACGCGGACTTAAAATATATCAAGGAAATCCAGGTGGCCGACGACGGCTGCGGCATGGTGGCGGCCGATCTGCCGCTGGCTTTCGGGCGGCACGCCACCAGCAAGCTGCACACGGCCTCCGATCTGGCGGCGATCCAAACGCTTGGCTTCCGCGGCGAGGCTCTGCCGAGCATTGCGGCCGTCAGCCGGGTGGAAATTATCAGCACCGCCCGGGGCGCGCTTTCCGGTTATGCCGTACAGGCGGCGGAGGGCGAGGTGAAGCTCATCGGCGAGGCGGCGCTGGCCGAGGGCACAAGGGTCACGGTGCGCGATCTGTTCTATAACACCCCGGCGCGCCAAAAATTCCTCAAATCCTACGCGACGGAAACGGGGCAGATCAGCCGTCTGATCGGCGAGCTGATCTTATCCCGCCCGGACATCGCGTTTTTGCTGCAGATCGACGGGCGCAGCGTGCTGCGCTCACCCGGCGGCGGCAGCGCGTCAAAAGCGGTGCTGGCCGTCTACGGGGCGGAGGTTTTGTCGGCGCTGCGCCAGGTTTCGTATCAGGCGGGCGGGGTTCAGGTGGCAGGCTATGCGTCGCTACCGCCGTTTGCCCGCTCCTCCCGGCGCTATTATCACTTCTTCGTGAACGGGCGGCTGGTGAAAAGCCCCGAGCTTAACGCCATCGTCGACACGGCGTATTTGAGCCTGCTGCCGGAGGGGAAGCACCCTCTGGTGGCGCTGTATCTGACGCTGCCCGCCGGGGCGGTGGACGTGAATGTGCACCCCGCCAAGACGGAGATCCGCTTCAATCAGCTGAAAGAGGTCAAGGAGGCGGTGCTTTCGGCGCTCCGCCGGGCGCTGGTCTTAAAGGCACCGGAACCAACGCCGCCGCCGATGGCGGAAGACGGCCTGGGCCTGATCATGTCAATTCTGGGCAAACATCAGGCAGAACCGGAGCCGCAGCTAAAGGCTGCCGAGCCGACGTTCGATTTATCGGGCGATATTGTGATCAACCCGGACGCGCCCAACGAGGAAAAGGAGCTGCCGGACGCCGCGGCGCTGCGCCATCTCTCCGGTGAGGGCATGACGGAGCTTTTAAAAGACAGCCGCGAGGAGGAAGGCTTTGCCCAGAAGCTGTTTGAAAACCTGCTGAAAGCCGCCCCCGGGCGGAAGCAGGAATACCGCCGCGACGATGGCGAATGGCTGGCGGAAAACTTCGGCGTAACGTATCTGGACGAGCCGCAGCAGCCCGGCCTGTTTGCGGCGGAGTCTAACCTGTTTCTGGCGCTGCGC
>CANQPG010000024.1 GCA_947625705.1 uncultured Peptococcaceae bacterium | reverse complement strand
CAGGTGGTGGCGCTGGTCAATCAGGAACGCGCCAAGCAGGGTTTATCCCCGGTGACCCTGGACAGCCGCCTTTCCGCGGCAGCGCAGGTGCGCGCCAGAGAGGCCGCGCAGAGCTTTTCTCACACCCGGCCGAACGGCACCTCCTGCTTCACGGCACTGAAAGAAGCCGGCGTCAGCTATCGCGGCGCGGGTGAAAACATCGCCTATGGCCAGCGGACGCCGGCCGCCGTTATGAAAGACTGGATGAATTCCTCCGGCCACCGCGCCAACATTCTGAAAGCCAGCTATACCAAGATCGGCGTGGGCTACGCCGTGGTGAACGGCACGCCCTACTGGTCTCAGTTCTTCACCTATTAAATAAGGTTAATTCTTCATTTTCCCATAACTCCTCCCATAATTTTGCTTTTGGGGAGCCTGCCCGGCGCAGGCTCCCCTTTTGCATATTATTGCATTAGACGGTTATTTTTATCAGCGAGCGTTTTTTCGGCAATATTTTTAAAATAGTGTGCCGGGGGTAGTTGACTTGGCGGAATTTATCATGTATAATATTAAATATCGTTAATAAAATTTAATTAGGTGGCGGACGATTCTTTCTCCGTCGGGGACAATGGCGTCCCCGTCCTGCGAGGGAGTTTTGTCGCGCCCTTTTTCTTTCTTTAGGTATATTAAGGGGGTTTTAACCTTGATCAAGTTGGTAAACGTCAATAAATCATTTGGCAATCTGCACGTCTTAAAGGACGTTAACCTTGAGGTGGCCGAGGGCGAAAAGCTGGTCATCATCGGCCCCTCCGGAAGCGGCAAAAGCACCACCGTGCGCTGCATGAATTTTTTGGAGGAGCCGACCTCCGGCGAGGTCTACATCAACGGCACCCAGCTGACGCACAAAAACAAAACCGAAATTATTCGCAACTCCACGGCGATGGTGTTCCAGCAATTCAATCTTTATCCGCACAAAACCGTGCTGCAGAATTTGACGCTGGCGCCCATCAAGCTGCAGAAAGTGCCGAAAGCCGAGGCAGAGGAGCTGGCCTACAAGTATCTGGATATCGTGGGGCTGCGTGAAAAGGCGGGCGTTTATCCCTCCACCCTCTCCGGCGGCCAGCAGCAGCGTGTGGCCATTGCCCGGGCGCTCTGCTCCCGCGCCAAGATCATTCTGTTCGACGAGCCGACCTCGGCGCTTGACCCGGAAACGGTGCAGGAAGTGCTGGACGTAATGATCAAGCTCTCGCAGGAGAACATCACCATGGTGGTGGTGACGCACGAGATGGGCTTTGCCCGCCAGGTGGCCGACCGCGTTATCTTCATGGACGACGGGCGTATTCTGGAGGAGGGCTCGCCGGAGCATTTCTTCGAGAACCCGACGCATGACCGCACCAAGGCATTTTTGAGCAAGATCCTGAAATAACCTTATTACAGCTTGCCGCGGCAGCATTGCCGTGCAGGAATACAACTTTTTATTTGAAAGGGGAAAAAAATTATGAAAAAATTGTTTGCATTGCTCTTATCCGTAACCATGCTGTTTGCGCTGGCCGCCTGCGGCGGCGGCGACGGCGGCACCACCTCAACCGGGCGCACTCCCGCTGACATTACCGCCGCCGGCGTGCTGAAAGTGGGCGTTAAAACTGACGTACCCGGTTTCGGTCTTTTGAACACCGCCGACAACACCTATTCCGGTATCGAGATCGACCTGGCCAACAAGATCGCCGAGGAATTGGGCGTTGACAAAGTTGAATTTACCCCGGTGACCGCCGCCACCCGCGGCCAGCTGCTGGATAGCGGCGACATCGACATGGTAGCCGCCACCTTCACCATCAACGAAGAACGCAAGCTGAGCTGGAATTTCACCACGCCTTACTACACCGACGCAGTATCCCTGCTGGTGAAGAAAGACAGCGGTATTGAGGACATCACCGGACTGGCCGACAAGATCATCGGCGTTGCCACCGGCTCCACCTCGATGAAAGCTTTGACCGACGCTGCCGCTGAAGCAGGCGTGACCCTGACCGACGCCAACTTCTCTGAGCTGGCCACCTATCCCGAGATCAAAGCCGCGCTGGACGCCGGCCGCGTTGATGCTTTCTGCGTCGACGGCTCGATCCTGGCAGGTTACGTTGACGACACCAACCACATTCTGGAAACTGTGCGCTTCTCGCCCCAGGAATACGGCATTGCCACCAAGAAAGCCAACACCGAGTGGGCTGAGTATCTGGACGGCCTAATCAAGGGCTGGCTGGAAGACGGCACGATGGATCAGATCATTGCCGATAACGGCGTGGTCGCTTCCTATGAGGGCTAATTAAAATATGGCCGAAGCGGGAGGTTCGCCTCCCCTTCGTCAGCAGCGCCCAAGCTTAGACCCGGACGCTGCTGACGGAGTTTTTATATCCAGACTATTTAAGGAGGTAATCCTTTTATGATACAGCAAATCATGGAACCGTGGCGCTGGCAGTCACTGCTGGCGGAATGGCCGAAATTTGCCAGCGCGTTTGTGACCACGCTGGAGATCGCCGTGTTTGCGCTGGCGCTGGCGCTGGCTCTCGGCGTGGTGTTCGGCCTGATGTCCACCTCGCATAACCGGCTGATACGCATAATCGCCCGCGTGTATGTGGAATTTTTCCAGAATACGCCGCTGGCGATCCAGGTATTCTTCGTGTTTTACGCCCTGCCCTACGCCGGGGTCGCCCTCTCGCAGGTCACCATCGGTATCCTCTGCGTCGGCACCTACACCGGCGCGTATATGTCGGAGGCCGTGCGCGCCGGTATCGGCAGTATCCCCAAGGGGCAGTTTGAAGCGGCGCAGAGCCAGGGCTTCACTTACATACAGACGATGATGTTAATTATCCTGCCGCAGACCATTAAAATCATTCTGCCGCCGATGGTCAACCAGATGGTCAACCTGGTGAAAAACACCTCGATCGTCACCATGATCGCGGGCGGCGATCTGATGTATCGCGCCAACGCGTTTGCCACCAACGGCACCATGAGCTACGGCCCGTCGTATCTGCTGTGCGGCTTTTTATACTTCCTGCTGTGCTTCCCGCTGACCACGTGGGCGCGCCGTTATGAAGACCGCCTGAAAAAGCGGGATATCCAGACCGCCGAGCAGTTGGAAAAGGTTGAGGAGGGATTGGCATGACAGAAGCATTCAACTCGGTATTCACCCCCGATAACCTGCGCTACATTATGGCCGGCTTTGTCATGACGATGAAAGTGGCCGGTATCAGTATCGTCCTCTCCATCATCATCGGCACGGTGATGGGGCTGATCCGCAACTATGACAAATTTATTCTGAAATATATCACCGGCTTTTACATCGAGGTTTTCCGCAACACGCCGAACCTGCTCTGGGTGTTCGTCTGTTTTATCGCGGCGCCGTTCCCCTCGGCGTTTCAGCGCGTGTGCTGCGCTTATGTGCTGTTCACCTCGGCCATGATGGCGGAAATTGTGCGCGGCGGCCTGAACGCCATTCCCAAGGGGCAGTTTGAGGCAGCGGCCAGCCAGGGCTTCACGTTCCTCGGCACGCTTTGGCACATTATTCTGCCGCAGTGCTTCCGCCGCATTATCCCCACGATGATGAGCCAGGTCATCACCGTCATCAAGGATACGTCGTTCCTTGCGCAGGTGGCGGTGGGCGAGCTGCTGTTCAACACCAAGGATCTGATGTCGAAGCTTTACACCTACACCGGCCATTCCGTCACGTTCGGCGAGATGTGCCTGCTGTTCGGCTTTGCCGCGTTCCTCTACTTCATTTTGAACTTTACCCTCTCCTGCATTATGCGCTATTACCAGCGCCATCAGGAAAAGGGTCAGGGCGTCGGGCAGAACTAAGATTTGCGCATAAGAAAAGCACCCGTTTAAGGGTGCTTTTTGTTATGCTTTTGCAGGGCATTGATAATACCCGATGGCTAGGACAGCGCGCAGCGGAAAAGCCATTCAGTTATCAATGCACCAACCCCCAGAAGTGCAAGAGTGCGTCAGATTTGGGTGCGTACGGCAGATTGGCAAAGGAGCTGCACTGATAGTGCGCGAGCTTTGTCAATCTGACAACAAGCCCAAAGATGACGTGCTCTTGTTGCTTCTGGGCTAACAGATACCCTG
Source organism: uncultured Peptococcaceae bacterium (assembly GCA_947625705.1). Lineage (GTDB taxonomy): Bacteria > Bacillota > Dehalobacteriia > UBA4068 > UBA4997 > Avidehalobacter. The sequence goes on along the minus strand of CANQPG010000024.1, from coordinate 15,586 downwards.
TGCCAGCATAGCTTCTGCAATCTTTTCGAAGCCCGCAATATTAGCGCCCAAAACATAGTTATCCGGGCTGCCGTAGCGCATGGCTGCGTTGGCGGTTTTGCGGTAAATACTGGCCATGATATACTGCAAACGCTTATCAACCTCGTTGAACGTCCAGTTTAAACGTATACTGTTCTGCGCCATCTCCAGCGCCGAGGTGGCCACGCCGCCGGCATTGGCCGCCTTGCCCGGCATAAACACGATACCTTTCGAGAGCGCATAATCAGTGGCCTCGCGGGTGGTGGGCATATTGGCGCCCTCGGCCACCACGCGGCAGCCATTGGCATGCAGCGACTGCATATCCGAAAGCGTCAGCTCATTCTGCGTAGCGCAAGGGAGAGCGATCTCGCAGGGAAGCTGCCAGATACTCTTGCCCTCGACGTATTCGGCGCGATCGATTTGCGCCGCGTATTCCTTGATACGCCCCCGGCGCACCTCTTTGATCTCTTTCACCACATCGATGTCAATACCCTGCGGGTCGTAAACGTAGCCGTTAGAGTCGCTCATCGCGATGACTTTCATGCCCTTGGCCTCGGCCTTGGCCGCCGCGTAAATGGCGACGTTGCCGCTGCCGGAGACGATGGCGGTTTTGCCGTTTAATTTCTCACCGCGGTGGTGCAGCAGCTCCTCCAGCATATAGATCAGGCCGAAGCCGGTGGCCTCGGTGCGCACCAGCGAGCCGCCGAACGTCAGCCCCTTGCCCGTCAGCACGCCCTCGTACTGGCCGGTCAGCCGTTTATACTGGCCGTAAAGATAGCCGATCTCGCGCCCGCCCACGCCGATATCCCCGGCGGGTACGTCACGGTCGGCGCCGATATACTTGAACAGCTCGGTCATAAAGCTCTGGCAGAACGTCATCACCTCGCGGTCGGATTTGCCTTTCGGGTCAAAATCCGAGCCGCCCTTGCCGCCGCCGATGGGCTGCCCGGTCAGCGAGTTTTTGAAGATCTGCTCAAAGCCCAAAAATTTTAAAATGCTCTGGTTGACCGACGGGTGAAAGCGCAGGCCGCCCTTATAAGGCCCGATGGCGCTGCTGAACTGGATACGGTAGCCCTTGTTGACATGCACGACGTTGTTATCGTCCACCCAGGGGACGCGGAAAGTGACCGTGCGCTCCGGTTCGATCAGGCGCTCCAGCAGAGCGACCTCGCGGTATTTCTGCTCATTGGCGGCAATGGCCGGCTCGATGGAGTCGAAAACCTCCTTAACGGCCTGGCAAAACTCCGGTTCATGCGGATTTCGCGCCGCCACCAGCTGATAAATTTCCTGCGTATAAGACATATTTACACCTCTTTCACTCTCTCTTACACCGCAAATGATACTCGTTGGATAATTATACCATCTTTTGCGGCAATAGTAAAGACGGCGCGGCGGATTTTTCCTGCCGCAGGACTGCTTAAAAACCGCCCTTGGCGATCGCAAATTTGCCGGCAAGATTCAGCCACCCCGCCCGGAACAGCCGCATGACCTGCCACCAGCCGCCGCCGTGCAGGCCGAATTCGTTGATCAGCGCGAGCTTACCGGAAAGGCTCCGCACGTCCTCAAACCACACTTCGTGCTCCACACCGCCCGCCGTATAATTATAATAAGGCGAGTATGCCGCCTCGTCGAACATGATCTCCGCCCCCACCTCCGCCGCCTGGCGCATGGCCTCCACCACGCCGAAGCTTCTGGCCGCCGTCTCGCCTTTAACGTACGGGAGCGTCCAGTCATAAGCGTAGTTGGCAATGCCCAGGTCAATCTTCGCCGCCGGGATCTCCGTCACGGCGTATTCCACCACGCGGCGCACCCAATCCAGCGGCGCGATCGGCATCGGCTCGCTGTATGTGTAGCCCCATTCGTAGGTCATCACCAGCACGTAATCCACCAGCGCGCCCAGCGCCGCGTAGTCCTGCCCCTGATAAAGCAGACCCGGCTGCCCGGCGTATGTCTTGGGGGCGACGGCCACCGAAATGGTAAAGCCGTTAGCGTGCATGGCCGCCGCCAGCTCGCCCACCCAGGCGGTGAACTGGTCGCGATCCTCAGCGTAGATATATTCAAAATCCACGTCCAGCCCCAGGTACCCCTTGGCCTGCATAACGCGCACAATTTCAGCGTTCAGGCGGGCGCGGGCGGCGTCGTCCGCCAGCAGCTGGGATATCAGGTTATTGTTGAACATGCCGTCCGCCCCAAACGGCGTCAGCGTCAGCACCGGGCGGGTATAAGCCGCCAGCGCGGCGGCGATCAGCGGCTCATCGGTCCAAAAGCTGGGCGGCACCAAATTCCCCTCCGGTGTGAAGCCGTAGGAGAAGATCGAGAGCGAGGTCAAATACGGCAGGCTTTGCTCCAGCACGTACTCGTCGATGAACGGATAGGCGTAGCCGTTGGTTTGTATCGCCCGGCCAAATTCCGGCTCATTCTGCCCCTCCGGCAGCCACAGCGCCTGCCCCAGCGCCAGCCGATAGGGATAGAGCAGCTGGTTGGCGAAAATGATCTCCTCCACCGCCACCCCGGTATTCTGCGCTATCGTGTCCACGTTATCCCCCGCCTGCACCACGTAAATTGCCATATGCCACCCCGATCGCTCCGCCTTTTGCGGCATTATATGCGGGGCTGCGGGCAAACGTTACGGCAGCAAAAAGCGGCGGCCATGCCCGCTGCACAGCCGCCGTTTAAATATGAAGCAATTTATTTCGCGCTGATCCGGGTGATAACGCCGAGCGGCGAAACAGCTTCCACCGTGGCGTTGGCCGAGGTCACCGCCCGAATAGCCAAGTGGTGTTCGCCCGCGCCAAGGCCGTCCACGTCCACCCGCGCTTCAATATCCGCCGCGTCCAGCGCGCCCACCACCGAGGCCGGCCCGCGCACCGTAACCGAACAGGTGGCGTCCGCCAGCTGATAGTTAAAGGCGGCCTGCTGATTGACCATAGTTATGGCCACATCGTCCACCGTACGCACCGCCTCCGGCTCGATCGTCACCACAACGCGGTAGACCTGTTCACGGTCGAAGCTTAAGCCGTCGGCGTTTAAGAGCGTCACCTCCTGCGTGACATTGCCCTTGGCGTCGGCGATGTTGACGGCCGAGGTATAGGCGTAATCAACGGTATCCAGCGCGGCCTGCGCGCCGAAGATAGTGGCCACCGGGGCGTCCACCACAATACGCGAGATGACATAGCCCTCCGCCGGCGCACCGGAAAGCGTCACGCTGACGGGAACGACCTTAGACGGCTGCTCGGTCACCACCGGAACCAGCACGTCCACCAGCGCAGGCTGGGGCGTAACGAAGCCCAAAAGGGAATTGCCGCTTGCGTCCACCACACTCACCGGGAGATTGGCGCGGAAGTTGGCCGCCGCGTCGGTAATGTCCACCGTTACAAAAACCTCGTCCACCTGATTCAGCCGATCCTCCGAACCGGAAAGCACCACCTGCTCGGGCGCCAGGCTGGCCGGGAGTGTCATATAGCCCTCGGCCGGCTCGCCCGAAACATAGCGCACCGTCACCGGCTTCTGCCGCGTGGCCAAACGGTTCACCACCAGCACCACCTCGGTGGAATCCGCCGAGACCAGCTCCACATTATCCGGGAGCTGGAACCTGAGCGGCGCGGTATACTGCCCCTCTCCCGCCGCCGAAAGATCCGCGTAGGCGTTGATATCGGAGGAGGCCAGCGTGTTCATCACATTGGTGGGGGCGGCCACGCGCACCCGCACGGTGTCCGCCTTATCGGAAAGCGCCAGATCATCGGGCAGGTTCATATAATCGATCGGCACCTCAAAGCGCCCCTCGATCACCGGGTTATCCTGCACCGTAACGTAGACCCAAAGCGACAGCGCCAGCACGAAAGCCAGCAGCAGCGAAGCCCAGTTAATGCCCTTACCTTTCATGGCAAAAAAATCACGCATCTTTGCCACCCCGCTCTCGCTTCAGGCGGAAACGCGCCTGCACTTGCTTCACACCGGAATTGACCGCGGCAAAATGCTGCTCGATATGCCGCCTGAGCGCCTGCTCGTCCAGATTAACGTAAATTTGCCCCTCCACCGCCACGGATATGGCGCCCGTTTCCTCCGAGACGATGACCACCAGCGCGTCGGAGACCTCGGTCAAGCCTATGCCGGAACGGTGGCGAGTACCAAACGACATCGAAAGATTCGGATTATCGGAGAGCGGCAGGAAACAGGCCGCCGCCAGAATACGGTTGCCGCGAATGATCGCCGCGCCGTCGTGCAGCGGCGTGTTATGCACAAAAATATTAATTAAAGTCTGCTCGGAAACCAGGCAGTCCATGCGGATACCCGTTTCAACGTAATTGTTCAGACCGATCTCACGCTCCAGCACCACCAGCATGCCCACGTTATGTTTGGATTCCTCCACCGCGGCCTTGACCACCGCGTCATAAACGGGCTGCATATCGGCGCTCGGCCCCTCGAACGGGCGGATATAAAGGCGGCTGCGGCCGATCTGCTCCAGCGCGCGCCGGATCTCCGGCTGGAAGATGACCGCCAACGCCAGAATGATGACCGACCATAACTGGCTGAGCAACCAGCCCAGCACGTCTAATTGCAGCCAGCCCGAAAGCGCCACCGCCGCCACCAGTATCAGCAGACCCTTGATCAGCTGCACGGCGCGGGTGCCCTGCATCAGCATAAAGATGTAATAAAACAGAGCGGTAACGATGCAGATATCCAGCACCATTGAAATGACCGAGCCCAGCGTCATGCCCTGAAACAGACTTTGCAGACCGCCCATCAAACCGCCCCCTTTGCGTCGGATTTACCGTTAATAATTTTGTATTCTACGCCCGGTTTGCCAAATCCTGTATAGGAAAAAGAAAAATCTGAAAAACTACCGCAAAATCAGCAAATTTTACTTGCTCTCCGCCCCTGCAATGAGGTATTATATATTATATACGGTTTTGGCGGGATTTTGAAGCGGCGTTTATGAGGAGCGGCATTGCCATGCACGAGTTTTTGCAGAAAAATCGTTTTGTTTTCAGCCTGTCGCTGATCTTTTTGCTGGCGGGTATCGCCATCAGCGTTTGGGTGCGGGCATGGTCGATCAACGCGCAGATCAACGCCAACAGCGAAAACCAGAATTTGGTTGACGTCATTAACCAGCTGGAGGCCGAAACGACGGAGATGGAACAAAGTATCGACCGCCTGCGCACCGAGCTGGCCGAGCAGAACCCGGACGGTATCGTCACCGACGAATATTATGCCAAAATTCAGCAGCAGCTGGCCGACACGCAGTTTTATTCCGGCCAGACGGCAGTCTCCGGCAGCGGCATCATCGTTACGCTGAACGACAACACCGCCGGCGCCGAGGCCGCCCAGCAGGCCGACCCGGCCAATTATTTCCCGGAAAACTATATTATCCATGACAGCAACCTGCGCTATCTGCTGAACGACGTGGCGTATCTGGCCGAGGCCATCGCCATCAACGACCAGCGTATCGTCGATACCTCGGATATCCGCTGCGTCGGCACCGTGATCATCGTTAACTCCACCCGCGTGGCGCCGCCGTATGAAATAAAACTGATCGGCTCGCCCGCGATTTTGGAGGGGGCTTTGCAGGAATCCTCTCAATATATATATCTGAAGAACAAGAATATGCCGATCAAAGTCAGCCGCAGCGAGAATTTGCAGCTGCCCGCCTATACGGGCGCGATCTCCGGCAAATACGCCCAGCCGGCCGAGACCACCACGCCGTAAAGCAAGGAGGAGCTTATGTTCAAATTTTTTCTGCCGCTGTTAAGTTTGATCGTCGGTGCGCTGATCGGCTCGATTTTGACGGTGAACGCGTCGCTTGGCATTGCCAAATACCTTTCCATCGCCATTCTGGCCGCGCTGGATTCCGTTTTGGGCGGCGTGCGCGCGCTGCTGGAGGATACCTATGACGGCCTTATTATGCTCTCGGGCTTCGTCACCAACGCGCTTCTCGCCATGGCGCTGGCCTTTTTGGGCACACAGATCGGCATTGATATGTTCATGGCGGCCACCATTTGCTTCGCGCTGCGCATATTCTCTAACCTGGCGTTTATCCGCCGCGATATAATTACCAGATACCGCGAAAAGAGCAAGAGCAGCGCCATGCCCAAGATACGCTTCGTGCGCAACCCCAAGGCGGCCAAGCCCGAGGCCGACCCCAATCTGGAAAACACCATCAGCGGCCTGCTGGTGGATACCATACCGCAGGATAGCCCCGCGCCGGCGGACGAGCCGCTTGACGACGACCAGGCGCCCGTTAAGGTGAAAGCCATCGTCAGCCCCGGCGTCAAACCCGAAAAGAGCGAAAAGGAATAACCATGGACGATAAAGCGAAAGAAAAACGCCAAAAATATAACGTGCTGACGCTGTGCCTGGCGCTGACGCTGCTGAGCTTTGCCGTCGTCTGCCAGATCAATTTCGAGTCCAACAGCTTGCAGGCGCTGGAAGGCCAAAGCACCGAGGACCTGGTGGCCATGGTGCGCAGCCTGAACGATTACCGCGCCCGTCTGGACGACGAACTGGCACAGCTGGAACGCAGCCAGTCGGCGCTTTCCGCCACCGCCACGCTGGAAAAACAGCTGCAGACCAGCCGGATATTTGCGGGAGAAATCCCGCTTACCGGCCCCGGCGTCAGCGTGACCATCACGGCGGACTATGACGTGTACAGCATGGACGTGATCGACATCGCCAACGAGCTTAAGGTGAGCGGCGCGGAGGCCGTGGCCGTCAACAACCACCGGCTGACCGCCAAAAGCCACATCACGCATGAGACCGACCAGGAGGATCAGCTTTACCTCTCGCTGGACGGCGAGCGGCTTTTGACCCCGATCGTCATCACCGCCATCGGCGACCCGGCCACGCTGGAAAAGGGGCTCATCTTCACCGGGGGCATTATCGACAACCTGAACACGCTCTATAGCATCTACCCCCTCGTGCGGCAGGAGACGCAGGTGACTATCCCCGCCGCCGCCGCGCCCAACACGCCCTCATACATGAAAAATGCCGCCAGCGCGGCATAAAATGCCCGCCCCGGCATATGCTTAGACGAGCGTTTTGCAAAAATTTGGAAAGGAGCCTGCCATGCTCGATTGGTTTGATACCAACCCCGCCGGCCAGATCTTAAGCACCCTGTTTGTGGCTATGCTGCCCGGCATAGAGCTGCGCGGCGCCATACCTATCGGCGTGGCGTTTGGTTTATCGCCCGGGGAGGCGTTCTGGCTTAGTCTGATCGGCAATATGCTGCCTGTGCCGCTGCTGATCCTGTTCACGCGGCACGTGTTCCGCTGGCTGACCTGCCTTGACAACGTGGTGGGCCGCATCATGCGCGCGCTGGAAACGCGGGTGCATAACAAAAGCGATCTGGTTATCCGCTATCGCAGTATCGGGCTTTGCCTGCTGGTGGCGATACCGCTGCCGGGCACCGGAGCCTGGACGGGCGCAATGGTGGCGGCGTTTCTGGATATGCCGCTGCGCTCCGCTCTCCCGGCGATACTGCTGGGCGTGCTGATTGCCGGGATCATCGTGTTAACGATCACTTACGGCGTGATAACCATATTTTAAGCAAAATTTTACGGCGGAGGCCAAAGCCCCCGCCGTTTTTCTATACCCATTTAACTGTTTAACTGAACGGCACCACGAACACCTGCCAGACGCTTTGGAAGGATTGCCGCACCACCAGCTTCAGGCTGTATTTGCCCACGTCTTTGGCGGCCAGCAGATTGGTGCTGTAGGTGTCGCCGTTCGCGTCGGTGTAAGTCAGCGCGCCCACCACCTCGCCGCGGTGCACCGGGGCGGTGATGGAGGACGGCAAGTCGATATGCTCGGTAAAATCGGCGACTTCCTCCGGTGTGCCGATGAAATAAAGCGGCTTTTCCGTCAGCACGGCCACCTGCTCACGCCCGCCGTTCAGCACGGGCAGGCTCCCCTTGACGGTGTTCGCTTCAACGATCAGCGTTCGGCCGAAATTGTCAAAGCCCCATTCCAGCAGCTTCTGCGCGTCGGCGTAAATATCCTCGCTGCTTAAGACGACGGCGATCAGCTGCATGCCGTCGGCATTGGTGGCGCTGGCGACAAAGCAGTTGCCCGCCTGCCTGGTATAGCCGGTCTTCACGCCGTCGGCCGGACTGTACTGCGTCAGCAGGCTGTTGCGGTTATAGACCTCAAAATCGTCCTCGCCGTTCAGCTTATGTACGGTGTAGCTTTCGGTGTTGATAATGCGGCGAAACTCCGGGTTATCCAGCGCCGCGCGGGCGATCTGCGCCAGATCATACGCCGTGGTGTAATGGTTGGCGTCGTGCAGGCCGTGCGGATTGACAAAATGCGTGTGCGAAAGCCCAAGCTCCGCCACCCGGGTGTTCATCAGCTCCACAAACGCGCTCTCGCTGCCCGAAACGCCGATAGCCACCGCCTGCGCCGCGTCGTTGGCCGAACGCAGCATCATCGCCATCAAAAGCTCCTCGGCGTTCTGCGTGGCGCCGGGCAACAGCCCCAAGCCGGTCTCCCCCGCATTGATAAAATCCGCCGGCAGGGTTATCTTATCGTCCGGCTGCAAATTCTCCAGCGCCAGCATGGCCGTCATTATCTTGGTGGTGCTGGCCGGGTACATCTGCTGATACATGTTGTGGCCGTGCAGCACCTTGCCGCTGGATTGCTCGATCAGAATGTAGGCGGGCGCGGTCAGCGTGGGCGGTGTGGAAACGTCGGCGCGGGCGGAAAACAAGCCGCCCAGGCCGCAGAAAAGCAGCGCCGCCGCCAACAGCAGCGCCAGCGCGGGCGAAAGCAGGCGCTTTTGGCTCATTGCTCGTCCTCTGCCGCCGCGTCCACCACAGGTTCAGGCGTTACGTCGACCGGCCGCGGAGCGGCCGTGTTTTTACTCTCACGGCTCTGCTTGATGGCGTTTTCCACCTTATCGATCAAACCGGGGGTCATATCCACCAGCTTATCCAGCGGCGCCTGACCGCTGACGGGGATATAGCGCACACCGTCCGCCGAGCAGGCCAAAAAGCCCACCGGGTTCACTGAAAGGCCGCCGCCGCTGCCGCCGCCGAAAGCAGGATCGGGCTGATCCTTGGCCGCGTATTCGCCGCCGCCCGCCACAAAGCCGAGACTGACGCGGGAAATCGGGATAATGGTCAAATCGCCCGCCGTGATCGGCTGACCCACCACCGTGTTCACATTGACAATGCCGCCCAGCTTCTCCATCGCCGTGCCGATCAATCCCTCAATGTTTTTTTCTCCGGACATAACTTACACCTCTTTCTGTTTACACTATTCCGCCACTTATCTTGTGCCTGCGGCCAAACGCCGCTTTTTTCTGCCGCCGAGCCAGGCCGCCGCCACGCGCGGCAGCACCGCCCCGGCCATCAGCCAAGCTTCCGCCGCCAAACTGATTTGGCTGTGCTTCAATTCGGCAGGCGGCGGCAGCAGTGCCATATTCACCTGTGCGTCCCCCGGCCAGGCCGCCGCGTTGAAGCTGAGCCAGCCCAGCGCCACCGAAAGCGCTGACCACCCTGCCCCGGCAAACAGCGCCGTGGTCGCCGGGTCGCCGCCCAAACGGGCAGTAAGCCGAAACCGCCTGATATGCAGCGAGCCCAGCAAAGCAGCGGCCAGTTTGCGCCAGTCCGCCTGCCAATGCGGCTTATGCTTTGGCTTGGGCTTTTCTGCCGTTTGGCGCTGCTTCAGCTTGTCCCAGTCGATGATCTCGCCCTGAATGATAGCAGTCACCGGGTCTGACGGCGGCGTGAAATCCTTTTCCAGCAGCTTCACGCGCCACGAGAGACCAAAAACCGGCAGCCAATAAACCCTTAAACGCCAGTCCGTAAACTCCACCGCCGCCCGCACAGGATAAACCGCCAGCAGCAGCAGAACCAGCAGCAAGGCCAACAGTATCTTCACCACAAACTCCCCCAATTACAGGTAGTCTGCACCTTATTTGACGACGATATTCACCAGCTTATCCGGTACGACGATGGTTTTGACGGCCTGTTTATCGCCCAGCCATTTGGCGTAATCGGCGTGGGCTTCGACGGCTGCCGTAGTGCCCGCTTGATCCAAACCGGAGGGAATGACCAGCCGCGCTTTCAGCTTGCCGTTCACCTGCACGGCGATTTCCACCTCGGCCTTTTGCAGATATTCCTCAACATAGGCCGGCCAGGGCTGGTTATACACCACGTCAGCATGCCCCGTCTGCTGCCAAAGCTCGTCGCAGATATGGGGCGCAAACGGCGAAAGCATAATGATCAGCTTCTCCGCCGCGTCGCAGATAACGTCGGCGTTGGCCGCCTCACCCTCCGCGTCGCGGTAGGCCGACATCGCGTTCACCATTTCCATCATCGCGCTGATGGCGGTGTTGAAGTTGAAGCGCCCGGCGATATCCTCCGTCACCTTTTTCAGCGTGGCGTGGACGACGCGGCGCAGCTCCTTATCGGCGGCGGTGAGTTCCCGCGGCTGATAGCCCGCCTCGTGGATAGAGTAAATCAGCTTCCAAATGCGGTTCAGGAAGCGATAGCAGCCCTCCACCGCGGAGTCGTTCCACTCCAGATCGCGCTCCGGCGGAGCGGCGAACAGAATGAACAGACGGGCGGTGTCCGCGCCGTATTTGTCGATAATTTCCTCGGGGCTCACCACGTTGCCGAGGCTCTTGCTCATCTTGGTGCCGTCCTTTAACACCATGCCCTGCGTCAGCAGGTTGGTGAACGGCTCCTCCTGGCTCACCAGCCCCATGTCATAGAGCGCCTTGGTGAAGAAGCGCGAATACATCAAATGCAGAATGGCGTGCTCCACGCCGCCGATATACTGATCGACCGCCAGCCAGTAGTCGGTTTTCTCTTTGTTCCACGGCGCCTGGTCGTTATGCGCGTCGCAATAGCGCAGATAATACCACGAGGAGCACATGAACGTGTCCATCGTGTCCATCTCGCGGGTGGCCGGGCCGCCGCAGCAGGGGCATTTGGCCTCGGCAAAGCTGGCGCTGGTTTTAAGCGGCGATTCGCCGAACGGCAGAAATTCCACATCGGTGGGCAGCAGCACCGGCAGTTCCTCGTCCGGAACGGGCTGCGGGCCGCATTTTTCGCAGTAGACCATCGGGATCGGCGCGCCCCAGTAACGCTGGCGGCTGATCAGCCAGTCGCGCAGGCGGTAATTGATCACGCGCTTCCCGAGCCCCTGCTCCTCCAGCCAGTCGCAGATGGCGCCTATGGCGTCGGGCTTATTCGTCATGCCGTTAAACTTTCCGGAATTGACCAGCACGCCGATATCGGTGTACGCCTCGGTCAAAGGCTCGTCGGCCTTATCGGCGCTTTCGGCGATCACGCGGATAATCGGCAGATCATATTTATGGGCAAAATCAAAGTCGCGCTCGTCATGCGAGGGAACGCCCATTACCGCGCCGGTGCCGTAATCCATCAGCACGTAATTGGTGATCCAGATCGGCACTTTATCGCCGTTTGCCGGGTTGATGGCGTAAGCGCCGATGAACATGCCCTCTTTTTCCAGATTGCCCGAGGTACGGTCGATATTGGAAAGCTGCTGCACCTTTTTGACAAATTCCGCCACCGGCTGCTCATACTCCGTACCCTTGGTCAGCTTCTCCACCATCGGGTGTTCGGGCGCCAGCACCATGTACGTCACGCCGAAAATGGTATCGACGCGGGTGGTGAACACCGGCAGTTCATCGCCCGCTTCCGTTTTGAACATCGCCTCGCAGCCCTCGCTGCGGCCGATCCAGTTATGCTGCATGGTCTTGACCTTTTCCGGCCAGCCGGGGAGCTTCTCTAGGTCGTCCAGCAGGCGCTGGGCGTAATCGGTAATTTTGAAGAACCACTGATCGAGCGCCTTTTTTTCCACCTGCGTGCCGCAGCGCTCACAGCAGCCCTCCACCACCTGCTCGTTGGCCAGCACCGTGGCGCAGGAGGGGCACCAGTTGACCGCCGCGTGTTTCTTATAGGCCAAGCCTTTCTTATACAGCTGGATAAACAGCCACTGCGTCCACTTGTAATATTCCGGGAGGCAAGTCGTCACTTCCCTGTCCCAATCATAGCTTAAGCCCATGCTTTTCAGCTGCTTTTTCATATTGTCAATGTTGGAAAGCGTCCAGTCGCGCGGGAAAACGCCGTGTTTGATGGCCGCGTTCTCCGCCGGCAGCCCAAACGAATCCCAGCCCATCGGGTGCAGCACATTATAACCCTGCATATGCTTGAAGCGCGCCACCACGTCGCCGATCGAATAATTGCGCACGTGACCCATGTGCAGATTACCGGAGGGATAAGGGAACATCTCCAACACATAATATTTCGGCTTGTCGGACTGCTCGCTCACCTTATAGAGCCGGCTTTCCGCCCAATTCTTCTGCCACTTGCTTTCTATCTCGCGAAAGTTATAATGCTTGTCCATCGGAATACCCCCAGAGTTTCAATTAAAATATACGTTATTATTTTAGCGCAAACGCGCCCAAAACACAAGAGTTTTACAGCAATCCCGCCGCCGCCATATCGCGGAAAGTGCGGCTGACGGCAATCTTGGCGTGATAACGGGAGAGCCCGCCCTGAAAATAGGCGATATACGGCGGGCGTATCGGCGCGTCGGCGGAAAGCTCGATGGAGCTGCCGCTGACGAATGAGCCGCTGGCCATGATGACCTGATCGGTGTAGCCCGGCATATCCCAGGGCTCCGGCTGCACGTAGCTATCGACCGGGGAATACTTCTGGATACCCCGGCAGAACGCGATCAGCAGCTCCGGGCTGCCAAACTGAATTGACTCCACAATATCGGAACGCGGCGCGCCCACCTCCGGCAGCACCGCAAAGCCCATCGCCTTGCCGAAAGCCGCCGTATATTCCGCCCCGCAGAGCGCCTCCTGCACCGTTAAGGGCGCCAGAAACAGCCCCTGATAGAACACGCGCTGGGGCGTAAGCGAGCAGCCGACCTCCGCGCCGATACCGGGCGCGGTCAGGCGGCAGGCGGCGCGCTCCACCAAATCGGCGCGCCCGGCCACATACCCCCCGCAGGGTGCGATGCCGCCGCCGGGGTTTTTGATCAGCGAACCGGCAATTAAATCCGCCCCAAAGGCAAGCGGCTCCTGTTCCGCCACAAATTCGCCGTAGCAGTTATCGACGAAAACGATGACCTCGGGATAGGCGGCTTTCACGGCGCGGACGATCACGCCAAGCTCGTCCAACGCAAGCGCCGGCCGCCACGCATAGCCGCGCGAGCGCTGAAACGCCAGAATTTTTGTCTGCGGCTGAATGGCCGCCACGATTTGCGCCGCGTCCAGATGGTTGAAATCCACGTCAATTTCGCGATACCTGCCGCCCATTTCCAGCAGCGAGCCGGGGGCTTCGCCCTGCAAGCCGATGATCTTTTGCAGCGTGTCATAAGGAGAACCCACATAAAGCAGCTCCTCGCCGGGGCGGATATTGCCCAAAAGCGCCAGACTGATGGCGTGGGTGCCGCTGACAATTTGCTGGCGCAAGAGGCAGCTTTCCGCCCCCAGCACCTCCGCCCAGACCTGCTCCAGCGTATCCCGCCCCACGTCGCCGTAGCCGTAGCCGGTGGAGTCCGTCAGGTGATTTTCGCTGATCTTATGGGCGCGCAGAGCGTCCAGCACGCGGGCAAAGTTATGCTCCGCCACCGCCGCGTAGTCCGCGGCGAATTCCTGCATGGCCGCCTCCGCCTCGCGTTCCGCCCGCGCCAGTTTTTGTTCAATGTCCGTCATTGCCAAAACCTCTTAACCTGTTAATATATATGGGGGAACGGCAGCTCCTGCGTTGGGGCGATGGTGGAGACGGCCTGTTGGAATACCATTTGCTTTTTGCCGCCCGAGTCCACGATCAGCACCTCGTCGTCGTAATGCAGCAGCACGCCTTTAAGCTGAAAGCCGTTCAGCAGAAAAAACGTCGCCGCCAGCCCCTGAAACTGCAATTCGTCCAGAAAATACTCTTTTACGTTATAACATTCTTTCACGCGGCACACCTCCTCCGGCAGATAATATATTCTATCCGAAAGCGCCGCCCCGCGTGAGGCTTATGACGCAAAACGTGCCCGCACCATGCGGCACATCGCGTCCAATATCGCGGCGGAAGTCTGCTCTCCCGCGTCAAACCAGTTTATGCGCGCGTCGCGCCGCCACCACGTCAGCTGACGTTTGGCAAAGCGCCGGGTGTCGCGTTTGATGAGCTCCACCGCCGCGTCATAAGGCATTTCGCCTGCCAGGTAAGCGCAGATTTGGCGATAGCCCAAGCCCTGCATCGGCTTCAGATCAGGCGTATAGCCCATCGCCAGCAGGCGTTCCACCTCCGCTTGCAGCCCCGCCGCCAGCATGATATCCACCCGCTGCTCAATACGCTCATAGAGCGCCGCGCGTTCCCGCGCGAGCCCCAAAAGCAGCAGGTCATAAGGCGGCTCCGCCGCCCGCCCTTGCCGCGATATCGGCTGCCCGGTCACTTCATATACTTCCAGCGCGCGGATCAGCCGCTTTTGGTCAGCCGGGGCGATGTGCGCCGCCGCAGCCGGGTCAACCTGCGCCAGCCGTTCGTGCATGGCCGCCGCGCCCAGCCGTGCATATTCGCCGCGCAGACGCTCGCGCAATGCTTCGTCCGCCACAGCGTCCTGAGAAAGCTGATAGCCGTCACAGAGCGCCTGAATATAAAGCCCCGTGCCGCCCACCAGCAGCGGCAGTTTGCCCCGCGCCGCGATATCGGCGATCGCCGCGCCCGCCCGCGCCTGAAAATCCGCCGCGCTGAACGGCTCCGCCGGGTCGATAATATCCACCAGGTGGTGCGGTATCAGCCGCCCATTTGCCGCCAGCATTTCCGCCGGGCGGATCTTGGCCGTGCCGATGTTCATATAGCGGTAAAACTGCATGGAATCGCCGGAAATAATTTCGGCGTTTAAGCGCGCCGCCAGCTCCACGGCAAGCGCGGTTTTGCCCACCGCCGTCGGCCCCAGCAAAACAATTAACGGCAGCTTCTTATTCATCATATTACCCCGCGCCGTCATTTCTCGCTCCGCATAAAGCGGCGGCGAATTTCCGCGTCGGTGATCTTGAAGAATGTCGGCCGGCCGTGCGGGCAGGTCTGCGGCTTATCGCACTCCGCCAGGTTATGCAGCAGCCAGGCAATTTCCTGGCCGTTCAAATGCTCGTTGGCCTTGATGGCGCTTTTGCACGCCTTGGTGAAAAGCTCCAGCTTATTAAGGCGGGCGATATCCAGCTGCTCGTCCTCCGCCGTCTCGATCAGCATATCCAGCACATCAAGGAAGAAGCCCGCGATATCGTTGTCATAAACCCGCGATTTGCGGCGATGGTCGCTCTCGCTGCCGCGCACATACCACAGCGGCACCCCGCGTATCACAAAGCGGCTTTCGCCGAAATGCTCCAGCACAAAGCCGAAATCGGCGAGCCGCGTGATGTTCGCCAGCAGCAGCTCGGCGTTCAGCGCGCCCACGTCTACCGTCACCGGCACGGCCAGCATGGAGGTCTCGCGGCTGTCCAGCCCGAACGCCAGCGCAAATTCTTCATATAAAATGCGCTCATGCGCCGCGTGCTGGTCGATGATATATAAGTCCTCGTTCAGCGCCGCGATGATATAAG
>CANQPG010000023.1 GCA_947625705.1 uncultured Peptococcaceae bacterium | reverse complement strand
TGGAAGAGCCCCCGGTAGTGGAGGAACCCCCGGTGGTGGAGGAACCCCCGGTGGTGGAGGAACCCCCGGTGGTGGAAGAACCCCCGGTGCTGGTGAATGACGCGCAGGATACGGCGCTGAAGACGGCGGCGGTGAACGGTCTTTTGGCCGAGCTGCCGGCGGTCAGCGATTTTGCCGTGATGAGCGTTGACGAGCAGACGACGGTTTACCATAACACGGTGGCGTTGGGCGAAATGCTGGGCGATTGCAATGCGGACGTGCTCGCCGGGCTTGATCTGGCGCAGTATCAGGAATATGCCCAGCCGTTAAGCGAGGGCTTGTTCATGGCGCCCAGTGCCGTTTCCGATATGCCCGTCTGGGCGGGCGGCCAAGGCACGGAAGCTGATCCCTATCAGATCGCCGATAAGACGCAACTTTTGCAGCTGGTATCGTTGGTGAACGGGGCGGTAACCGATGCGGATAACACACTGTATGCCGCCAAGCATTATCAGCTGACGGCGGATATCGACGTTGATGATTACTGGCTGGAGCCGATCGGCAAAACGGCGTTTTATCCTTTTACCGGCACTTTTGACGGCGCGGGCTGCGCGCTGAACGGTATCAAGATCGACGTTGATACCACACCGGATAATCTCGGCCTGTTCGGCTTTGTGAACGGCGGCACGATCAAAAATCTGACGCTGGCTGATTTTGTCTACCGCGTCAATAACGTGCCGGCGGACGACAGCGGCATATTTATCGGCTCTTTCGCCGCGGTGCTGATGAACGGCTCCACGCTTGAGGGCTGCACGGTTTCCGGCGATATGCAGACGGTCGACGTGTACCCCACGCAGCAGATCGGCGGCATGGTCGGCCTGGTGCAGGAGAACAGCACGATCAAAAACTGCATTTTCAGCAACACGGCCGAGGGCGCATGTGCCCTGTATTTTGTGGCAGGCATGGCTTATGACAGCACGGTGACCGGGGCGGTGGGCTATTCCGCCGACTGGTATTTATCTGACGCCGACCCGGTTTCGTATGAGCAGGAAAACCTGATTATGCCGATAGAGCAATCCTTTGTGGAAAATGACAGCCAATATTATTATGGCGAGAACGCAACGCAGATAAGCCCGGCGGAATGTCAGGAGGGGCGTCTGCTTTGGCTGCTGACCCACATGGAGGGCAGCACTGCCGAGTATCAGGTGGACGAGCAGGGCTATCCCCAGCTGCTGCAAGCGGGCGGCGAGAAAGCCGAAGCGTACCGGCTGGATTTTGCCCCGGTATGCGGCTGCCCGCTGGAATTGACGTTTAGCGTGGACGGCAAGCAGCTTACCCCCACCGTGGACGAAGCGACGGGCGTTAAATCGGTGTTTGTGCTTAGCGGCAAGACGCTGAATGTGACGCGGCCGAATGATACGCTGCTGCTGAAGCAGGGCGGTACGGTTGACCAGACGTTCAACGATAACGTTTGCACGATCGAGCCCACCGCGGATACGTCGTATAATTACGGTACAACGGCGGATTTCAGCCGCAGCGATACCACATGGTATGACGCGGCGCAGGATAGCTTTACCATCGACAGCGCGGCCAAGCTTTACGGCTTCAGCGAATTGGTGAAAGCGGGCAGCGACTTTGCCGGGAAGACGGTAACGCTCGCAGGCGATATTGATTTGAGCACCGTCTGCGGCGAGACTTTGGCCAACTGGCAGCCGATCGGCACGGAAGACGCTCCCTTTGCGGGCGTATTCGACGGCGGCGGCCATAGCGTGACCGGACTTTATCATGCCGACATGGATAACTATAACGCGGCCAATATCGGCCTGTTCGGCGTGGTCAGCGGCGCCGGCGCAGAGGTTAAGGATCTGACCGTCGGCGGCACGATCAACGCTAATAGGGGTACAAACGTTGGCGGCGTGGTCGGCCAGCTGACGGGCGGCGCGACGGTAAGCGGCTGCACCAATAATGTTGATATCAGCGGCGGCACTTATGTCGGCGGTATCGTGGGCTATATTGCGGGCGCGGACGAAACCGTGCAGAACTGCCAAAACAACGGCACTATCAGCAACACGATGGTCACAAATATTAAGTTGGGCTGGAGCAATGTTGGCATATCCTGCACCGGCGGTATCGCGGGCGGCTATGCCGGCGGCAGCGTCACGCTGGAAAAATGCCGCAATAACGGCACGGTAAATGCCGGGCAGAATTTGGTCGGCGGCGTTATCGGTTATATCGGCGGTGCGGGCACGTTCAAGTATAACGTGAACAGCGGCGCAGTCAGCAGCGCCAAGGATTATGCGGCCGGTTTGATCGGTGTGGTAACAGGCGGCGTGACGGTATCCGGCAGCTATAACACCAGCTCCGCCATTACTGTGGCCGAGGGCAAAACGCATGTCTGCATGCTGGTGGGCGCAGCCAGAGGCAGCAAGGCTAATTATAGCGGCTGCTTCTATTATCCCGAAGACGGCGGCGCGGCCACGGCGGAAATGCCGCTGTTTGGCAAGTATGATAACATGTGCCAAGGCACGTTCAATAATAACTATTTCCTGACGGGCACGGCAACGGATACCAACGCCAATGCAGGCACGGCGGAACAGTTTGCGGGCAAGGAAATGCTGTATCTGCTGAACGGCAGCGGCGGCAATGCGTTTATGCCGGGTGAAAAATACCCCGTCCCCGCGGACGAAAGCTATAAGCCGCTGTATAAGGTGACTTTGGAGTTTGCCGTGGCGAGCATTACGATTGACGGCACTGATGTTACAGCCACCGAAACCAACTACGGCACGGACGCAAAGCCGGTTTATTACCTGCCGCAGGGCGCGGTGATCACGCTGGCCGCACAGGACGCGGACGTGACGTTTGATACCGTGCAGCTGGCGGGAAGCACGGTTGGCGGCGATAAAGGCGGCTATACCATCACGCTGGCCGACGCCGACGCACTGATCTGCGCGGCCACCGCCTATGGCTGGTATACGCGCGACCCTGAGGCTGCGACGTTTGTTATCAACACGGCGGCGGAATTGCAGGGCTTTGCCAATCTGGTGAACGGTACGGGTGATGATAACCCCTCAAAGACCGAGGACGGCAGCGCCGTCCAAAAGCTGGATTTCAAGGGCAAAACGGTCACGCTGGGGCAGGATATTGATTTGAGCAGCATTTGCAGCGAGAGCGCAGGCAGCTGGCAGCCCATCGGTTCCTATACCGACGCGGATAACAACGCCCCGTTTGCGGGCACGTTTGACGGCGCGGGCTTCACGGTGCGCAAGCTGTACATCAACGCCCCTGCGGCGGATAATCAGGGCTTGTTCGGTTATGTGACCGGGTCTGCCATCAAGAACCTTAAGTTGCAGGGCACGGTGACCGGCAAGGATAACGTCGGCCTGGTGGTTGGCCATGTTGGCGCCAGCAGTTTCAACCTGACCGACTGCGCGGCGCTCAGCGGCAGCACGGTTACGGGTGTAAATTGTGTGGGCGGCATTGCCGGTTATATTGTCAAGTATGGCACGTTGGATAAATGCCAAAATGAAGCTGTGGTAACGGCCAGCGGCGATAACGCGGGCGGTATTGCGGGCAAGGTCGACGACAACTCTGATTACGGCTATGGCCGTTCCGGTAACGTGAATAAAGGCGCGGTGAACGGCGTGAACAATGTCGGCGGCATTATCGGCAGTGTTGCGCGTCTGGGGAGTACCTGCAAGTCCATTAAAAATCAGAATTTGGCGGCGGTTAACGGCAGCGGCGATTATGTCGGCGGTATCATCGGCCAATTTGCCGGTGATACGGGGCTGAGCCTGGAGTATGCCTATAACACCGGCGCCGTCACCGGCAAGGACGCGGTAAATTCCGGTGCGTTGGTGGGCGGCGGCAGTGACGCGGCCACCTATACTATCAAGGGCAGCTTCTCGGCGGTGCAGGATAAGCCGCTGGCCGGCAGCGGTATCGCGGCGGATAAGCTGACGCTTACCGACAGCTATTATAAGGCGAGCGCGGCGGGCGGCGAAGCTGACCCCGCGGCAGTCACCGAGCTTACCGTGGCGCAGGTGGGCGCGATGGATAACTGGTCTTATGACACGGCAGCCAAACTGCCCGTGCTGCTGGACGCCGAGCACAAAGCGATCGTCAAAATCAACTCGTTTACCTATGTTACTTGGAATTCTGATGCGTATAACATTATCAAGGCGCTTAAAGATAAGTATGCCCCGATTTACTATTTGAGCGGGCAGAGCGAGCGTGTTGAGCTGACGATGGTCGTGCCTGCCGGCTATAAGCTGCTGGCGGAGGGAACCAAGGTTGCTGACGGCGACGATATGCAGATCACCGAAGCGGCAGTGGAGGACGGCAGGCAGTATACTTTGAGCTTTAAGGCGGTTGACGGCAGCTCTTTGAAGCTGAACATAGTCAAGGACGAGGGCGGCAGCGTTGCCGCCGATAAAGCGACGCTGGTGTTCGATAAGAACATTAAAGATCAATTCTTTAGCAAGAACGGCGCGGCGGTGACCGATGTGCCGTGGCCGCAGGATATTCAGCTGGCCAAGGACGCCGTACCTGCCGACAGCCTGCAAACCGCTGACGGTACGGCGTGGAATGATACCATGCTTTCGGGCTATGATTACCTGACGTTTGAGGGCTGGTATCTGGACAAGAATTACACCAAGCCGTGGCGGGTGACCGACGCCGTCACCGAGGGCGATTTGGGCAAAACCATCACCGTCTACGCCAAGTGGAGCGACGGCTTAAAGACGGGTATCAATTCCGCGCAGGCGCTGGAACTCAGCGAGGCGGTTCTGGGCGTGCTGGATCTTCGCGTGCAGGCGGGCGAAACCTATAAGGGCTATTGGTTCGCCTTGCCGGCGGGCGGTCTGGATCTCACCAATGCCCCCGAGGGTCTGCTGCCGGTGGGTAAAGATGCGACATTCGGCGGAAATATCGAGGGCAGGGGCGCAGCTGTTAACATCAAGATCGAGGACGACGGCACCTCTGCCCGGCTGGGCTTGTTCGGCAGGCTTTACGGCGCGGGGCAGGTTATCCGCAATCTGACGGTGAGCGGCAGCATTTCGGGCGCAGGCGAGGCCGCGATGGCGGGCGGCTTGGCGGCGGAATTTTCCTCTGCCGACAAATTGACGCTGCAAAACTGCACAGCTAACGTTGCGATCAGCGGCAATGCGCAGTATGCGGGCGGTCTGCTGGGTTTGGTCAGCCGCACCGGCACTATTGATAAGTGCCGCAATCTGGCTGCGGTTACCGGCGGCGCCAACGTCGGCGGCCTGATCGGCGCGATCAATATGGGGAACTATGGTTATTCGTTCTATATCACCAACTGCTGCAATTTGGGCAAGGTGACGTCGCCGGCGGCCAACGCCGCCGTGGGCGCGATCGTGGGCAGCCACCACGCCAGAGAGGCTTCGACGCTTGCGGGCTGCTTCTCTTACGTGCAGGGTATGGAAAAGCTGGATATCGTCGGCGCCAACAGCGGCTCGGCGGTGTTCGACCCGGCGCGGAACTTTGTTCTGGGCAATAATGACCTCACTTATGCCACGGCCAAAAATGCGGCGGAATTTGCCGCGGACAAGATGGCCTGGCTGCTGGACGGCGGCGCTGCGGACGAGCGTGCCGGTGTTTGGGCGCCCGGCGCCGATTTCCCCGTTTTCGCTGACGAGACGAATAAGGTGGTTTATCGTGCAGTTGTTAACGGTGAAGAGCAGTTCTATCAAAGCGGCGCTGAGGTGACGCTGGCGGTTCCCGCCGGCAAGCTGCTGGAATCGCTGACTGTTTGTGACGCTTCCGGCAGTGTAGTCAAAGACGTTACGGTGGACGCGGACAACAAATTCACCATGCCTGCCAAGGATCTGCAGCTGACGCTGACGTTTGCGGACGAGCCGGCAGATAATGCCAGCTTCACCGTTACGTTTGACAGCAACGGCGGCAGTGCGGTCGCCGCGCAGACGGTCAATAAGGCAAGCGGCTGGAAAGCCACTGCGCCTGCTGAACCCACTTGGGCGGATAAGGTGTTCGACGGCTGGTTCCTGGACGGCGTGCGTTTCAGTTTTGATACGCTGATCACCGAGAATATCACGCTGACGGGCAGATGGCATGACGCTGACGCCAACTGCAAGGTCACGTTTGACGTGAACGGCGGCGACGGCCCCGCACCCGAGGCTTTGAATGTCAAGAGCGGCGCGACGCTGGCGGATTATACTATCCCCGAACCCAAGCGCACCTCCGGCGATACCGATTGGGAGTTTGCCGGCTGGTATACCGCGCGCACGGGCGGAACGTTATGGGATATGGCGAACGGCGAGGTCACCGGCGACATGACGCTTTACGCCCACTGGCAGGAGGCTGACCCGTTCGGCGAGGACATTGCCAATTATACCCTCAACACGGCGGCAGATCTGCAAAAGCTCTCGCAGAGCGTCAGCAGCGGCCACGATTACGCGGGCAAAACGTTCAAGCTGGGCGATGATATTGATTTGAGCGAGGTGGCCTGGCGGCCGATCGGCACCGAAGCCAACCCGTTCCGCGGCAGCCTGGAGGGCGATAATCATACCGTTACCCTGAACATGTCGGGCAGCCGTTACGCCGGTCTGTTCGGCGTGGTTGACGGCGCGGCGGGCGCAGCGTTCAGTGATATTGCGCTGGACGGCACGGTGCGCGGCAGCCTGTATGCCGGCGCTTTGATCGCCGCGACGGCTGAAACGGACGGCGAGATCACCATCACCAATTGCCGGAACAATGCGGCGGTTTATGCGCCCTATGCGGCGGGCGGCCTGGTTGGCGGCTGCCTGGATCGTCAGCATACGGGCTTCATCACGTTTGATAACTGCTCGAACAGCGGTGAGATTTCCGGTGACGCCATTGTTGGCGGTATTGTCGGCACGGCGGCGGCCAAGCTGGACGCCTGCCATAACAGCGGCACGATAATCCCCAGCGGCAAATACTCGGGTTCCGGTAGTGACGGCGAGTTTGCGGCGGGCGGTATTATCGGTACCGCGGAACAGGCGAGGGGGTCTTCGTCGGATAACGTAACTTTGGTAACCAACTGCACCAACGAGGGCAAGGTTGACGGCGTCAGCGCGTCGGCGGCCAACCCGAAGATCCCCGTCGGCGGTATTATGGGTTACACGTACGATAATGTTCATACCGGTGATTTTCTGCCGGTCATCAGCAACTGCACCAACAGCGGCGAAATTTCCGGTTGTTATCGAGTCGGCGGCATTGCCGGGCATTATGAACGCTATACCTGCGTTGAAAGCAGCCGAAACACCGGCACGATCAATCTTTGCGCCGCTGACCGAAATTTGGGTAACTCTCATGCGGGTGGTATTACAGGCTACCTTGGTAATTTCACCACGCTGCATAACTGTATAAACGAGGGCGAAATTAATGCCGACGGCCTTTTTATTTCGTATATTTATGTCGGCGGTCTCAGCGGCAACGGCTATCTCGGCAGCAATCAAATGCTGCAGGATAAGTATTATTTTTACAGCGGCTGCGGCAATAAGGGCGCAATTAACGTATCTTCCACCGGCACGGCGGGCATTTACGTCGGCGGCGTGATTGCCAGTGAGAATACCACCAGCAGCGGCAGGGAAATTCGTTACGCTTATAACAACGGCGATATCACCGTGCAGACGGCCGCCGCTTCGCCTATTTATGTGGGCGGCCTGTTTGGCGATATACGCTTGGGTAAATTGCTCTATTCCTATAACAGCGGCACCATCACCGCTCCGGAGACGGCCAATGTCTATGCCGTGAGCGGCGGCGACCAAACCTACACCGCGGAAGAAGCGGCCACGCGTCTGGCAGTGCTGCCGGACGGCATGACCGAGGAGGCGGCCAAGACGGCGTTTAAGGACGGCGCAAATGTCACCTTTAAGCCGCAGACGGCGTTTGCCACCGGCGAGGCGGCCTGGCTGCTGGACGGCGGCAATGGTACGCACCAGAACGTATGGTCGCAGGAGACTGACGCGAAAGCGCCTGTTATGGCGGAGAACAAGTCGGTTTGGCAGGCCAAAAGCACGGTTACCGGCGAGGGCACGGTGACATTAAAGGGCATCGCCGAGGGCAAAGAGGTTTATCAGGCCAAGGACGGCGCGGTGACGGTGAGCGCCATTCCCTCCAGCGATACGACAACAGTCACGCATGACGACGGCAGCAGCACCGTCACCAAATGGGTGGTGCAGAAGGTTACCGCCGACGGCGTTGATATTACCGACACGCTGAAGTTTAACATGCCCGACAAAAACGCGGAGGTGCAGGTCACTTTCGCGCAGGTGACGGAGGATATCCCCGCACCGGAAGATGACGACCCGAACGCCGGCCACGGCCCCTGGTTTGACGAGAGGCACCCCGCCCCCGGCGAGGGCAGCGGCACCGGTAATGCCGGCCAAGGCACCGGCCAGGGCACCGGCACCGAGAATAACGGCAACGAGCAGGGCAAAGGCGACGGCGATGGCGCCAACCAGAACGGCGGCGACGGCACCGGCGCGAAGCCTGATCAGGGCAGCGGCAAGGTGGAGGTCATAAACGGCACGCCCGTAACCGTGACGCCCACCCCGCAGGAGCAGCAGATCGAAAACCCGACGGTGAACCCCGTCGATCTGCCGGAGCAGACGAATACCCCGGAAACCACACCGGAGGCTGAACCGCAGCCGGAAGCCGCGCCCGAGGGCGGCAATGAGAGCGGCGAGCAGGGCGGCGAGGAGGAAGAAGTGCAGATGAGCTTCTTCGAGGTCGTCCGCAACACGTTGCAGGAAAATCCGCTGATCACGGCGCTTTGCCTGCTGTTGATCCTGATCATCATCGTGCTGGCGGGCTATAACCGCTATCGCAAGTCGCACCGAAACCGTTAACTCCGCCCGGGGATAACGGCAGAAAACTTATTGATCTAAGCGCCATAGTTGGGCTGGCGGCAGTCTTCTGCGGTCAGCTCAACTCTGCGCTATTATCGGAAAGGGGCTGTTTCAATGATAATTCATGGAAGAAAAGCCTTGTTAACGTTGGTTTTGGCACTGGGCATAAGCGCTTCCGGCGCGGGTTCGGCGCTGGCTGCGCCGGCCTTTGCGGATATGCCGCAGAACGAGCAGGCGGCAGGCGCCGTAAGCTTTGTGGTGGATAAAAATCTGATGCGCGGCGTGGACGAGCAGCATTTTGCGCCCGATGACACACTGACGCGCGCCATGACGGTGGTCACGCTGCACCGCTTTGCGGGCGAGCCCGCCGCCAAAACCTATAATGACTTTGTGGACGTGAAAGAGAACGAATGGTACACCGAAGCCATCGTCTGGGCGCAGGAGAACAGTATCGTGCGCGGTTACGGCAATGGTTACTTCGGCACGAATGACGCGGTGACCCGTTTGCAGCTGGCCAAGATCGTGCGCAACGTGGCCTATAAATACGGCCTTAAGGTGCAGATCGATAACTACGATTCGCTGAACGGCCTGAAAGACGAGCAGTCTGCTTTCGGCTTTGGTGATACGCGCGAGGATATGGCGTGGGCAGCGGCCAACGGCATTATCACCCCACGGCGCGCAGGCTACCTTGACCCGGCGGAACCCGCTACACGTCTGGAAGTGGCTCAGGCGCTGCAACAGCTGGTATCGCTTTACGGCGAGGACGCCTTCGCCGCCATGCCGGAAAGCGATGAGGCTGAAACGCTGGTGGAGGTGCTGTCGGACGAGGCCAGCTATGGCACGGTGCGCGCTGAAGCTACCCTGCGCTTCCATTTCAGCGATAAGGCGGACGCGGTTTTCCCGGTCAGCGTGTTCAGCAGCCAGGCGCAGGGCAGCCTGGACGCCAAGCGGACACTGCCCCTGTTTGCCAACGCCGGGGCATATGTTGACGATAAAACGCCTTATCTGCCGCTGTTTCAGGACGCGGCGCTGACGGGAGCCACATTGCAGGTGGATAAGCTGATATATGGCCGCAATACCATTTATAACAAATGTTATTTTCTGATCAATGATACCACCTATAATAAGAGCGTGGCGGTGGAAAAGGCGGCGTATTTTGACGGACGCATTGACGTCGAGGTGACGGATAAGCTGCGCCGCCTCTCGCTGTATGACGGCAAATTCAGCGGCGATTTTCAGGTGTCTTTGGTGTTGGAGCAATAGCCGGAGGGTATAAATATGCGATTTAAGGGGCAGATAGGCATTTGGCTGTGCCTGCTGGCGTTTTGCTTAATGCAGCCTGCGGGCGCTTTTGCCGCCGGCGGCTGGTATACGGCGGGGCAGGCCGCGGGCGTTTATGAGATCGGCACGGCGGCGGAGCTGCGCGAGCTGGCCGCGCTGGTCAACGACGCCGCAGCGCACAGCTTTGCCGGCGAGACGGTTGTGCTCACCGCTGATATCGACCTGGGCGGCAGTGATTTTACGCCCATCGGCCATGACACGCAGCTAGGCGATGTCGCCTGGCCTTTCTGCGGCACGTTTGACGGCGGCGGGCATACCATCAGCGGTCTTAAAACGGTGCGCCCGGAGTGGCCTGCCGAAGATATGCCGCGTTATAACCAGGCGTTGTTCGGTTATGTGGAAAACGCGGTCATCAAAAACCTGACGGTGCGCGGCAGCGTCGCCAGCGAGTATGATAACGCTGCCGGGCTGGTGGCCTCATTCAAGGGCGATCGGGGGCTGATCAGCAACTGCGTGTCGGAGGTGGAGGTAAAAGGCAAAAGCTTTGTCGGCGGCATTGTCGGCAGCAGCTATTGCAAGAATCTGCGGCTGGAAAACTGCCAAAATCTGGGCGCGGTGACGGCGGCGCGTTACGTTGGGGGGCTTTTGGGCACGGGCAACACGGGAAACGTCATCATAACCGGGTCGGAGAACCGGGGCGCGGTGACGGGCACGGAATACTGCGCCGGCGGGCTGATCGGCAGCGCCGACGAGGTGGAGCTGACGGATTGCGCCAATTACGGCGCGGTTTTTGGCAAAAGCGTGGCCGGCGGCCTGGTGGGTGAGTCGGCAAGCTCGTTCAATTATACCGTCACGGTGCGGCGCTGCTTGAACGCCGCCGACGTCAGCGGTGAACAAATGGTGGGCGGCCTGTTCGGCAATATCAGCGATAAACTGCCGGGCGGCGTGGCGCATTGTTACAGCCTCGGCAACGTGCAGGGCAGCAAGCTGGTCGGCGGGCTGGCGGGGCGCGTTGCGCGCGCGCCTTTGGAAAATTGCTTCTTTTATGGCAAAGTGACGGCAAATGATGCGGGCGGCTCTTTTGGCGCTTTCGGCACGGCAGGCAGCGGTGAAAACTGTTACGCGTTGGCGGGTTTTCTGACCGTCGGCGGGGAGCAGCAGCTGCCGGAGGCGTGACTTACGCTTAAAACCGCCGCGGAGTTTGCGTCGGGCGATGTCGCCTGGCTGCTGGACGGCGGCACGGCGTATGGCCGGGCTTATTGCTGGGCGCAGGGGGAGGCTACCCCCGTCTTTGCCGCTGCACCGGAGCATGCTGTATATTATCAGCCGCTTACGGCGGCGGCGCCAGCCCCGGCGGGGCAGATCAACGTCCTTTATCACACCAACTATGCCGCAGGCGAGGTTTACCAAAGCGTTCAGGCGGCGGCAGGCGCAGTTTTAACGGAGCCCGCGCCGCCCGCGCGCCCCGGCAGTATCGGCACGGCGTATCAGTTTGCCGGCTGGTATACCGAGCCCTGGCTGGCCACGCGCTGGGATTTCAGCCAGCCCGCGCCCGGTGATGATCTGGCGCTTTACGCCGCCTGGCAGGAGGTCGATCTGTTTGCCGCCGGTGAGTCTGCCGAAAGCCCGGTCAGGCTGGGCAGCGCGGCGGAGCTTCAGGCGCTGGCAGCCAAGGTGGCGCGGGGGACAAGCTACGAGGGCAGGTATTTCAAGCTCTCCGGCGACGTCACACTGGGGGCGGACTGGCCGGGTATCGGTGCTTACATCGCCCCGTTTGACGGCAATTTTGACGGCGGCGGCCATAAAATTATCATGCAGGGCGCGCCGGTGGGTCTGTTCAATTTCTGCGGCCAAAACAGCACCTTGCAAAATTGCCATTTGACCGGCAGCATGGCGGTCAACGCCTGCCCGGAGGATTATACCGCGTATAAGGCCGTCGGCGGTTTGGTCGGCAGCAGCGGCGGCACGGTGAAAAACTGCACGCAGCAGCTTGCCGTTAAGATCTCGCCGCAGGCCAAAATCAACTATTTCGGCGGTCTGGCCGGCATGCTGGAGAGCGGCTGTATGCAGGATTGCCGGGCGCTTCAGGGCGCGTCGGTCAGCGGCGGGGCAAGCGGCTATGTGGGCGGCCTGATCGGCTATTACAAGGGAGCCATACGCGCCGAAGACGTCGAGACCAAAATCAGCAGCTGCACCTCGTATGCGGATATTACGGCGGCCTGCCGGGCCGGCGGCGGCATTGTGGGTCTGCTCTCCGGCGCGGGGCTGACGGAAAGCCAAAACTACGGCACGGTTAAAAATACGCAGGGCGCGGCGGCGGGTATCGCCGGTGCTGCGGCGAACGGTACGGCCTCCCGCATTGCAAACTGCCAAAACTTCGGCGATATCGTCGGCGAGCAGATCGCGGCGGGCATTATGGCCGCCTATGCCGTCAATTCCGCCAGCAATTATAATACCGGCCTGCAAATCACGGGCGCGGTCAACAGCGGTGATATCACCTCGACCGGCGGCTCGGCCGGGGGCATTTTCGGCTCCACTGCGATGTCGGAGAAGCCAAGTCTCGGCGTTTCGATCAGCAACAGCCGCAATTCCGGCAATATCAGCGGCAAGGCCAACGTCGGCGGCATTGCCGGTATGCTCGACGCGCTGTGGGGCGGCATGGGCGCGGAGGGGCGCGACACGGCGGAGATCGCCCACTGTGAGAACAGCGGCACGGTCAGCGCCGACGGCGACTGGGTCGGCGGTATTTTGGGCAGCAGCTCATATTACAGCACACTTAAGCTGCACGACGCGCAGAACAGCGGCGACGTCAGCGGCGCCAACTTTGTCGGCGGCATTGCCGGGTATATCGACCATAACAACGGCGGTTCGCTGGACGTGGCTTCGCTTCAGGTGGACAACCGCGAGAGCGTCGCTGAAAACGTGTTCAGCCGCGGCAATGTGACGGCCAGCGGCAGTTACGTCGGCGGTTTGCTGGGCTACGGCAACCTGCGGCACGGCGAGTGGCAGGGCGAGGCTATCAACGTTCTCGCCGGCGCGCGTTTTGTCAACGAGCTGGTGGGCGATACCCGCTCTCTGGTGATTGACAGCCAGTATGAATATGTGCCGGGCGTGCCCGCTCCCGTGCGGGTGCTGGAGGAATTACCGGTGCCGGCGCCAACTGACAGCGCTCCGGTATACACGCCCCCGGAAGACGAGCAGGACGAGCCGCCTGCCATCAGCCCGATTGCAGCGGATACCCCCGAAGACGAGCCGCAGGAGGCTACCCCCGACGAACCGGCGGAGGAGATGACCATGTTCGAGGTCGTGCGGGCAACGGTGCAGCAAAATCCGCTGATCACCGGCTGCTGCCTGCTGCTGGTTTTGGCTGTTATCGCGCTGGCCGGCTATAACCGTTACCGCAAAAGCCGGGGCAGGTAACATCAATAAAAAAACACCACCCGTTCAAAGCGGGTGGTATTTTTTGGTCGGCGGCCGGATTTCGCCTGCGGGGAATATCATGGAAAATTCCGCAAAAATTTTACCAAAACCTCTTGACTTCAACTGGGGTTTAACTTATATAATTAACTTAAATCTTATTTCAAATGATGTAATTTGTCTGCCAAAAGTCATGTAACAATGAAAGGAAATGTTAAGATGGGCAGCATGAAGAAAGGAGAGATCAATATGTCAGTCAAACAAACGGCTGGGCGGGACGCATTGGGGAGCTTTGCGCCTAAATTTGCCCAATTAAATGATGATGTGCTTTTCGGTGAGGTGTGGAGCCGGGAGGATAAGCTCTCGCTACGGGATCGTTCTATTGTTACCGTGGTGGCGCTGCTGGCGCAGGGGCTGACGGATTCGTCTTTTCAGTATCACCTGATGACCGCCAAACAAAACGGCATTACCAGAACCGAGATCGCGGAGATTTTGACCCATGCCGCCTTTTATGCCGGTTGGCCGAAAGCGTGGGCGGCTTTTCGTCTGGCCAAAGAGGTTTGGGCGGAAGATGTGCCGGACGCAGACGCCGGGGCGGCGCACCAGCGTGAGATGGTGTTTCCCATCGGCGCTCCCAACGACGGCTTTGCGCAGTATTTCAGCGGTCAAAGCTATCTGGCGCCGGTATCCGGTGAGCAGGTGGGTATTTTTAATGTAACGTTTGAGCCGGGCTGCCGCAACAACTGGCATATCCATCACGCCAAAGCGGGCGGCGGCCAGATTTTGATCTGTGTGGCCGGCCGCGGCTGGTATCAGGAGTGGGGCAAAAACGCTCGGGCGCTTCTGCCCGGCGATGTGGTGAATATCCCTGCTGGGGTGAAGCATTGGCACGGCGCGGCGGCGGACAGCTGGTTCTCACATCTGGCGGTGGAGGTGCCCGGCGAGGATACCTCCAACGAGTGGTGCGAACCGGTAGACGATGAAGCGTATGGCCGGTTATGACCAGGCAAGCGGCGATACGGCATACGTAACCCAACGCAGAGCAGTGGCCGGACACGCTGAAATGATAGGTTGAATATATAACAGGACTGCGGTCGATTTGAACCAATCGGCGGCAGTCTTTTTTTTGCGCCTTTAATTGCCGCAAGAGCCGGCGATCAGAGGAATTTTTTTGCCCCAGCCGCAGGAAACGCGCGGTTTCGACAAGAGAAATGTGGTAAAATATACCAAAAGAGATTATCGGTCCGCCGTTGCGTGATGGTGCGGCGGTTAAAGCGGAATGGGGTGAAAGTCCCCGCGCGCAGGGCACTGTGAAGCCTCCAAATTTGGGGGATAAGTCAGACACGCGCCGGTAATTTATGTACCTGCACGCGCCTTGACCCGATTGTGCAGGCTGCCGTGCGTACCCCGCCGCGGCAACCGCTTAGGCTGTGCAGATGCACAGTCTTTTTTTGTTGGGCAAATAAAAAATCTTTCACCAAGTATCACACTTGGCGAAAGACAAATTTGGCAGATTTACTTAGTTTCCGATGAAAAAACCACACATTTCTTCCATCTGCTTGCATTATAGCACCGGGAATTGGGCTTGTCAATGCCTGAAATGGTGGTTAATTTGTCGAAAAGTTGGCCGGTATACGCGGTTGTCGTAATGCAAAAAGTTTATTCACCGTCAAAATTATGGTCAAAAGCTAGGGGTGAAATTATGCCGCGCAAAGGAGAAAACATTTACAAACGCCGCGACGGACGCTGGGAAGGCCGTCTTGCTGTTGGTTACAAACCGGACGGGCGCGCCCAATACCGTTCGGTTTACGCCAAAAGCTATGCCGAGGTTAAAGCCGCGCTGGACAAGCTGAAGCGAGAACGCCGGCCAGGCTCGCAAGTCAAATGCCGCCTGACGGTTAAAAATCTTTTGGAGGTCTGGCTGCAAAGCCGCGCCCCGGATCTGAAGCCCGGCAGCCGCGCCCGCTATGCGGATTTGATCCGCCTGCATATTGAGCCGAATTTGGGCGGCTGCCGGCTGGCCGATTTGACGGCGGAAAAACTTGCGGACTTCCTGCGGCAGCAGCGTCTGCATGGCCGTGCCGACGGCAAGGGCGGTTTATCCGCCAAAACGGTCAGCGATACTCTGGCCGTGCTGAAATCCGCGCTGAAATATGCCGGGCGCACATACGCCCTGCCGCCGGGCTTGCTTGACGTCACGCCGCCAAAGCCCAAGCCAAAGCGGGTGCAGACATTCGGCTTTTTTGAAACGGAGCGCCTGACCAGGATTTTAAGCCGCAAGGAGGATATAACCGCCGTCTGCCTGCTGCTGTGTCTGAACAGCGGCCTGCGTCTGGGCGAGCTGTGCGCTCTGCGCTGGTCGGATTTCAACTGCCTGGAGCAGACGCTGGCCGTTCGCCGCACGGTGCAGCGTCTGCAGGGCGCATTGATAGTGCAAACACCGAAAACCGCCGCGTCTGAGCGCCGGATACCCATTCCCAAGGCGATCTTGCAGATGCTTTGGCCGTATCGTAAGCACGCCGAAGCTGACGCGTATATCCTGACCGGGCGGACGGATAAGCCAATGGAGCCGCGCACCATGCAGTACCGCTTTGCGGCTTTTCTGAAGAAGAACGGTCTGGCGCCGCGGAATTTTCACGTCCTGCGCCATTCGTTTGCCACCCGCTGTGTGGAGCAGGGCATGGACGCCAAAACTTTGAGCGAGCTGCTCGGACATGCCAACGTGCGGACGACTTTGCAGCTTTATGTTCACCCCGGCATGGAGCAAAAGCGCGCCGGCATCGAGGCCGCCTGCACGCTGAATATGTTAAAGGAGATGGCCTGAAAAAAGTTTTTAAGCCGTCAAAATTCTGGTCAGGCGCGGCAGAAAAAGCCAGGTGTACGGCGGCGCCCGGGCGGCGTTTTCGCCAAGTGTGATACTTTGCGAAAGCGCGGCGGCGGTTTGCTTAAATGTATTCTGCCCGGAGAGCAAATAGTATATGCGGCAGGTCTTTGAAAACTGAATTAAGCAGTGCTGTATCAAACCGAAGTCTGCGCCGGATAATTAGCGCAGCGGGGAGATCAAGGAATCCGGTGAGAGTCCGGAGCTGTTGCCTCATTACTGTATGTGTAGTGTTTGTTCCTCGGCGGCGTTGCCGTCGGTGTGAACCGGTCACTCGGCGGGCGAAAGTCCGTGCGGGGAAGGCTTGGGGAACAAACGGCCAAAGGCCAAACACGAGCCAGAATAATGCAGCGCTTGCCTTCATCATATATGAAAGCTGTATATAGATGATAAACCGAGGACACCAAAAATTAGCCAAAGCGGGCGTGTCGTATGCGATTTCTTTGATGAAATCCTGCGGCACGCCTTTTTTTCTGGTCATGTACTGTGCTTGCACGGTCACATTTTATAAGAACTCGCTTGAAAACATACTCTCATGTTAATAACTGCGGTTGTTAACATAAGAGTGTGCTTTCAGGCAAGTATCAACAAACGGCTTGAACTTAAAAATTTTAAATTATGGAGGTTTTTGGTATGCGCAAAAGATTTACTGCTCTGTTTTTGGCTGTCATCATGATGTTTGCCATGTCTTCTGTGGCTTTTGCGGCGGATAATGATCCCAACATGACATCTTTTGACGGGACATTTTCCACAACGCTGACACCCAGCGCTTCGACGCAAACCGTTGATTTTATGGCGGTTCCGGCAGATGCTTATTATCAAGCTGCTTATTTCAGCACTGAACAGGCGGCTGACAATGTTCAGTGGAGCGTTATGGACGCCGGTCTGACCGGCGTTACGGTTTCCGGTTATACCATTCCCTTGGACGAAGGGCAATATCTTGCCGCCGCCACTGTAACTGTTCCCCAGACCATTTTGGCTGACGGATCCAAAATGGTTGGTACGGTGAGCGTCAAAGCGGTGAACCCGGTCAACAACTCTTATGTTAACTTCACTGTGGTGGTTAACGACAATAAAGCTGATGTTACCGGCGTAACCTATAAATTTTATGATGGTGATACCGAGCTGTTGACGCTGAATGATCTCACTGTTTCGGGCAATGATTACTACTCCAACATTCTGTTCCCCACCGCCCTTGACGGTGTGATGAAGGTTTGGGCAGATACCAATAATTTGCCCGGCAATGCTGCCAAGCTGAAAGCCACGGATATTTCTTATGGCTATATTAACGGCTTGACCTTTGAAGTTAACGGCATAGAAACAGCTTATACTAACTATACTGCCGATGATTTCACTTATTACGGCTGGCAGTATCGTGTGTATGACAGCAATGGCAATATGCTGCCGGCTTCGGAGTTTATCGGTGCTGATGATTTCGGCATTGATAACAATTACACGGTTGTTTGGAAATTCGGCGAGTATGGCAAAGTTTTTTAAGAAACCCCTGTTTGCTTAACTTGCCCGCCTAAATTGCTGTTTGTTGATACTTGTCGGCGCGCTGTAAAATAATTTTAAGGAGACTGGCCAATGATGAAAAAGGATAAAGGTTTTGGTTATGCGGCAGCCTTGCCAAAACTGTTTTATATAAAAATAATATCATTGCTTTGCTTGCTGGCGCTGCTTTGTTTGTGGCTTCCTGATCATGCATTTGCGGCAGATGCGTCTGTTAAATTCTTTCGTTATCCTGGGGCAGGACCAGACCCTAAGTATGTTGAGTTAGTTGATGTAAATGATGCAACTAATATAAAACAAATCGATTTATCAAGTCCCATAGCTCAACTCTTTGGGGAGAAGACCGGTGTACAATGCAGCATTTCTCCCGGTGAATATAATTATACAGCGTATACGGCCAAGGATAAAGCTACGCCGCTTGGCGGCGGCAAAATTACAATTACCGAGCAAACCCAAAAAATGCGGGTTTTGTCATTACAGATTGATGTTATAAATGCTAACAATGAAAAATATCCGTTTGATATTGAAAAAGATAAATTAGAATTCAGCTTTGCGGAAGGAAGCCCCCAGGCGGAAATTTCTTTTGTCAATGCCAAGCCTGCTGTTGCTAATGGTCGAAGAACCTATCAGACGGTCATTATACACGATTGTGCTGATCCGGATATGGTATTCCGGTATTCCTATGAAGCCGCCAGCAAAATGCTGGTGTCCGACGAGATCCAGCTGAAGCTTGACAGTGTCTCAAAACAGCCTATAGGTTCAGGTGGCAGTCTGCAAAATGTTTATTATATTATTTTGACGGAGAAAAAGGTGCCGGTATTTAAGGTGCCGTTAAAGTATGCCGATGGCTTCCATGTTTATCAAAAATTAGGCGGCAAATCACATTATGTTCCCTTTGAAGAGGTAGAGTGCATATATCGGGAAACCGATGGCGATTATGCGCTGCTTTCATATGAATTGGGGCAAGATAAAAGATACCATTATACTGTTGATAACGTTGACGGCAATATCAAATTGAGCCGTATGGTTCCTGATACCGTAATCAGAAATGCTGAAACTTATGAAGTTTTAGGCTATTGCAAGGACGCAAGCTATTATCCCAACAAAAAGCCAATCCCTGTAGATAAATTAACGGAATGGCAGCTGGATAATTCTTTCCGTACAGATAGTTTTTATCAGGAGAGCAACATATATCTTAATGCCAACGGCGAGCGTTATTTATGTATGGCTGAAAATGACAAACAGCGCCTGGAGGCTTTTCGCGTTTGGCAGGCCGTGGGCGACACAGTGGGTAATTATTTCATCGAGCCGGATTTTCATTATGAGGTGATTGGCGATTCGGTAAACGTGGCTGTAGGTGATAAAAGCGCCGAAGGCCGCAAATATGTTGAAATTACGGCGCAAGCCCCCGGCGTCAGCGTTATCAAAGTGACATATGACGCCATGTATTGGGTTGCTGGCAACACACTTCACCCGGAGGGAGGAAGTGGCGGCACAGAAAATTATTATTACTATAACGCTATTGAGCCGGTCAACACCGGCATTATGGTGGTTAATGTCGGCGGGCATAACGATGCCGGTATTCAGCCGAATTTAGCCATAAAACGCAACGATATTGCCGTCCCCAGCCTGTTGACTGAATTTGATACCATCTATTATGACCGGGACAAGGAAGAATATGCCGAGCTGACCTTCACGCCCAGCGCAGGCGCAAGCACTTTCACCAAGGTGGAGGTGCATAAGCCGATTCACGATGGCAGCGGCGTAACGTGGGGCAATGGCTGGGCAGA
>CANQPG010000022.1 GCA_947625705.1 uncultured Peptococcaceae bacterium | reverse complement strand
CCGGCGCTGGGGAACGCCGGACGGGAACGGCAAAATTTTTTACACTTCTATTGCTTCTTTATCTCACACAAGCTAACGCCCAGGGTACATAAGCACCCTCGCTCTCCACGATCTCGCGGTCGATCGAATCCAGCGTGTAATACACGTTCTCGTCGTCAAAGCCAAGCTCGGCCATACGCGCCAGAAACTGCTCGGTCAGCTGCATGAACACGCGGTGGGTGTAAACGAGCGTATCGTCCAAATCGAATATCAGCAGCATTATTTCTTCTCCAGCCCCCTAAGGCGCAGATCGCGGTCGCAGGGCAGAAAGCACGGCTCGCACAGCGCCAGCAGCCGCGAGAGCGAGCGCACCCCCAGCGCCTCTTGCAGCGCCGCCTCGTCCAGGTTGCTGGTGGCGATGGTGGTCAGCCCCTCGTTGACGCGGAAGTTCAAAATGGCGAACAGCACGCCCCGCGTCCAGTCCGACATATTGTGCGTGCCCAGGTCGTCCAGCACCAGCACCTCCGCCCGCTTGGCGCGTCTTAATAAATCCTGCCCGGCGGTCTCGTCGCCGCCGAAGCCGCTTTTCAGCTCGTCCAGCAGATCCGGCACCACGATGAACAGCACGTTCCGCCCCTTGCGCAGCAGGGCGTTGGCCGCCGCCGCCGCCAAATGCGTTTTGCCGCTGCCCACCTGCCCCAGCAGCAGCAGGCCGCGCGGCTGCTCACCCCGGCAGACGGCGCGGCATAATTCTTCGGTTTTCGCCTTGGCCGCTTTCGCCAGCTCATAATACGTCCGGCCGTGCCCCACCGGCGCCACGCTCCCCGGTGCGTAGCAGGCCAGATCAAAATTGGCAAAGCTCATGCGGCGCAGCATGGGCTGCAAGCCCGCCCGCTTCTGCGCGTCACGCAGCCGCCGTTCGGCATAGCAGGCGCAGTGTCTGGCTGTGCCGTCCGCCTGCAAAATAAAGCCGCTGCCGCCGCAAAAGGGGCAGCCGTCTCCCTGCGGCCGGGGCTTCTGCTCGCCCGCCGCCGCGTCAATGCTGCCCGTCGTGATGATATCGCCGATCGCTTCCATTTATCCGGCCTCCCCGCCGTCAGAAATATCAGAAATACTTGCCGTAATCCGCCCCGCTGTCAAAGCTGGGCTCCGCCGCCTTTTTGCCGCGGCGCGCCCTGGGCTTGGCCGCCTTGTCCGGTACATCGTCCGCCAGCTGTTCCGGTGCGGCAATGCCCTCGCTGCGCCAGCGCAGCAGGATTTTGTCAATATAAGCCAGGCTCAGCGCCCCATGCAGCACGGCGCGGCGCACCGCTTCCCGCAGCATGGCGGGCTGCCAGCCGTCGGTGATCAGCCAGGCGTTCAGCTTTTGCAGCTCCAGCGGCGAAAGAGGGCGGGCAAACTCCGCCTCGAACATGGCGTAGACCTCTTTGATGGCCTCGGTCTGCTTGACCTCCGGTTTAGCCGCCTTGGGGCGCGGCTCGCCGACCGGCACGCTGTTTTTGAACACCCAAAGCTCCAGCATACGGTCATATGCGCCGCGAAGCGAATAGCCGCCGGAAACGTCGTCCGGGGTAAGCATACCTTTAGACGAAAGCTGCGCCAGCCCGGCGGCAAGCTCCGCCGCCGCGCCGCCAAAACACGTCTGAAGCCGCGCTTCAGAGAGAACGTCCTCCCCCGGCTCGGTGCAGCCGAAAAGCCGCGCCAGCAGCAGCGTCTCCTCGGCGGAAAGCCCCAGCTCAGCATAGTTGGCCAGCAGAAAATCGGGCACCTGGGTGCGGTGGCTGTAAATGCTGCGGATAAACGCAATTTCCATATTTTTCGTCAAATGCTTCGTCATGATCTCCTCTTAAAATACCCGCCTTATTTGCGCCAGAAGCCGCGCGTGAACAGCACCAGCACCGTCATCAGCTCCAAACGGCCGATCATCATGTAAAACGCCAGGAATATCTTGGAAAAATTCGTCAAACCGATGTAATTATAGGTGGGGCCATACGTCTCAAACGCCGGGCCGACGTTGCCGAGCGAGGCCATCGTCACCGAGAACGATTCAAACGGCGTCAGCCCCTGCCAGCCCAGCACCAGCGCGCCCAGCAGCAGCAGAAACAGATACAGCACGATGAACACCATCACCTGGCTGATCATGCCGGAGGAAAGCGCCTTTTTATCCAGCTTCACCGCCGTCACCAGCTTCGGCTGCAATGCCTTGCCGCAGGCCGCCGCGCAGGTTTTTACGCCGATAATAATGCGGCTGACCTTCATCGAGCCGGCGGTGCTGCCCGCACAGCCGCCGATAAAGAACAGGCAGAACAGCAGCACGCGGCAGAACGGCGGCCAAAGCTCATAATCCGCCGAATAGAAGCCGGTGGTGGTCATGATCGTCACCACCTGGAACATCGCCTGCCGAATGATATATTCCAGCGACTTATCCGGGTAGATGCCGTTATGGATCAGCGAGGCCACCATCGCGACCGTCGCCCCGATGATGATCAGGATATAAACACGGAATTCCTCGCTGCGGATAAAATAGTTGCGGCGTCTGACAATGGAAAGATAATAGTAGGCAAAATTCGCGCCCGCCGCCACCATAAAGAAGATGACTATCCACTGCGCCGCCGGGTTATCGTCATAGACGGACATACTGGCGTTATGGCTGGAAAAGCCGCCGGTGGAGACCGAGCCGAACGTATGGCACAGCGCGTCCACAAAGTTCATGCCCGCCAGCATCAGCAGCAGCAGGCACAGCACCGACATCGTCAGATAAACCAGCAGCAGTATCTTGGCCGTATCACCCGTTTTGGGAGCCAGCTTATCGATCAAAGAGTTGCCGGGCGCTTCCGCCTTATACATCTTGCTGCCCGAGCTCCCCGAGACCAGCGCCAGCAGCAGCACCACGATACCGATACCGCCCAGCCAGTGCGTCAGACCGCGCCAGATAAGAATACCGCGCGGCAGCGCCTCCAGATCAGGCAGGATCGAGGCGCCGGTGGTGGTGAAGCCCGACATACTCTCCAGCCAAGCGTCCACGGGGGGGCAGCAATCACCCAAAACATAAGGAATAGCCCCCAGAGTTGCCGCCAGCAGCCAGCCAAAGGTGGCAATGGCAAACCCCTCGCGGTAACGCAGGGTGAGCTTCCGCTTTTTGCGGCAGCCAAACATCAGCCCGCCGCCCACCGCCAGCATGATAAGCTGGGCAGTAAACAGCGCGAACAAATCGCCCTCGCCGTAAATCACCGAATAAATCTCCGGCAGCAGCATCGAGACGGCCAGCACCAGCGATATTTTGCCGAGATTATACAGAACTACGCCAAATCGCATAACTTACGCCCTCCGTCAATCCGCGCCGTGGGCGGCAAGATATTTCACCACGTCCTGCGCGCTGGCCTCGGCCGCAAACGTAAACACGCGGTCGCCGGGCAGAAACGCGTCGTCGCCGCGGGGGATAATGATATCGTCGCCCCGCAGTATCAGCCCCACAATGGACTGGCCGGGGAAATGCAGGTGCTTCAATGCCTTGCCGACGTGCTTGCAGTCCGGCGTTATCTCGCACTCGTTCATCTGCGCCATATCGTTTTGCAGCAGCTTCAAATTCAGCACCGAGCCGCGGTTGATGTAGCGCAGGATCGTCGATACCATCAGGCTCCTGGGGCTTACGGCCTTATCAATGCCGAAGTTTTCGATCATATTAACATAGTCGGAGCGGCGGATCTGCGCAATGACCTTTTGCGCGCCGATATGCTTGGCGATAATCGAGATCATCACGTTGGTCTCGTCCTCGTCGTTCACAGCCAGCACCGCGTCCATCTCGGCGATGTTTTCGTCCAGCATCAGGTTCATATCCTTGCCGCTGCCGTTGATGATCATGGTACGCTTCAATTCCTCGTTCAGCGCGAGACAAGTTGTTGCGTCCTCTTCAAACAGCTTCACGTTGATCTTGCGGCGGCGCGCCTCAAAAAACCGCGCCACATACCGCCCCAAAAGCTGCCCGCCGAAAATGGCGATATTGTTGACCGCCCGCTTGCGCATACCGAGGAATATCTCCAGATCAAGCATATCCTTGGTGGCCGCCAGCATAAATATTTCATCTTTCGGCTGAATGACCGAAAAGCCGTTCGGAACGATCAGCTCCTCGCCGCGGATAATGCCCACGATAACGCAGGGCTTGGGGAAGTTGATATCTTTCAGCGCTTTCCCCGCAATGGGCGCGTCCTCTTTCATCTTCAGCCCCAGCATGACCACCCGGCCGTCGGCGTAATATTCCACCTCATGCGCCTCCGGGTGCAGCACCAGTTTGCCCAGCTCCTGCGCGGCCAAAAGCTCCGGGTTCACGATCAGGTCAATGCCCAGCTGCTCGCGGCGGGAGGAAGCCGCCAATTCGCCGTATTCCGGCCGGCGCACTCTTGCTATGGCGTTCTTCACACCGTAAGATTTGCCGACAAAGCAGGTCATCATATTAAGCTCGTCCAACTCGGTGACGGCCACCAGGAGGTCGCTGTCGGCAATGCCCGCCTGCTCCAGCACCGACATCGAAGCGCCGTTGCCCTCCAAAACCTGCACGTCCAAATACTCCTGCACCTGGCTTAAACGATCCGGCCGCGTATCCACCACCGTTACGTC
Source organism: uncultured Peptococcaceae bacterium (assembly GCA_947625705.1). GTDB lineage: Bacteria > Bacillota > Dehalobacteriia > UBA4068 > UBA4997 > Avidehalobacter. The sequence continues at coordinate 15,167 of CANQPG010000022.1, read as the reverse complement.
GATACCCTTGCTGGAAAGCGTGGACGCGATACTGAAGCCCACCTTGCCAGCGCCGACGATAATCACCTTCACCGGGGTCACCCCTCCTTAAACCAGCCGAGAACTCCCGGCTTTGCATAGCAGTACATTATATTCTAGCACATTAAATGTAAAAAAGCAAAATTTTTCCGCAAAACCTGCGCAACAGAAAAAGGGCGGCAATTTTGCCGCCCCCGCCAACCGTCCGATACCCGCTATTGCAGCCCGCCCCGGTTAGCCAGCCAATCCACCATATCCTGCCGCCGCATACCGGCCAGCTCCTGCTCCGAAAGCTGCGGCGCCCGGCGGCGCACCAGCTCTTTCAGCTCGCCGTCGGTACATTCCAGCAGCGTCGCCGCGTTACTGAGGCGCACCCGCCGCTGCACGTCCGGCAGCACTTCTTTTGCCTCCCGCATCTGCTCACCGCCCCTCGTCCGTTCGTCAAACGCCCCCGCCAGCAGCCATTTTTTCAGCTGCGGGGCAGGCTCGGCCAAAATCTGCGCAAACGCCCATTCCTCCACCCGCTTGGCCGCGGCCACGCCGGCCTTTAACGCCCGGTCAAGCTCCGCCGTCTCGCCGGCAAAGCAGGCCGCCGCCCTGCCGCCGCCTAAATTTTCCAGCCACAAAAGCTGCAAAGCCCCCGCTTTCAGAGCCGCGTCGCACCCACTAAGCAGCGCCGCCAGCCCCAATGACTCCAACACGCCGAAAGCCGCCTGCCGTTCGTCCGTCAGGCGTTGAAACTCCGCCGCAAACTCGGATCTTTCGCCCGTCTTTTGCTGCCGAAACTCCTGCAGCGCCGCTTCCGCCCGCTGTAACTGCCGTTTATCGGTATAATTTATGCCGCCCGTCTCCGTCATCGCCATCACACCCCTTTTTTAGTGCTATTCTGCCCGAAACCGGACGGCAATATGCGGAGACGCGGGTTATAAAAGCCGCCGCTTCGGTGCATAATACAAACGGCGGAACACCGCCGGAAAATTTTTGGAGGTGGCAGAAATGGGCAAAAATCCTTCTATTCAGTGCAAGATCAAGGAATGTAAGCACCATTGCGGCAGCGAGGATTACTGCACGCTGAACTGCATCTTGGTGGGCACGCATGAGGCGCACCCCACCGTGGTGGAATGTACCGACTGCGAATCTTTCGAGTATCGCAGCTAATTCGGGCAGGTAAAACGGACGCAGGCGGCCGGCCACTTTTTCGGGGCTGGCCGCTTTGCATTTGGCCGCCGCAAAATAGGCGTTGAGTATCGCGCCAATTTGTGTTATTATAATAGAGAAAAATTTTTGCGGAGGCAGACAACATGACAGAACATAACTCTCAAATCGTCACCCGGTTCGCGCCCTCGCCCACCGGGTTCATGCATATCGGCAACCTGCGGACGGCGCTCTATTCGTGGCTGCTGGCCAAATCGCAGGGCGGGCGCTTTATCCTGCGGATCGAGGATACCGACCAGGAACGGCTCGTCCCCGGCGCGGTGGACGTGATCATGGACACGCTGAAGATTACCGGGCTTGACTATGACGAGGGCCCCGGCGTGGGCGGAGCGCACGGCCCCTACGTGCAGAGCGAGCGCAAGGAAATTTACCGCGAGTACGCCGAGCAGCTGGTGGCGGCTGGCCACGCTTATTATTGCTTCTGCACACCGGAGCGTTTGCAGTCGCTGCACGACGCGGACGGTATCGGCGGCTATGACCGGCACTGCCGCGATCTCAGCGCCGACGAGGTGGCGCGGCGGCTGGCGGCGGGCGAGCCGCACGTTATCCGCCAGAAGATACCGCTCACGGGCGAGACATCGTATTATGACGAGGTTTTCGGCGAGATCACGCTGGCTAACAGCGATATGCAGGATCAAATTCTGCTGAAAGCGGACGGCTTTCCCACCTACAACTTTGCCCATGTGGTAGACGACCACCTGATGGGCGTGACGCACGTGGTGCGCGGCAGCGAGTATCTGACCTCCACGCCGAAATACGCCCTGCTTTACGACGCGTTCGGCTGGGAGCGGCCGCATTACGTGCACCTGCCGCTTTTGATGGGGCGCGGCGAGGACGGCAAGGTGTCGAAGCTCTCCAAGCGGCACGGCGCGGTCAGCTTCCAGGATCTGCTGGCGGCGGGCTATCTGCCGCAGGCCGTGCTGTATTACATCGCCCTGCTCGGCTGGTGCCCCAAGGACAACAATCAGGAGATCTTCACGCTGGAAGAATTGACCAAGAGTTTCTCGGTGGACGCGATCAGCAAGTCGCCCTCCATTTTCGATTATGACAAGCTGAACTGGTTTAATTCGGAATACATCAAGGCGCTCTCGCCCGCCGAATTTGCCGAACGCGCCCTGCCGCTGCTTAAAGAGACCTGCCCCGCTTACGTGGCTTATGACAAGCTGGCGGCGCTGCTGCATACCCGCGTTAACACGTTTGCGGAAATTCCCGGCATGGTGGATTTTATCGCGGCGCGGCTGCCGTTTGACGCGGCGCTTTACACCAACAAAAAGAACAAGACCACCCCGGAGCTTTGCGCCCAAATTCTGGCGGCAGTCCGCCCGCAGCTGACGGACGCCCTCTGGCAGAACGACGCTCTGTTCGCCCTGCTGAAAGACTACGCCGCCGCTTCCGGTATCAAGGCCGGGGCAGTGATGTGGGCGGTGCGGGTGGCGGTGGCGCGCAAAGGCGTTACCCCCGGCGGCGCGACCGAGCTTCTGGAAGTGCTGGGGCGGGAAGAGTCGCTTGCCCGTATCGATCAGGCATTGCAGGAGCTGGCCGAATAAATAACCCTGTTTGAACGCACAAAAAAGCTTCAGCCCAAACGGCTGAAGCTTTTTTATTTACTTGCGTAAGGCCACCGGCTCGTCGAGAATTTCTTTCCAGACGAACGCCTGCTGCATGGGGCTTAAGCCCAATTCCCGGCAGGCCGTCTCCACCGTTCGGGTATGCACGGCGTCGTCCACCGCCTTGGGAGCGCTGGCCGAAACGTGTTCCGTAAACACCGAGGCGGGAGCGACCTCGCCGGTGCAGTAATCGCACTCGTCCACCGGCTGCGGCTGGGGTTTGGCCGCTTCCCGGCGGCGGCGCGGGCGGCGTTCCGCTGACGGCCGGGTATTCTGCGTCTTTTGCTCGCCCAGCACGGTGCGGAAGTCCTGCGCCATGTCGCGCATCAGATCGCCTAGGCTGGTGTAAACCTTAACGTCAGGCCGCGCCGGTTTGGCCGAGACAGGTTTCGCCTCGGCCGGCTTCGCCGCCGGCTCCTCGCGCGGTATCTCGTATAAGTCCGGGCGCGGGGTCTGCTTGGGACGGCGCTGCGGCTGTTTGGTCTTTTTCTTCTTGCTGCCGCCGAATATGAAGTACATGACCAGCAGCCAGATAATTATATCGAATAAAGAGCCCATAAAATCACCGATCCCGGTTTATTTGCCGGTGGGCGCGGCGCTTTCCGCCCCGCCGCCGGAGATACCCTCGCGCATTTTGGTGTCGGCCTGCACGTTCATCATCTTGTAATAATCCATCACGCCCAGGTTGCCGTTTCTGAACGCCTCGGCCATCGCCAGCGGCACCTGCGCCTCGGCCTCCACCACCTTGGCGCGCATGGCCTGAATATCGGCGATACGCTCCTGCTCCTGTGCCACGGCCATGGCGCGGCGTTCCTCGGCCTTGGCCTGCGCGATCTGCTTATCGGCCTCGGCCTGGTCGGCCTGCAATTTCGCGCCGATGTTGCGCCCGACGTCAACGTCAGCCACGTCAATGGAGAGAATTTCAAACGCCGTACCGGTGTCTAAGCCCTTGGCCAGCACGGTTTTGGAGATCATATCGGGGTTTTCCAGCACCGCCTTGTGCGAGTCGCTGGAGCCGACGGTGGTAACGATACCCTCGCCCACGCGGGCAATGATCGTCTCCTCGCCCGCGCCGCCGACCAGACGGTCAATGTTGGCGCGCACCGTCACCCGCGCCCGGGAGCGCACCTCGATGCCGTCTTTGGCCATCGCGGCCACCACCGGCGTTTCGATGACCTTGGGGTTAACGCTCATCTGCACAGCCTCCAGCACGTCGCGCCCGGCCAGGTCAATGGCGCAGGCACGTTCAAACGCCAGCGGGATATTGGCGCGTTCCGCCGCGATCAGCGCGTTCACCACACGGTCGACGTTGCCGCCGGCCAGATAATGCGCTTCCAGCTGCGAAACCTTAACGTCCAAACCGGCCTTTTCGGCCTTGATCAGGGGGTTAACAATTTTGGCGGGCGATACGCGGCGCAGACGCATACCGATCAGGTCGAAGATACCGACTTTCACGCCCGCGGCCAGAGCGGAGATCCACAGCCCCAGCGGCACGAAGCCCAAAATAACGAATAAGACGACGACTATCAGCAGAATTACTAATCCCGCGCTGACGGTGGCAACATCAATAAACAATTTCATTCCTCCTTAAAATTTTACAACTATATTATATGGCAATTATAACCTATCAGGCTCAAAACCTCAAGTCTTAATTGGCCGTTTCTTCCTCCATCGGCTGCACGACCACGCCGCTGCCCTCCACGCGGATCACCCGAACCGCCGTGCCGCGCTTCACGAAGCTGCCCTCGGTCAGAACGTCGGTGCGCTTTCCCTCAATGAGAGCCGCGCCGGAGGGACGCAGATCGGTCAGCGCCACACCGGATTTGCCCACCAGCTGGTTAATGGTCGGCGGCGGGCTCACATAGCCCCCGGCGGTGGAAGTCGCGTCCTGCAAGATCAGGCGGCTCCACACGCGGCGGGTGCGGCCGCATTTCAGGCTGATGAAGACCAGCAAAACCGCCACTGCCAGCGCGATACCCAGCTGCAACATCGCCACCGAGAAGCTGGGCGCCACGCAGATGACCGCGCCGATAATGCTGCCGATACCCAACACGCCGCAGACGCCGAAGCCCGGTATCACGAATATTTCCATGATCAGCAGCACCAAACCGGCCACCGCCAGCGCGATTGCGATCCACGCCGTGTAGCTGACCAGCAGCGCCCCGATAAAATAAAGCGCCAGCACCGTCACGCCGACCGCCGCAAACACGCCGACGCCCGCGAAGAACACCTCCAGCACCAGCGAGCCGATACCCACCGAGAGCAGCAGCGTCGATACAATGGAGTTGGCAAGCAGCTTCGACGCCTGCTCCTGGAAGCTGTAATCCACCTCGACCAGCGCGGCCTTATCAATGCCCAGGGCGGCGAGAGCCTCCGCGTCGCTCTCAACCATAAAATCGGCCATGCCGTGTTCCAGCGCCTGCTCGGCGGTCAGCGTCAAGAGCTTGCCCGCCTCGGAAAGCCCCTCAATGACCACGGTGGAGTCGCTCATCGCCGCGGCCAGCTCGGCGTCACGTCCGTTGGCTTCCGCCGCGCCCTCCAGCTGCGCCGTCCAGAAGGATACCACCTTCTCGTCCGCTTTTTCCTCGCCGGAGCGCGGCTCGGCCGCACCGATCGAGCCGCCCTTTTTCATGGCAATTTTATCGCAGGAAAGCGCGATCAGCGACCCGGCGGAGATCGCCTTGTCGTTGATATAACAGTACGTCGGAATATCGGAATCCATGATGATCTGCTTGATGGAGACCGCCGACGCCACATAGCCGCCGTAAGTGTCCAGATTGAGCAGCACAGCCTCGGCGCCCGCCGCCTCGGCCTCACCGTAGGCGCGTTCCAGATAATTCACCATGTATTCGCTGATCTCGCCGTCCAGCTCCACGCGGTAAACGTCACCCGCGGCATAAGCCGGCGCGGCGGCCAGCAGCAGCGCCAGCAGCAGGCAAGTGATAAGCCCCAGCCGCACGCCATTTTGTTTTGCCCTGTTCAGCAAACAAAGCACCTCCACATCATTCCCGCCGGGTATTTCTGCCCGGTTTGTTTTAGCATAACCCAATGATAAGCAAAAAATATAAATACACTGTTAACTTTTTGCCGTTTAGACAAATTTTATCTGTTGTCTATTTTCTCGGGATACAGATCATGCCAAAGCAAACGCTGCTCCGCCGCCTTTTCCCAGCGGGTGCCGGGCTGGCCCCAGTTAACGTAAGGATCGATGGAAAGGCCGCCGCGCGGCGTGAATTTGCCCCAAACCTCGATATATTTCGGCTCCAGCAGCCGCCGCAGATCTTCCATGATAATATTCACGCAGTCCTCGTGGAAATCGCCGTGGTTGCGGAAGCTGTAAAGGTAGATTTTCAGGCTTTTGCTCTCCACCAGCCGCTTATCCGGTACATAGCTGATATAAATAGTGGCAAAATCAGGCTGCCCCGTCACCGGGCAAAGACTGGTAAACTCCGGGCAGTTGAATTTCACGAAGTAATCCTGCTCCGGGTGCTTGTTGATGAAGCTCTCCAAAACCTCCGGGGCGTAATCAGCGGGGTATTTGGTCTTGTTCGCGCCGAGATTGGTCACCCCGGCCAGTTCTGCTTTTGTCCGCGTCATATCTGATCCTCCTCGTATTGCAGCGGGTCTTGCACACCATTGGCGGCAAACGCCTGCAAGCGGTCACGGCAGGTGCCGCACCGGCCGCAGGGCTTGTCCCCGCCCTCATAACAACTCCACGTCAGCTCATACGGCACGCCAAGCGCGATACCCTGCGTCACCACGCCCGCTTTATTCGCTTCGATAAACGGCGCGATAAGCTGTAAATGGCCGCCGGTGCCCTCCTGCACAGCCTGGTTCATCGCTTCATAAAACGCCGCGCTGCAATCGGGATAAGCGTTGCCCGCCGCGTCGTCCCGGTGCGCCCCATAATAGACATACGAGCAGCCCGCCGCCTCCGCCGCGCTTGCCGCCGCCGCGATAAACAGGCCGTTCCGAAACGGCACATAGGTGCTGACGGGCTGCCCCGGCGCGCTCTGCTGCTGCTCGGCATAGCTTGTGTGCGGCAAAGCCCCCCGCCCCTGCAAAAGCGTGCAGTCGCTTGCCGCGAACACTGCGGAAAGGTCAAGCGTCTGCCAGGCCACGCCGTAATGCGCCGCCACAGCCTGCGCCGCCTTAAGCTCCCGCTCATGCTTCTGGCCATAGAACACCGAAAGCGCCAAAACCTCCGCCGCGCCGAAGCGCTGCACCGCCAGCGCCAGGCAGGTGGTGCTGTCTACCCCGCCGGAGGCCAAAACCAATGCTTTCATCGCAAACCCTCCTTATTATATATCACACGCCGCGCGCGTCCGCCGGCCAGATGAATTTGTGCAGCTGCAACTGCAATTTCACGCCGTTCAGCCGCCGCGCCCGCATAAACTCCACCATATCCACCGGGTCAATGCGCCCAAAAACCGGGCTGAAATATATCTGTACCCGCCCCAAAAGCCCCAATTCGTCGATGACCTCAACCGCCCGCTGCATATCCGCCAAATCAGCGCAGACGAATTTTACCACGTCCGCCGCGCCCAAAAGCGCAAAGGAGGGCAGGTGCATTTGGCTCTCCATGCCGCTGGCCGGCAGCTTATAATCCAGCGTGAACAGCGGCCGGTCAGGAAGCGCGGCCAATGGCGCAATATCCCTGCTGCCGTTGGTCTCGATCTCCGGCGAAAGGCCGCCGTCTGCCGTAATTGCCCGCACCAGCTCCAAAACGCCGGGGGACGCCAGCGGCTCACCCCCGGTCAGCGTTACGTTTTTGACGCCAGTCGTCTTTATGTATGCCAAAATCGCCGCCGCCGTCATCTCCTCGCCGGGGCAGTCGGTCTCCCACGCCCAGGCAGTGTCGCAGTAAGCGCAGCGCAGGTTGCAACCGGCCAGCCGAATAAACACGGCCAGCTCGCCCGCCCGGCTGCCCTCGCCGTTAATGCTGACGAATTTCTCCGCCACGCGATATTTCTGCATGGCCATCACTCCCAATACGCTGCGCAGTTTTCCGGTGTTTCATATACCCAAACTTTGGCGGGCGCCAAGCCTGCCGCCGCCAGCTCCCGGTAAAACCAGCGCGCCAGCTCCTCCGCCGTCGGGCGGAACGGCATTTCCGCCAGGGCAAATCCCTCGTTTTGCAGGGCGGCCAGCGTTGCCGGCTTAAGGCTTGCCGCCTCGTAAAGCAGCTTGTGGTCAAGGAGCTCGGTCAGGCGTTTAAGAACCGCTTTCACCTCGGCAAAATCGCAGAGCATACCCCGCGCCGCGCCCGCCTGCTGCAAATCCTCCCCGGCAATTTCCAGCACCACGCGCCAGCGGTGGCCGTGCAGGTTGCGGCATAACCCCTCGTGCCCCGGCAGAAAATGCGCCGCGTCAAAGCTGGCTTCCGTTTGTAAACTGAACATATTACTCCCTCTCTTTTCTGGCGGGTATTGATAATACTTTCCGCGTAATTTAGTGCAGCGAAGCGGAACTCATGAAGCGGAAAGTTTTATCAATGCCCCGCAAATACCAAGTGGGCGCGGATAAAACTTTTCCACTACATGACCTGCGCAAATTTCGTGGAAAAGTATTATCCGCACCCCTCTCTCGCCAAAAAAACCTAATATGAGAAAAAGGGCGCACTGCGCCCTTAGAATTAACGGCCTAGTTTTGTTTTGTGGCAGGAGGTTCACGAACTGCCATATTTAATTGGGTTTATTGTAGCACATCGCGCGGCGGGTGTCAATTCGGCGCTTCAGTCTGTGTGTGTACGCCGATCTCCTCCAGACATTCCCATGTTACGTTCACCGACCACACGCCGCCCGGGAGTAATTGATACGCCGTCTCCTCGTTCAGGCGCTTGGCGTCCTCACCCAGCTGCGCGGCAAGCGTTTGCTCCGCCTGACGGTAAGCGGCGGCCTTGGCCTCCTGCTCGGAAAGCTCATGCAGAGTTACCAGCTCCCGCTGCAATGCCTCGCGCCGCAGATCCACCGCCGTGCCGAAGATATTAAACGTAAAGTCCGCCGTTTGGCTGCTGATCTGCTCGCCCGCCGCCTGAACCTCGGGCGGCCGCCCCCAAAGCAGCAGCTCCCGCCCGTCCGCCCGCGCCAGACGGTACAAATAAGCGGGCTGCCCCTCGGGAGTGATCACTTCTTCCGTCAGCGCGGCCTCGCCGTAGCCCTGATACCAAACCCGCCCCCGGATAATGGCGTCCGCCCGTCCATCGGCCAGCGGAGCCACCAGCAGATCGCCCTTTTTGACGGTATCGCCATGCGCCGCCATCGGCTGGCCGTGCTTCAGCAAAACCTGCTCCACCAGTGCGTCACGCTCCGCCCATATGGCGCCCTTGGTGGCGTTTTCCAGCTCCTCGGGATAGATAGAGCGCTCCGCCACCTTGATATTTGCCACCGTGCCGTCCCGCTCGATATACACCCAAGATATCTCCGGTATCTGCGCTTTCAGCTCCGCCGCGAGAGCGTCGGTATCCAGCCGGGCAAACACCGCACCGGGGCGCAGGCCAAGCTCCGCCGCAAGAGCCTCCACCTGCGCCACGTCCAGCTCATGCAGCTCCTCCTGCGGCAGAACTTTCACCGCAAACACCAGCTGCGAAAGCGCCAAAAGCCCCGCCGCAAACAGCAGGATACCCACGGCCAGCGTCTTCCGCCCGCGCAGATAGTGAATGGTGAACGGCAGCCCCCGGCTGCGGCGTATGGCCAGCTTGCAGCCGCAAATTTTCCCCACCCGCCGCAGCTCTTTCAAATCAGGCCAGGCAGCTTTAAGCTCCAGCAGATCGTCGCCCAGCCAGTTGATATCCCAAATTTCAATTTCCCGCTGCAGCGCAAGGTTCAAAAAGCGCTCCTGGCCGCCTCCTGTCAAATGCAGCAGCACGTAACCGGAAAGCCAGCTCCAAAACAAATTCAGCATATGTTCAGGCCTCCTCCGGCGGCTCGCCATCGGCTTTCTCTTCCGCCATTTCCTCGGCCAAAAGCGCCGCCAGATCAGCGTCGGAAAGCACGCCGCCGTCGCCTTTCATATCCAGCACAATGGCCAGATTGCTGATCTCGCCCTCAAGGAATACGTCCGTCTTGCTGATACTGCGCAGGGCAAAATTGCTGCCCCGCGCGATCAGATAGCCGTCGCTGACGCGGAGCCGCACCTCGTCCGCCGCATAGCTGATAATGCCCTTGTGGTTTTCCACGTTCAGGTTCAGATTGCCCACCAGCGTTATTTTGGGCAGATCCAGCGCCAATTCCTCCGGTATCTCCAAAACGTCCGCAAACACCGAGCGCATGACCCGCTTTTTTTTGCCGAAATTCCCCCGCAAAACGCGCACCTCCCTCATCGGCAATATATATGCCGCCGCCCCGCCGCAAAGACCTGCCGCCCGCCAAATACCTGCTTGTATTCGGCAAATTCCTGTGTTATAATATTGGAATGGAATAATTTGCTTTCCTTATCTTAATGTTTGGGAGGATATTATGACTGAAACGAAGCATAAATACAGTGATTTGGTGACGGAAGCGCAGATACGCGAAGCGTTTTTGCAATTCTTTGAGAAAAAGGGTCACACGCGGGTGCCGAGCTCGCCGCTGGTGCCGCATAACGACCCGACGCTGCTGTTCGTGAACGCGGGCATGGTGCAGTTCAAGGATACGTTCCTGGGACTGGAGAAGCGCCCCTACGTGCGCGCCACCTCGGCGCAGAAATGCGTCCGCGCCGGCGGCAAGCATAACGACCTTGACACCGTGGGGCGCACGGCGCGCCACCATACGTTCTTTGAAATGCTGGGCAATTTCTCGTTCGGCGATTATTTCAAGGAGGACGCCATCAAAAACGCCTGGGAGTTCATTACCGAGGTTTTGAAGCTGCCCAAAGACCGCCTTTACGTGACGGTGTATAAGGAAGACGACGAGGCGCGCGAGATCTGGAAGCGCGTCACCGGCTTCCCTGACGAGCGCATTTACAACATGGGCGAAAAAGACAACTTCTGGGCGATGGGCGACACCGGCCCCTGCGGCCCCTGCTCTGAGATATTCTTCGACCGCGGCGAAAAATACACCTGCGACGCGCCCAAGTGCGCGATGGGCGTCTGCGACTGCGACCGCTGGATGGAGATCTGGAATCTGGTGTTTATGCAGTATGAGCGCGACGAGCAGGGCAACTTAACGCCGCTCCCCCGCCCCAGTATCGACACCGGCATGGGGCTGGAGCGCATCACCTCCATCATGCAGGACGTGGACAGCAACTATGAAATTCCCGTCATGCGGAGCCTGATCGGCTTTGTGGAGGAATTGACCGGCACGACTTACGATCCCGGCAAGGCGGGCTTCCCTTACCGCGTCATCGCCGACCATATCCGCGCCTGCACGTTCCTGATCGCCGACGGCGTTATCCCCGGCAACGATGGCCGCAACTACGTTCTGCGCCGTATCTTCCGCCGCGCCGTGCGCTACGGCGTCAGCCTGGGCATTGACGAGCCGTTTATGCACAAAATGGTGCCGCTGGTCTGCCGGCTGATGGGCGACGCTTACCCGGAAATCCGCGAACAGCAGGATTTCATCGCCAAGGTGATGCTGCTGGAGGAGGAAAAATTCCGCGAGACGATCAGCGACGGCCTCGCCATGGTGGGCAATATCATCGCCAAGATGAAAGAAGCGGGCGACACCACGTTCTCCGGCAAGGACGCTTTTCAGCTTTACGACACCTATGGCTTCCCGCTTGATCTGACCAAGGATATTCTGGAAGAAAACGACATGAATTTGGACGAGCGCCAGTTTGAGGCCGCGCTGGAAGCCCAGCGTGAACGCGCCCGCGCCGCCAGAAACGTCAAGACCAACGTGGAAGACTTACAGGAGCTGACCAACCTTTTGGCCGATATCCCCGCCACCAAATTCACCGGCTATGAGCAGACCGAGGGCGAGGCCAAGGTGCTGGCCATTATCGTGGATAAAAAGCTCTCGGATAATATTTCCGGTGGGCAGGACGGCTATCTGGTGCTGGACGAGACGCCTTTCTACGCCGAAAGCGGCGGCCAGCTGGGCGACAGCGGCGAAATCTGCGGCGCTAACGCCGAGCTGCTGATCAACGACACCACCAAGCTCCCCAACGGTATTTTCCTGCACCACTTTCTGGCCAAAACGGGCGGCCTGAAGCCGGGCGACGCCGTCAGCTGCAAGATAAATCTGGAGCAGCGGCTGGACGAAGCGCGCAACCACTCGGCCACTCACCTTTTGCAGTTTGCACTGCGCCAGGTTCTGGGCAACCACGTCCATCAGGCCGGCTCGCTTGTGCGGGCGGACAGGCTGCGCTTCGACTTTGCGCATATCGCGCCGCTAACGCCTGCGGAGCTGGACACCATTGAGGGTATCGTGAACGGCCTGATCTTGAAAAATGACCCCGTCAAAACCGTGGTGATGAGCAAGGACGAAGCCACGGCGCAGGGTTTCCTCGCGTTCTTCGGCGATAAATACGGCGATCAGGTGCGCACCGTCACCATGGGCCCCTCGCAGGAGCTTTGCGGCGGCACTCACGTTCACGCCACCGGCGATATCGGCTCGTTCAAAATTATCAGCGAGGGCGGTATCGGCTCCGGTATCCGGCGCATTGAAGCCGTGACCGGGCGGCACGTGCAGAAGTTTATGCGCGACCATTTAGAGCATTTGTTCAACACGGCGGCTCTCTTAAAAACCAACTGGCAGAATTTGGAGCAGAAAGTGGCCGCGCTGATCGAAGAAAATAAAGAGAAAGACCGCGAGATTCGCCAGCTGCGCCAGCAGCTGAGCCAGCAGTCGCTGGGCGACGTGACCGCAAGCGCCCGGGATATCGCCGGCGTCAAGGTGGTGGCGGCCAAAGACCCCGCCGAGAATATGGACGAGCTGCGCGGCACAATGGACAAGGTGCGCGATAAGCTGCCCGAGGGCGCGGCAATTCTCGCCGCGGCGGCAGACGGCAAAGTCATGTTGGTGGCCTATGTGGCCAAACCGCTGATCGCGCGCGGCCTGAACGCGGGCAACATCGTGAAAGCGGCGGCGGCGGCCTGCGGCGGCGGCGGCGGCGGGCGACCCGATATGGCGCAGGCCGGCGGCAAAGACCCCGCCAAGATCCAGGACGCTTTGGACGCAGGTTTGCGGCAGATCGAAACGGCTCTGGCATAAACCGCTGAATTTAGGCGGCATAAAAGACGCAAGTTTTGCTTAAGATTGAAAAGGAGGGTGCTATATGACAGACAACAAGCTGGAAGAAACCATGTATTTCAAAGTCAGCAAGGAGGAGGAGCTGAACCCGCGCGACGTGCTGTTAACGGTGTACGACGCGCTGGAGGAAAAAGGCTACAACTCCATCAATCAGCTGGTGGGCTATTTCATTTCCGGCGACCCGGCATATATCACCAGCCACAAGCAGGCCAGAAGCCTGATCCGCCGCGTAGAGCGCGACGATTTGATCGAAGAGCTGCTGGTAAGCTATCTTAAGGGCAGGGACAATAAATGAGGCTGATGGGGCTTGACCTGGGCGACGCCACCATCGGCGTGGCCGTCAGCGACCCTTTGGGCTTCACGGCTCAGGGCATCTGCACCCTGCGCCGCCGCAGCCACCGCGAGGATATGGCGGAGCTGAAACGGCTCGCCGCTGAATACGGCGTGGAGGCGTTTGTGCTGGGCTTGCCGCTGAATTTGGACGGCACGCGCGGCTCGGCGGTGGATAAGGCGGAGAGCTTTGCCGACCATCTGCGGCGCGAGTTTGCCCTCCCCGTTTATTTTCAGGACGAGCGGCTGACCACTGTGGCCGCCCACAAGACCCTGCTGGAGAACGATACCAGCCGCAAAAAACGCCGTCAGGTGGTGGATAAGCTGGCGGCAGTGCTGATCCTGCAAACCTATTTAGATAACCCCAATACGATTAAGTGAGGTTTTGGCCATGACGCAAAACGAAATTGAAAACGAAAACATCATCACCCTGCTGGACGACGATGACAACCCGATCGACTTCGAGATCATTGAGGTGCTGGAAATTCAGGGCAAGCGCTATGCGTTTCTGCTGCCGCTGAACGACGAGGAAGACGCCGCCGATGAGGACGAGGCCGTCATCTTCCGTATCGACCCCGGCGAGGACGGCGAGGAGATTTTCGCCTACATCGAAGACGACGCCGAATGGGAAATGGTCGTCGATACCTACAACGACCTGCTGTTCGACGAGGAGTAAACCGAACGCACAAAAAAGCCCCTTTGATACTGCGGTATCAAGGGGGCTTTTTATTTGACCTTTTTCGGCTTGCTTATTTGCTGAAATAATGCTTCAGCAAACCGCGGAAGCCCGCGCCGTGACGCGCTTCATCTTTGGCCATTTCATGCACGGTGTCATGAATAGCGTCCAGACCCAGCTCTTTCGCCTTGGCGGCCAGCATCAGCTTGCCCTCGCAGGCGCCGTGCTCGGCTTCGGCACGCATTTTAACGTTGGTCTTGGTGTCGGCGGTAACCACTTCGCCCAGCAGTTCGGCAAACTTGGCGGCATGCTCGGCTTCCTCATGGGCATAAAGCTCAAAGGCGCGGCCAATTTCGGGATAGCCCTCGCGGTGCGCCTGACGCGCCATCGCCAGATACATACCAACCTCGGTGCACTCGCCCATGAAGTTGTCTTTCAGGCCGGAGATGATCTCCGCCGGGGCGTCCTTGGCGATACCGATAACATGCTCGCAGGCAAACGGAGCGTCATCGCCCTCGGTCTTCTCCACAAACTTCTCGGCAGGAGCCTTGCACTGGGGGCAGAACTCCGGTGCGGCGGTGCCTTCATGTACGTAACCGCAAACGGTGCAAACAAATTTCTTCAGCATTTGAATTTCCTCCATATTATGTAAAATTTTTACCGCGGCTCGCGGCGTTGTTTAATAAGAACGCTTCTTATTAAACCCTAACACTATTATACAACATAGCCGATTTGCCGTCAATAGGTTTGGCTGACAATTTCTGCTTTTTTATTTAATCAAACTTGCAGTACGCGCCGATTTACTATATAATATCAGTAGAAATCAGTCTGACTGAAGATTAGGAGATCAAGCCATGGAAAACAAGGTATACCGCATTTACGTGGAAAAAAAGCCGCAGTTTGCGCGCACCGCCCCGCTGATCCGGGATATCCGGGGGTATCTGGGGGTAAAGGCGCTCGCGGGGCTGCGTATCATCGAGCGCTATGACGTGCAGGGTATCGACGACGCGACGTTTGCCGCCGCCAGCCGCACGATCTTTGCCGAGCCGCCGGTGGATAACACATATGACCGGCTTCCGGAAGAGCCGGGGGCATATGTGTTCGCCGTCGAGTTTCTGCCCGGCCAGTTCGACCAGCGCGCCGATTCGT
>CANQPG010000021.1 GCA_947625705.1 uncultured Peptococcaceae bacterium | reverse complement strand
GTCGCAAAGCTCTTTGATGTCGCCCTGCTGCCGCGCCCCCATCTCGGCCACAAACACCTGATGAATGGGCTTCAGCTGATTACGCACCGTCAGCGTGATACCCAGCGGCGTGTTATAGCTGTCGGGCGTCACCAGCGTGTGCTTCGCCTCCGAGAGCACCCGCCCCAGCACCACTTTGCTGCTGGTTTTGCCGTAGCTGCCGGTGATGCCGATACGCAGCAGCTTGGGCATTTCGCCGATAATGCGCGCCGCGTCCTGAATGAAACGCTGATTGCGCGCCTCCTCAAACGGCTGCCGCGCCGCCACCGCCAGCCACATCACATACGGCAGCGCCGCCACCAGCACCGCGCCCGGCAGCACCAGCCATGCCGTGTTATCGAGCAGAGAAACGCCCGCCAGCACGCCCAAGAGCGCCGCCGTCGGCAGATACGCCGCCAGATAAAGCCGCTTCGCCCGGTCAGTCCAGACCAATGGCTTCTTCACGGGCGGACGGCGCCAACCAACCGTTTGTACCACCGCGAGCCCCGCCGCCGCGTAGAGCGACCACGCCGGGCGCAGGATAGAAAGCAGCGCTAAGGCGACTATCGCCAGCACGTCGATAAGCGGAAAATCCGCGCGCTCCCGCCCTTTCAGCCAGCGCAGATACCGCTCCGGGCGGTAGCTGTTCTGCTGCGCCATGTGCAGAAAGTAGGCCAGCCGCCGCGCCGTATACCAGAGCCACAGCGCCAGCAAGGCCACGAACGCCGCCAGCTTAAATATCATCATACTGCCCGGCCCTTGGTCAAGGGTAATTGCAACAATTTCCATATCAGTTAAGCTCCTCTTGAGCAATTATTGCTTTTCCGGCTGCAAAAAATTGTCCGCGATGGCCAGAAACTCCGGCAGAAACTCCAAAAAAGCGAAGTGCGTGCCGCCCTTTTTCACGATCAGCGCCGCGTCCTGCATTTGTTTGGCCATCTTCTCGCCGTCCGATAGCGGCGTGGCGGTATCGTTCTCGCCCCAGAATAAAATTGTCGGCGCGGCCACCTTAGGCAGGTTCGCCGTCTGATCCTCGTTCACCGTTTTCACAAACACCGCCCGCATGACGTCGCTGGCATTGCGGTAATCCGCCGAGCCGCTTTTGGCGCGGGCGTTTTGCAGCAGCTTTTCCTTGTGCGCGGCAAGCCCCGGCAGCGAAAGCAGCTTTTTGGCCGTCTTATAGCTGTACACCTTGGCGTAATAATCCGGCCCCCGGTGCGGCGGCAGCCCCGCGCACCCGGTCAAAATCATTTTATGCGGAATTTGCTGCGCCGCCAGCCTGAGAGCCAGCCTGCCGCCGAACGAATGGCCGATGATGATGGGCGGCTTATCGCAAGTATCCGCGATGAACGCGGCCAGCATGGCGGCATAAGCGTTGGTATCCCACGCCGCCGGGGGTTCCGGGCTGATACCGAAGCCCGGCAGGTCAAAATCGTAGACCCGGAAATTGGGCATTAAATGGCGGAACACCGGCAGCATCGTCTCCGACGAGCAGCCCCAGCCGTGCAGCAGCAGCACCGGCCAGCCCGCGCCGCCCGCCAGATAGCAGACCTTTTGCGGCGCTTCCGCCTGATATATGAACTCGCCCAGCTTGGGGTCGGTCGCAGAAGTCATGGTCAATTTTCCTTTCAGCCGCCCATTCCCCACACCAGTTTCTACTTATACGGGAATTGCAGCGTAAACCAGTCTTTATTATATACAAAGTTTGGCGGCTTTGCAACCACCTGCCCCAAAATATTATGCGGGGGCACGGCGTTTCAGCAGCAAAATTTGCTGCCAGACGCAGCAAAGCCCGGCGCTGCCGCCGGGCTTCCGTTGTTATACAAAAATTTTTATTCCGTCTTGGCGGCGTCAGCGGCTGCTTTCACGTCGCTGCCGGCATAAACCAGCTCGCTGACGGTGACCACCTCATAATTCTGCTCGGCCAGCGCAGCCAGGATCCGGGGCAGCGCCTCCAGCGTGTATTCGCCGTTTTCATGCATCAAAATGATATCACCGGGGCTCAAGTCGCGCATGACGGAATTATACACCGCGTCGGCGGACTTGGCGCGCCAGTCCTCGGTATCCAGCGACCACAGCACGGATATCATGTTCTGGCCGGCAATGTCCTGCTTCACGTCATCATTCACCGCCCCATAAGGCGCGCGGAACAGATAGGGCGAGCTGCCCACCGCGTCGCGGAACGCCTTGGCCACCCGGGCAAAATCCGCCGCCCGCTCCTCCGCGGAAAGCGCGGTCTGCTTGCTGTGGAACCATGAATGGCTGCCCAGCTCGCACCCGGCGGCCAGCACCTGCTGCGCCAGATCAGGGTTATTCTCCACATAACGCCCCAGCGCAAAGAACGTCGCCCGCGCGTCATACTCCTGCAATATCTCCAGTATCTTGGGCGTTTTGGCCTTAAAAAGCCCGTCGTCAAACGTCAGCGCCACCACCCGCCCGGCCGAGCGGTTGGAAAACACCGAACCGCGCCGCACGCAGCTGAGCTGATACTCATTGAGCGCCGCCCCCTGCACATAGACCCGCGCCGCCTCGGCGTTGCTGGCAATATCCTCGCGTTCAAAAAGCTCATACTGCCCCGGCACCACCTGAAAATTCTCGTCCAGCTTGGGGCGCACGATGTATGTCTCCTCATAGATATTAAGCGCCATCTGCGTCAGGTCGGGCGCCGTCCAGGTTTTGGGCGGCCGATACGCGGGGCGGGCTTTTTCGTCCACCTCGGCTGCGGTCTCAAGCGCGCAGCCCGCCAAAAGCGCCGCCAGCAGCAGCAAAGCCAGCAGCCGGGCTGCCGCAGCCGGCGTTATTTTCTGATCCTTAAACATGATTTCCCCCAAAAATTCCACAACTATCGTCCTGTCACTAATCTATTAAGTCCCGGCTATTTATATGCCGCAAACTGCTCCAGCCCACGGTACTGCACGGCCTCCGCCAAATGGGGCAGTTCAATTTGCACCGCTCCCGCCAGGTCGGCGATCGTCCGCGCCACTTTCAGCAGACGGTCATGCCCGCGGGCGGAAAGCTGTAACTGGCGGAACACCTGCGCCAAAAGATTTGCGGCCTCCGGCGTCATTTTACAATATTTTTCCAGCTGGGTGTGGCTCATGTCCGCGTTGGCGAAAATGCTTTCACCGGCAAAACGTGCCAGCTGCACCTGCCGCGCCGCCATCACCCGCTTTTTGATTGCCGCGGAAGTCTCGGGGCGCTCGTCCCCCGCCAAATCGGCAAACTCCACCCGCTGCACGTTCACCTGCATATCAATTCGATCCAGCAAAGGGCCGGAGACCCGCCCCAGATAGCGCGAAACCTGATACGGCGTGCAGGTGCACTGCTTCATGGGGTCGCCGAGATAGCCGCAGGGGCAGGGGTTCATCGCCGCCACCAGCTGAAACGAGGCGTCATAATCCTGCCGCCCCTGCACGCGCGAAACGGTGACCACCTTATCCTCCAACGGCTGGCGCAGCGCTTCGCGCACGTCGCGCGGGAACTCCGGCAGCTCGTCCATGAAAAGCACACCGTTGTGCGCCAGGCTGACCTCGCCGGGACGCGGCACCCTGCCCCCGCCGATCACGCTCTGCGGGCTGGCCGTGTGGTGCGGCGCACGGAAGGGGCGCTCTGTTATCAGCGGCGCATGTTCCGGGAGCAGGCCGCAAATGCTGTAAATGCGTGTGACCTCCAGGCTCTCGGCCAGCGTCAGATCCGGCAGAATGGTGGGGAGACGCCTGGCCAGCATCGTCTTGCCGCTGCCGGGCGAACCCACCATCAGCAGGTTATGCCGCCCCGCCGCCGCAATTTCCATCGCGCGCTTCACCGCCTGCTGGCCTTTCACGTCGGCCATATCCAGAGCGCCCGCGCCCCGCTGCTGCGCCCGGGCAAACAGCGCCGCCGCGTCCACCGTGGTCGGTGCAATATCCGTCTGCCCCTGCCAGAATTTCACAAACTGCGTCAGGTTTTCAATACCAAACACCCGCGTCTGCCCCAAAAGCGCGCCCTCTTCCGCGTTGGCGGCGGGCAGCAGCAAGTCGCTGATCCCCGCCCCCGGCAGGATATAGGTTATCGGCAGCACGCCGTTCACGCCGCGTAATGCACCGTCCAGCGAAAGCTCGCCCAGAAACACGGTTTTAGCCAGCCGCGCCGCGTCCTCGGCAATTTGCCCGGTGGCCAGCAATATGCCGACCGCAATCGCAAAATCAAGGCTGGCGCCCTCCTTTTTCACGTTGGCCGGCGCCAGGTTCACGGTAATCCGCTCAAACGGAAATTCCAGCCCGCTGTTCCGCAGTGCTGTGCGCACCCGCTCGCGGCTTTCGCGCACGGCGGTATCCGGCAGCCCCACGATCTCAAACGCGGGCATACCTTTGGAAACGTCCACCTCCACCTGCACCATATAAGCCTCCGCACCTTGCAGAGAGCAGCTTTTCACGATTGCCAGCATAATTATCTCCCAAATTGCATTTTTTAACGGCCAAGCAGCGTGCCTTTCGTACCCCAGGCGTCAAAGCACAAAAAGGTGAGATTGACAGAATTCTTGTCAAGCCCCAGCACTTCCGACGTTGTTTTGATGGCGGCCTCGGTAAAAATTTTCTGCTGTTCAAACGGTATCTCGCCGGAAAAGCGCGCGTCGATAAAGGCAAAATCCCCGCGCTCGCCCCGGTAAAACATCGTCTGCCCGGCGGCAATTTCCACCATCAGCACAGCTTCCTTTTTGCCGGGAATAAGCTCCACCGCCCGCGCCAGCCCGGCTTTCAGCGCCAGCTCCTGCTCGGCTGTGGCCGGCTTGCCGGCGGAAACTCTGATGTACGGCATAAAATCTCCCCCTTAACAGTCGCGCTTCAGACAATACGCGGCGATACCCCGCAGCAGCTCTCCTTTTTCGCCCAGCGGCTCCAGCGTCTTCATCGCCTGGCGGGTCAGCGCGCCCGCCTCCTTATGAGCGTCCTTTAAGCCCAGCAGCGAAACATAAGTCACCTTGCCGTTGGCCGCGTCGCTGCCGGTGGGCTTGCCGAGCTTCGCTGCGTCGCCGGTCACGTCCAGAATATCATCGGTGATCTGGAACGCCATGCCGAATTGATAGCCGAACCGCTCCAACAGCTCGCGTTCCCGCTCGTCCGCCCCGGCCAAAATGCCGCCCGTCACCACCGCCGCCGCCAGCAGCGCGCCGGTTTTGGCAGCGTGGATATTACGCAGGCCGGCCATATCCGGCTGCTGCTCCTCTGCCGCCAGATCCAGCGCCTGGCCGCTCACCATGCCGCCCAAGCCCGCCTGCCAGGCAAAATACCGCGCCGCCTGCCGCAGCAGCTCCGGTTCGCCCGCCGCGCTTAAAAGACAGCAGAAGCAGTGCGTCAGCAGACCGTCGCCCGCCAGGATCGCCGTGGCCTCGTCAAACTGCTTGTGGCAGCTGGGGCGCCCGCGCCGCATATCGTCGTTATCCATCGCGGGCAGGTCGTCGTGGATCAGCGAATAGGTGTGCAGCATTTCAATGCCCGCCGCAAACGGCAGATAAGGCTTGGCCTCTGCCGCCGTTTTGCCGCCCAGGCTTTCCAGCGCCGCCAGAAACAGCAGCGGCCGCAAACGCTTGCCGCCGGCCATCAGGCTGTATCGCATCGCGGCCAGCAGCCGCTGCACGCCGCCGCCGCCCGGCGCGGTTTTATCCGCCCTGGTCAGCTCTCGCTCCAGCGCGTCCTCCACCCACGCCCGGCGCGACGTTAAATATGCTTCAACCTGCGCTTCATTCATCAGCCGCACCCCCTTATTACCGGTTCATCTGCCGCCACGATTTCTGCGAGGTGCTCTCGTTTTCAAACTCTCGGTAAACGGGCGCACCGGGGGCGGCCAAAACGGCTCCCGCCAACGCCCCGCTTGTGACAAGCTGTGTTCGGCCTGCCAGCGCGTCCGCATAGTCAGGCACTTTTTCCGCCAGCGCCCGGCGCACCGCCGCCAGATCGGCAAACGGCTGCTCACGCCCCACGGCGGCGGCAAACGCGGCAAAAAGCTGCCAGTTCTCCTGCCCGTTATAAGGCGTGATCGCCGCCTGCACCTGCATTAAGCGCCCCTCAAAGTTCACATAGCTGCCCGTCACCGCGCCGAAGCCGGAAAGCGGCAGCAGCACCTTGGCGTAGGGATAAGCGCGGCCATAGTTTGCGTCGGCCTCGAAGATAAAATCGACATTTTCCGCCACCAGCGCCGGCAGATCGACGCCGAACAGCAGCACGGCCTTGAGTTTGCCCGCTGCAATATCAGCGTAAAGCGCGTGCAGATCGCGGGTTATGCCGAGGTCTGCCGCCACCCGGCTGTTCACGTTGGCCAAAAGCTGCAGAACAGGTATATCCAGCGCCGCCGCCAGCTTATATAACGCCAGCACCGCGGGGGCGGCAAGCCGGCTCGCGTCGAACACCAGCAGCGGCTTTGCCGCCTTTTGCAGCGTCGTAATAATCGCCGCCGCCTGCGCCTTGATATCATCTGCCACCGGGGCGTCAGCGTCCGCCAGCGCCAGCAGCAAATCAATTTTATCATCTAACGGCAAACATTCAGCAGCAGCTTCGCCCAGTTTGCCCGCCGTGTCGGCCAGCAGCAGCAGCTTCTGTCCTGCCCGCGCCGCCTTGGCCAGCCGCGACGCCACCAGCGGATAATTTGCCGCCAGGTCGCCGCCCACCGCCAGCACCACGTCCGCCGCCGCGATATCCGCCACCCGCGCGGTGGAGCCGCCTATGCTCCCCGCCGCCGCGTTGGGTGCGTAAATATTCTCCGTACCGATGGCATGCTCCGCCAGATAATGCGCCAGGAACATTTCCTCCGCCGTCAGCTGGTCGCCGATAGCCACGCCGATAACGTCGCTGCCCAGGCTCTCGCGCAGAGAATTGACCGCCGCAGCCGCCGCCGTCACCGCGCGCTCCGCCGGGACTTCGCACATGCCCTCGCCGAAATCGACGCCCGCGGTGGGCTGGCCGGTCGCCGTCATTGCGTGGGGGTAAGCAAACCGCCCCGCCTTGCAAAGGCGGCTGCCCGCCTCCGGCACAACTTTGGCCACAAAATCGCCTTTATGGCAAATCTCCAGCTGGCACCCCTCGCCGCAGAAGCTGCAAACGCCCGCCGTCTTGGCGGTATCCAGCGGCACCGGCTTCAGCCAGGGCTGGCGCTCCTGCAACGCGCCGGTGGGGCAGACGGCCACGCACTGGCCGCAGCTTTGGCAGCGGCTGCTGTCCAGCGGCAGGTTGAAATCCGCGCTGACCACGGTATCGAAGCCGCGACCGTAAAGCCCCAGCGTCTCCACCCCGGCCACTTCCTCGCAGGCACGGACGCAGTTGCCGCAGAGGATGCACTTGTTCGGGTCGCGCGTGATGAACGGGTGGCTCATATCCTTGGGGTGCGTGGCGATCTCGCCGGCAAATTTCTCCGGCTGCACGTCATACTGCCGCGCGTAATGCAGCAATTTGCACTCAAACACATCGCCGCAGCCGCACTCCAGGCACCGGCTGGCCTCAAACATCGCCTCGTCCGGTGCGTAACCCTTGGCCACCTCGGTGAAGCTGCTTTTGCGGTATTCCGGGTGCAGATAACTGATGGAAACGCGGTTGACACGCGTCTTTTGGGCAAATTCCTCAGGGGTCGGCTCGCCGTTTTTGCAGTAATAAGGTTCGGCCACAGGCTGCATTGCGCCGCGCAGATAGCCGTCGATGACCCGCGCGCAATCCTTGGCGTGCGCCACCGCCTGAATGGCAATGCCGGGGCCGTCGTTGATGGCGTCGCCGCCCGCAAACACGCCGGGGATCGAGGTGGCGTAAGTGCCCTCTTCCGCCTTGATGGTGTGCCAGTCGGTATACGCAAGCGCCGCCGTCTGTTCGCCCAAGTCCAGCGGCAGAACCTTCTGGCCGATAGCCGCGATGACCACGTCCACCGGGAGAACTTCCACCGCGCCTTCCACCGGTACGGGGCGGCGGCGGCCGGAAGCGTCGGGCTGACCCAGCTCCATCTGCTGCAATTCGATACCCGTCACATGGCCGTCCTCGCCGACAATGCGCGTCGGCGCGACCAGGAATTTGAACTGCACACCCTCCTCCTTGGCCTCGCGTATCTCGGTAAACTCAGCGGGCATTTCGGCCTCCGTCCGTCGGTAGAGGATATAGACCTCGCTTGCCCCCAGGCGCACGGCGGTGCGGCAGGCGTCCATCGCGGTGTTGCCGCCGCCCACCACGGCCACCCGGCCAGAGAGCGTTTTCAGGCGTTCCAGCGCCACATTGCCCAGAAAGTCAATGCCGCCGACCACCCCGGCCAGCTCCTCGCCGGGGCAATTCAAAGCCGCGCTCTGCCACGCCCCGGTGGCCAGGTAGATCGCGTCATATTCGCGCTGCAAATCGGCAAAATTCAAATTTACACCCAGCTTCTGCCCGGTGCGTATCTCCACGCCCAGCTTCTTAATCAAATCGATCTCCAGATCGAGAATATTTTTCGGGAGCCGGTATTCGGGTATGCCATAGCGCAGCATACCGCCCGCCTGCGGCATCATCTCAAAAATCACGGCATGGTGCCCGGCCAGCTCCAGAAAATACGCCATCGTCAGCCCCGCCGGCCCCCCGCCGATCACGGCCACCTTTTTGCCGGTCGGCGTCTGTTTCTGCGGCAGATACGGCTCCTTTTTGTTCAGGTCGATATCGGCCACAAACTGCTTCAGCCGCGCGATGTTGATGGGCTGCTCCACCTTGGCGCGGCGGCAGGCCTGCTCGCACGGGTGGGGGCAGACGCGCCCCAGCGACGCGGGAATGGGATAATATTCCTTAATAAGCTGCAATGCTTCCTCAAAGCGGTTATTGGCGATCAGCCCCACATAGCCCTGGCAGTCGCTGCCTGCGGGGCAGGCCAGCTGGCAGGGGGCGACGCAGTCGCCCTTGTGGTTGGAAAGCAGCAGCTCCAGCGCCGTCCGCCGGGCGCGGCGCACCTCCGGCGTGTCGGTGTGGATAACCTGACCGTCGGCGACCTCCGTCGCGCAGGCACGGCAGAGCTTGCCCATGCCCTCCACCTGCACCACGCAAAGGCCGCAGGCGCCGTAAGGCGCAAGGCTCTCGTCATAGCACAGCGTGGGTATCTCTATGTTATGGCGGCGGGCAGCGCTCAAAATCGTCTCGCCCGGCTGGGCGCAGATCTTCTGCCCGTCGATTATAATGTTAAGTTCCGTCATTTTGCGCACCTCGCTTATTTAACTTCCACCGCGCCGAAGCGGCAGACGGCGGCGCAGTTGCCGCATTTGATACACTTGGCCTCGTCGATCACAAAAACCTCGCGCAGTTCGCCGTCGATCGCCCCCACCGGGCATTTACGGGCGCAGAGCGAGCAGCCCCGGCATTTGTCCGGTCTGATATGATAGGTAAGCAGATCGCGGCAGCTCTTGGCCGGGCAGGTATGCCCCTCGATATGCGCCGCGTATTCCTCCGGGAAATAACGCAGCGTGGAAAGCGCCGGGTTGGGCGCCGAAGCCCCCAGCCCGCAGAGCGAGCCGGCCTTGATGTCCTCACCCAGCTGCTGCAAAAGCTCAATGTCGCCGGGCTTGCCCTCTCCCTTGGTAATGCGCGTCAGAATTTCCAGCATACGCTTGGTGCCGATACGGCAGGCCACGCATTTGCCGCAGCTTTCTTTCTGGGTAAAATCAAGGAAGAAGCGCGCCATGTCCACCATACAGGTCGCGTCGTCCATGATGATCATGCCGCCGCTGCCCATGATAGCGCCGGTGGCGGCAATGCTCTCATAATCAATGGGCGTATCCAGCAGGCTCGCCGGTATGCAGCCGCCGGAGGGGCCGCCCATCTGCACGGCCTTAAACGCACCCTCGCCCTTCACGCCGCCGCCGATATCAAAGATGACCTCGCGGAGCGTAAGACCCATCGGCACCTCTACCAGGCCGCCGCGCCTGATCTTGCCAGCCAGCGCAAACACCTTGGTGCCCTTGCTGCCCTCGGTGCCGTAGGCCGCAAAGGCCGCGCCGCCGTGGCGTATGATCCAGGCCACGTTGGCCAGCGTTTCCACATTATTGATGTTGGAGGGCTGCTGCCGGAAGCCCTTTTGCGCCGGGAACGGCGGCTTCAGCCGCGGCATGCCGCGCTTGCCCTCTAATGACGCCAAGAGCGCCGTTTCCTCGCCGCAGACGAACGCGCCCGCGCCCGCCTTGATGTAAATATCAAAATCCCAGCCGCTGCCGAAGATGTTTTGGCCAAGGAAGCCCTGCTCCCGCGCCGCCGCCATGGCGATTTCCAGCCGCTCAATGCTTAAGGGATACTCCGCCCGCACGTAGATAATGCCCTGATGGCAGCCAATCGCGCGCGCCGCGATCGCCATACCCTCCAATACCGCGTGCGGGTCGCTCTCCAAAACGCTTCTGTCCATAAACGCGCCGGGATCGCCCTCGTCCGCGTTGCAGATGATGTATTTTTCCTCGCCGGCAGCGTTACGGCAGGCGTTCCACTTGAACCAGGTGGGGAAACCCGCCCCGCCGCGCCCGCGCAGGCCGGACGTTTTAATTTCCGCGATGATCTCCTCCGGGGTCAGCTCGCAGACGGCCTTTTTAAGCGCCTGATAGCCGCCCCGCGCGATATACTGTTCGATACTTTCCGGGTCGATCACGCCGCAGTTACGGAGGGCTATGCGCGTCTGCCGGGTGAGAAAGTTCAGCTCGTCCTCCGCCAGCAGCAATTCCTGCTGCGGCTTGCCGCCCACGATATGCTCCTTAACGATTTGGGCGGCTTTGGCCTCGTCCACCCGGCCGTAAAAATAGCTTTCGCCGCCGTCGATGACCTCCACCAGCGGCTCGGCAAAGCAAAGCCCGATACAGCCGGTGCGCTCCGCCCGGATATCGAGCCCGGCGGCGGCTAAAGCGGCGTCCAGAGCGTCTTTCGTCTTGCGCGCGCCCGCGGCCATGCCGCAGCTCCCCAGGCCGACTTTTATTCTGATATCAGCGTTCATGCCTTATCTTCCTCCTTTGCGGCGGCGGCCAGCTCGCGCAGCACCTGCCGCACCGAATTGCCCGTCAGATTGCCGTAAACCTCGCCGTTGATCATCATCGCCGGCGCCAGCGAGCAGCAGCCGAGGCACGCCACGTGCTTCAGCGAAAAGAGACCGTCCGCCGTCGTTTCGCCGTCCTTGATGCCAAGCTCCTCGGTGACGATGGCGGAGATACTTTCCGCCCCGTTCACATGGCAGGCCGTGCCCTGGCAGAGCATGATCAGATAGCGCCCCACCGGCTGTAAGCGGAACTGCGCGTAAAACGTCGCCACCCCCATGATCTGGGCGGGCGCAATGCCCGTCGCCCCGCTGATCGACTTCAGCGCCTCCCGCGGCAGATAGCCGTAAATATCCTGCGTATGCTGTAAGATCGTGATCAGCGAGCCGGGCTTTGCCGCGTACTCCGCCAGCACCGGCTCCAGCTTCGCCAAATCCACTTGTTGTGTGCTTTGCGCCATGATTTGCTCCCTCCTGCGCTCCCCAAATATTACCAATATATACCGCCGCGGCGGCGGAATATGCCCACCCGCCATTCGGCATTATCAAACAAATTTCGCTTCGATAATATTGTACAACAATATCACCGCTTTGTAAAAGCATAATTTTTGCCTGATACGCAAAAAGCCGGAAAGCTGTTAGCACCCTCCGACTTAATGCGTTTATTCTGCGGTTTGTATTGCCGTTTAAATTTCTACCACGCCGTCGAACAGGTTTTCGGCGCTGCCGGTCATGATGACATTGGCGCCGTCATAGCTGATCTGCAAGTCGCCGCCCGGCTGCTTCACGGTGATCTCATCGCCCTGGGCGCAGTAGCCGTTCAGCACCGCCGCCACCACCGCCGCGCAGCTGCCGGTGCCGCAGGCGGAGGTATAGCCGTTGCCGCGCTCCCACACGCGCATATCCAGCGTATGCGGGCCAAGCACGCGGACAAATTCCACATTCACGCGCTCCGGGAACCATTCATGGTGCTCAAAATACCAGCCGATTTGGCGGAGCGGCACCTGCTCCGGGTTATCGCAGAAGACGACAAGGTGCGGGTTGCCGACGGAAAGGCAGGTGGCGTTATACACCTTACCCTGCACGGTGATGGGCTGGTTGATGAAGCTGTCGCCCTCCACCAGCATCGGCAGCGCCTTAGGGTCAAGCTGCGGTTTGCCCATAGCCACCGCCGCGCCCCAAACCTGCCCGTTCCGCTTGATCAGCGAAAGCTCTTTGACGCCGTAATCCGTCTCGATGGTCATGTTGGTTTTATCGACGATCTTATGATCGTAAAGGTATTTGCCGACGCAGCGGATCGCGTTGCCGCCGATACCGCCGTTGCTGCCGTCCACGTTATACACCTTAACGTAAACGTCGGCTTTCTCGGACGGGCAGATCATCACCACACCGTCGCCGCCCACGCCGCGATGGCGGCGGCACAGCCGCACGGCCAGGCCGGCGGGGTTGTCCAAATGCTGCTCAAGGCAGTTGAAGTAAATATAATCGTTGCCGCAGCTCTGCATTTTGGTGAAGCTCAGCTTCTCCGGCTCGCGCCGCAGGTTGTTGATATCCACCAGCTCAATGCTATCCTGCGTGTACAGGCTTTGCAGACTATCGGCCAGCACGTTCGCCGTGTCGATCGAGGTGAGGCAGGGAATACCGCGCTCCACGGCCTTGCGGCGGGTGATCACGCTGTCCTTGTTGGGGTTTCTGCCCTTGGCCGAGGTGGAGATAACGAAGTTGATCTTCCCCTGCTCCATCAGCTTCAGCGCGTTGTTGGCGCCCTCGTGGATTTTCTCCACAAAGAAAGAGTCGATCGACGCGTCGGCCAGCACCTTGCCGGTACCGGCGGTGGCGTAGATCTCAAAGCCCATGTCGGCAAACTTCTTCACCACATGGACGATCTCCGCCTTGTCGCGGTCATTCACGGTGACGAACAGGCCGCCCTTTTTGTCCAGATTATAGCCCGCGGCCACCAACCCCTTGTAAATGGCCTCCTCAAAGCTGGTGCCGATACCCAGCACCTCGCCGGTGCTTTTCATCTCCGGCCCCAGCTGGTTATCCACGTTCAGCAGCTTCTCAAACGAGAAGATCGGCACTTTCACCGCGCAATAGCAGGGGATCGGGTAAAGCCCGGTGCCATAGCCCATGTCAGAGAGCTTCTCGCCCAAAAGAGCCTTGGTCGCCAAATCCACCATCGGCACGCCCGTCACCTTGCTCAAATAAGGAATGGTGCGGGACGAGCGCGGGTTCACCTCGATAACATACAGCTTATTATCCTTGATCAGGTACTGAATGTTCACGAGGCCGCGCGTTTCCAGCTCCACCGCCAGCTTTTTGGTGGTATCGACGATGGTCTCCACCATATCGTCGTTGATGTTATAGGAGGGGTAGACCGCGATCGAGTCGCCAGAATGGATACCCGCGCGCTCAATATGCTCCATAATGCCGGGGATCAGAATATCCTCGCCATCGCAGATAGCGTCGATCTCCAGCTCGATACCCTGCAAATATTTGTCGATCAGCACCAGATTATCGACGTTCTGCTCCAGAATGATCGCCATGTACTCTTTGATGTCGTCCTCATTAAAGGCGATGATCATGTTCTGGCCGCCCAAAACGTAAGAGGGGCGCATCAGCACGGGATAGCCGATATGCTCCGCCGCCGCCAGCGCTTCCGCGGTGGTTTTCACCGTTTCGCCCTTGGGTCGCGCGATGTCCAGCTTGTTCAGCAGCGCGTCAAAACGGCCTCTGTCCTCCGCGCGGTCAATGCTGTCCGCCGAGGTGCCAAGGATCTTGATACCGTTTTTGTCCAGATAATTGGTCAGCTTGATGGCCGTCTGGCCGCCGAACGCCACTACCACGCCGTAAGGCTTTTCGGTGGCGATGATATTGCCCACGTCCTCTTCGGTCAGCGGCTCAAAGTACAGCCTGTCCGCCGTGTCGAAGTCGGTGGAAACGGTTTCGGGGTTGTTGTTGACAATAGCCACCTCATAGCCCGCCCGCTGCAGCGCCCACACGCAATGCACCGAGGCGTAGTCAAACTCAATGCCCTGGCCGATACGGATCGGCCCGCTGCCCAGCACCATCACGGTGGGCTTGGGGTTTTTGCGCTCGGCAAGGAACTCTGCCGCTTCGTTTTCTTCATCATATGTCGAATAGAAATACGGCGTTTCAGCCGCAAACTCGGCGGCGCAGGTGTCCACCATTTTATAAACGGCGCGGCGCGGCTTGGCGATCTTCTGCCCGGAAAGTTTCTCGATGACCTTGTCCGGGAAGCCCAGCCGCTTGGCCGCCAGATATTTCTCGTCGTCCAGCCCTTGGGTCAGGCTGGCCTCCATGTTGGCAATGTTGGCGATCTTGCTCAAAAACCACATATCAATTTTAGTGATGTCGTGGATTTCCTCAAGGCTTACGCCCTGCTTGATGGCCTGATAGATGACGAACAGCCGCTCGTCGGTGCAGTTATGGAGCGCCGCTTTGATCTCCTCCGGCGTCATCTCCAGCTGACGGTGGGCGTTCAGATCGGCAAGACCGATCTCCGCCCCGCGCACCGCTTTCATCAGCGCCTGCTCGAAGCCGGTACCGATGGCCATCACCTCGCCGGTGGCTTTCATCTGCGTACCGAGGTCGCGTTTGGCGTAAACGAACTTATCAAACGGCCACTTGGGGAACTTGACCACCACATAGTCCAGCGCCGGCTCAAACGCGGCGGCGGTTTTGCCGGTGACGGCGTTCTTGATCTCGGAAAGCGTATAGCCGATGGCGATCTTGGCCGCCACCTTGGCGATCGGATAGCCCGTCGCCTTGGAGGCCAGCGCCGAGGAGCGCGAAACGCGCGGGTTGACCTCGATCACGGCATATTCAAAGCTATCGGGGTTCAGGGCGAACTGGCAGTTGCAGCCGCCCTCCACCTGCAGCTCGTTGATGATATCCAGCGCCGCCGTACGCAGCATTTGGTATTCCTTGTCGGAAAGGGTGACGGCGGGGGCGATAACAATGCTGTCGCCGGTATGTACGCCCACGGGGTCAAGGTTTTCCATCGAGCAGACGGTGATGTTGTTGCCGAGGCTGTCGCGCATGACCTCAAACTCGATCTCTTTCCAGCCCGCCACGGATTTTTCCAGCAAAATCTGATGAATGGGCGAAAGGCGCAGGCCGTTATCGGCGATCTCTCTGAGCTCCGCCTCGTTGTTCACAATGCCGCCGCCGCTGCCGCCCAGCGTAAAGGCGGGGCGCACGATAACGGGATAGCCCAGCTTCTCCGCCAGCGTCACCGCGTCCTCAACGGTGTTCACGATATCGGACGGAATACACGGCTGGCCGATCTTCAGCATGGTCTCCTTAAACAGCTGCCGGTCTTCGGCGCGCTCAATGGTATCGGGGCGCGCCCCCAAAAGGCGCACGTTATGCGCCGCCAAAAAGCCCTCCTTGGCCAGCTGCATGGAAAGCGTCAAACCCGTCTGGCCGCCCAGGGTGGAGAGTATGCTGTCCGGTTTTTCCTTTTCGATAATGCGGCGCAGCACGGGCAGCGTCAGCGGTTCGATGTAGATTTTATCGGCCATCGCGCTGTCGGTCATGATGGTGGCCGGGTTGGAATTGACCAGCACCACCTCCAGCCCGTCGTCCTTCAGCGCGCGGCAGGCCTGCGTGCCGGCGTAGTCAAATTCCGCCGCCTGGCCGATCACGATAGGGCCGGAGCCGATCACTAAAACTTTTTTGATCCCGGGATTAAGCGGCATTATTTCTCCTCCTTATGCGCGTCGATCAGCGCCACAAATCTATCAAACAGGAATGAGGTGTCCAGGGGGCCGGCCGCCGCTTCCGGGTGAAACTGCACCGAAAACACCGGCTCGTCCGGATAATCCACGCCCTCGCAGGTGCCGTCGTTGGCGTTGATAAAACGCACCTTGGCGTCCGCCGGCAGCGTGTCGTTCAGCACGGCATAACCGTGGTTCTGGCTGGTGATATACACCTGCCCGGTCTCCACGTCCTGCACCGGCTGGTTGGCGCCGCGGTGACCGTAATGCAGCTTGGCCGTCTTGGCGCCGTGCGCCAATGCCAGCAGCTGGTGCCCCAGGCAGATACCGAACGTGGGTATGCCGCTTTTCAGCACCTCTTTCAGCTCCGCCACGATGTTCATGTTATCGGAGGGGTCGCCGGGTCCGTTGCTGAGCATGATACCGTCCGGCTGCTCGGCCAGAATATCCGCCGCCTTGGCGGAGGCCGGCATATTCACCACGCGGCAGCCGCGCTGCTCCAGGCTCCCGGCGATACTGCCCTTGGCGCCGAAATCCCAGAGTACCACTTTTCTCCCCTCGCCCGCAGGTTCAACGTCCGCCCGGCTGACGCTGTTCACCGAGTTCTCCACGCGGTACGCTTTGATCTCCGCCAGCACCTCCGGTGTCACCGCCGGGTCGGCGGTTATCTTGGCGTTCATCACGCCATGCTCGCGGATAATGCGGGTCAAAGCGCGGGTGTCAATGCCGGAGAGACCGACGATATGATTCTGCATTAAAAAAGTGTCAAGACTGCCCTCCGAACGGAAGTTGGAGGGTTCCCGGCACCATTCACGCACGATATACGCCTTTAAGTGGGGCTTTGCGCTTTCAAAATCAGCAGGAATAACGCCGTAATTGCCGATCAGCGGAAATGTCTGGACGACGATCTGGCCGTAAAAGCTGGGGTCGGTCAGCGTTTCCAGATAACCCACCATCGCGGTGGTGAAAACCAGCTCGCCGGTGACTTCGCCCGGCCAGCCGAAAGCCTCGCCCGCAAACACGCGGCCATTCTCCAAAATCAGATATAGCTTCTGCACCAAAAACCACTCCTGTTCCCAAAAAGCCTACCTAGTTTCCAAATTGTCTAATTATAGCATATATAAAGGTGATAAATCAATAGCCGGGCGGCACATATTGCGTTTTTGGCAAAATTTAACCTCCCCCGCAAAATTCGAGGGAGGTTTAAATTCATTGGCCTTTAATCGTCATCGTCCATGTTATAGGTGATGATGACTTCCTTGCTGGCGTTGTTGTATTTGCACTTGCATTGCAGCTTCTCCGAAACGTAACGGATCGGCACAAACGTGGTGTTGGCTTTGATCTCCGGCGCCACATCGAAGTCCTTGATGACCTTGCCGATATCCATATACATACGCTCATTGCCCTTGCTGATGGTGATCTGCTTGGCAGTGGGGTTGTAATAAACGCTGGCGCCGAGGGATTCGGCGATCACCCGCAGCGGCACCTGCGTGCGGCTGCTGTTGATATAAGGCGCGCTGCTGATCTGCTTGGTCTGGCCGTTCACAATATAGCTCGTGCTGCCGATACGGAGAATTACCTTCACCGGGTCGCCGTCCTGCGGGTTGGTCGAAGTAGTGCTGCCGCTGCGGTCGATCGTCAGGCGGTAGGTGTTGCTGTCGCCGTTTTCCGCCGTCACAGTGACGACCACGTTGGTGAAGCTGTCAGCCAGCGAATATTCCGACGAGGTGCGCCCGCTCTTCACGGTGTCGCCGTTAACGGTGATGGTGGCGGAGGCGTCGTCCGCCTTGGGGGTGATGGTGTAAACGTCAGCCTTAGTCCCCACCGACGCTTTGTAGGTGTACGTTTTGGAGTCAAAAGTGGGCGAAAGGTTCATCTTAACGCCGTCCACATAAAGCTCCATGCTCTCCAGCGTATCGGTATCGTCCAGTTTACGGCCGGTGATCTCAAATTTATAATCCTTGTAGGATTTGAAGTTAGGGCTGTAGGAACGCAGCGTCGCCACCTCGTCGCTTTCCAGCTTAACGGGCGTGCAGTAAGAGTCGTTCTCCAGCATCAGCACCTTGTCGTCATAAGCCAAAAGCGCAACGCCGTCGCTGTCTTCCAGCGAGGGACGGAAGCTGAAGTACGCCGTATCCCCGCCCGCGATCAGCTTATAATTGGTCTTATACTCATCAAACGAGGGCTCAGAGTCGATCTCGCTCATGCTGCTTTCCTTGCTGCTGCTGCCGCGCTTGATACGCAGATTGTCCAGCTCGGCGCCGCTGCCGCTGCTGACGCTGGCGCGGATAACAGTGATGGTGTAAGATTCGCTGTCGCCGTCATCATCGGTTATCTTCATGGTATAAGAGCTGCCGCCGGTGCTGCTGGAAAGCTCGCTGCTTTCGTTGCCGTCGCGCACCGTTTTGCCGTTGATTTTAACGGTTTCGCAGTCGTCGCCGTAATCCGGGGTCAGCGTTACGCTCTTGATGTCGCTGGGAACGCAGATGTAGTATTCGTGAATATCTTCGTCAAATTCGGGGAACAGCTCGTAAGACTTGCTGCCGTTTTTTACTGTCAAATCGTCCAGAAGCTCTTGGGCGCTGCTGCTGGCCGAAGAACTGCGGCTGATTTCAAATTTGTATTCCGCCACTTCGTCGCCGTCATCGTTATACACGTTCAGATAGACGCTGACGGTGCCGCTTTTGGGCACGCTGATATTCCAGGTGTTGTTGGAAGAGCCGCTGTCGTTGCACTCCACCTCGTAATCGCTGTCGGTAAGATACACCTTCATCTTGACCTTGTCCACGTCTTTCGGTACGGCCAGCTTGTTAGTTGCCGAAAGCGACTCAAATTCTTTCTCAAAATCGTCGGCGGTGAACAGGACGGATTCAATACCCTCCATGCCGCGCGTCAGATCAAGATAATAACGTTTGCGGCGTTCGTCCTTGTTGTCGTAGACGTTGATGGTGACGCGAATGGTATCGCCCTCGTCCAGCGTCACGTAATATTCGTCGTCGCTGTTTTGGCTCACCTCGCCGGTAATGGTGTAAGAGCCGTCGATCACGCGGGGAATGATTTTGATCCGCCGCCAATCAACGGTTTTCTCCATGTTCTGCTCCAGATCGTCTTCATAGATCCTGATACGGTTGGACGAATCATAATAATCGTAGAGATCGATCCGATCCAAGTCGTAGGTGGCCGCCGCCGCAACCGAAGCCAGGCTTAAAAACAGCGTACAGGCCAGTACCAGCAGGATCAAAATACCAGATTTCCGCTTAAACATAGCAATCCTCCTTATACACAACTCTTAACACAATAATTTACTGTCCAGTTATAGTCATTTTACCATATAAAAGCAGAATACACAACAGGCAAATCGCAAGTTTTGCGGCAATATTGAACAAATTTCGCCGCGCCTTAAAGCCGAAAAACCCGCGGCAGCAGATCCGAAAGCCGCCACACCTGATAAGAATTCTCATAGCTGCCGAAATCCGCTTCCGCCGGCAGGATTATCGGAAAATCCGGTTTGGCAAATTCGGCCATCACCTGCAAACAAAGCGCGCAGGGCTGCGCCGTCACCGCCAGCGCCAACGGCGGCATATCAGGCGAAAGCAGGCCCTTGGCCACCGCCGACCATATCGCCACCCGCTCGGCGCACACCGTCGCCCCATAGGAAGCATTTTCGATGTTGCAGCCCAAGGTTATCTCGCCGCCCGCCAAAAGCAGCGCCGCCCCCACGCTGAAATGCGAATACGGCGCATAGGCCCGCCCCGCCGCCAGCTCTGCCTGCCGCAGCAGCTCCGGTGCGTAAACCGGCAGCATATCCGTCTGATACGCCTGCAAATTTTTGCCGTCAAATTCAGGCATTTTGTCAGCCATTTTGCTCACCTCATTTTATAATGCGTAAATATTCGTCTCCCAGCCCGGAATATACGGGTGATGCCTGAGATACAGGCGGTAGGCCGGGTTCAGGCGCTTCAAAAGCAGCGGCAGGCGGTATATATCCTCCGTCCGGTGATAGGCCGCCAGCGCCAGCTTGGGCTTATGCGCCGCTAAAAGCCCCGACGCGCCCAGCAAAGCCTGCTCCTCCGCGCCCTCCACGTCAAATTTGATCAGGGTGGGCGGCGCGGTCATCTCGTCCCGCCACAACTCGTCCAGACTGACGGCCTGCGCCGCGCCCGCCGCGCCCGCTTGCAGCGCCGAATTGCGCCCCGCCCGCCCGGCAAACGGCAGACTGCCGCCCCGCGACCACACGGCCAGCGGCAGCGCGTGGCAATCCGTTAGATCGCCGCAGTTGGCCAGCAGCTTGCGGAAATTCTTCGCGTCCGGCTCCAGCGCCCAAATTTCCCGATAGCGCCCCGCGGTCAGCCGCAGAAAATCGCGCACGGTATCGCCGTCATACGCGCCCAGGTCGAGATAGACCTCGTCCGCTTGCAGGTCAAGCAGGCGCCACGCGTCGCCGCGTGGGCTTGCCGCCGCGAAAAGATACTGCGGCCGCCCCGTCCAGAGGTAGGCCAGATAGTTTTCATACACCCGGCGTGAGGGCTCGTCCGCCCAAACGTCCGCCGCCGCCAGCAGCTCGGCTTCATGCGCCGCCGCAAACGCCGCGTCAAACAGCGCCCCGCCGAAAAGCGGCAAATGCGGTGCGTACACCTCCTGCTCCTGCATGATACCGCGGATACGCGAGAGTACCTCCGGGCGCTCCGTGCCGAAGCTGATCAGCACACACATGTCACCGAAGCGCGCCTTGGCCTGCGCATACGTCAGCACCGGGAAACCGCGGAAGCTCTGCCCACGCACGAATTCGTCGCTGGCAAAAACCCCGGCAGGCTGCAGATCATACTGCGCCAGCGCCGAGAACAGCTTGTCCGCCCCGTCGCCCATGCCGTACAGCACCAGCGGCTTTTTCAGCTGCTTAAGCCGCGCAAAAAGCGGCTCTTCCTCCCGCCAGATCAGCCGCACCGCCATTCCTCCTCACATCAGCAAAAACGCCGCATAGCACAGCAGCGCCAACCCAAAGCCCAAAAACTTCCAACGCCCGCGCCGCGCCCAAAGCACCGGCAGCATGGCGGCGGCAGCCAGTGCGCCGCAAGCCAGCAGCCGCAGCGCCTGGCCGTCGAAAATATAGATGGTGCCGGCGGTGTAAAGCAGATCCGCCAGCGCCAGAATACTGCAATTAAACAGATTGCTGCCAAGAATATTGCCGCAGGCCGCGTTGAAATTGCCCAGCCGCACCAGCTGGATCGTGGCGACCAGCTCCGGCAGCGAGGTGGCAACGCCGAGGAACACCGCGCCCGCCAGCGAAGCTTCCATGTTATATATCAGCTTCAGCCGCTCCGTCACCAGCGTCAGGGCGATACTCGTTGCCACCAGCAGCGCGGCCAGCCCGGCAAAGCGAGCCAGCAGCCGCATTGCTCCGGTCTCCGCCGCCTCCGGTGCGTCGTCAGCTTCCGCCGCCAGCGAACGCACCCCCAGCGCATACAGCAGAAAGATCAGCCACGAGACGATATTCAGCCCGGCAAAATAGATATTGCACCGTGCGCCCGGCACGGCCAGCAGGCCGTATATCACCAGCACGGCCAGCAGCGGCAGCCGCTGCTCCCGCGCCGCCCGGCGCTGATATACCCGGCCGAACAGCAGCAGCGATACCGCCGCAAGCGCCGCCAGATTGAACAGATTGCTGCCCAGAATGT